>DATMBX010000037.1:0-3383 GCA_035558955.1 Solirubrobacterales bacterium | reverse complement strand
TTGAGCGAGGTGTCGCGGACCTCGCGCGCCTTCTCCTTGAAGATCGCGCGGATCAGCTTCTCCTCGGCGGTCAGCTCGGTCTCGCCCTTCGGCGTCACCTTGCCGACCAGCAGGTCTCCGGAGACGACCTCGGCCCCGATGCGGACGATCCCGCGCTCGTCGAGGTTGCGCAGACTCTCCTCGGAGCGGTTGGGGATGTCGCGGGTGATCTCCTCGTCGCCGAGCTTGGTCGTGCGTGCGTCGATCTCGTACTCCTCGATGTGGATCGAGGTCAGCTCGTCGTCCTTGACCAGGCGCTCGGAGAGGATGATCGCGTCCTCGAAGTTGTAGCCCTCCCAGGACATGAAGGCGACCAGGCAGTTCTTGCCCAGCGCGATCTCGCCGCCGGCGGTGGAGGAGCCGTCGGCGAGCACGTCGCCCTCCTTCACCTTCTGGCCTGTGTTGACGATCGGGCGCTGGTGGATGATCGTCCCCTGGTTGGAGCGCATGAACTTGTGCAGCGGGTACTCGTCTTTCTTCGAGCCGCCGCTGACGACGATCCGCTCGGAGTCGACGTGGACGACCTCGCCGGCGTTGCGGGCCAGGGTGACGTCGCCGGTGTCGACCGCGGCGCGGCGCTCCATGCCGGTGCCGATCAGCGGCGGGTCGGGCTTCAGCAGGGGCACCGCCTGGCGCTGCATGTTGGAGCCCATCAGCGCCCGGTTGGCGTCGTCGTGCTCGAGGAAGGGGATGAGGGCGGTCGCCACCGACCAGATCTGGGTCGGGGAGACGTCCATCAGCTGGACCTCCTTGGGGGCGGCGGTCGCGTACTCCTCCTCGGAGGCGCGGACCACGACCAGGGGGCCTTTCAGCTTGCCGGTCTTCGGGTCGACCTCGGCGTTGGCCTGGGCGATCACCATGTCCTCTTCCTGGGTCGCGTCGAGGTGGACGATCTCCTCGGTGACGACGCCGTCCTTGACCACCCGGTAGGGGGTGGTGACGAAGCCGTGCTCTGAGATCTGCGCGTAGGAGGAGAGCGAGCCGATCAGGCCGATGTTCGGGCCTTCTGGGGTCTCGATCGGGCACATCCGGCCGTAGTGGGTCGGGTGCACGTCGCGGACCTCGATCGGGGCGCGCTCGCGGGTCAGCCCGCCCGCGCCGAGCGCCGAGAGGCGACGGCGGTGGGTGAGGCCGGCCAGGGAGTTGGTCTGGTCCATGAACTGAGACAGCTGGGAGGAGCCGAAGAACTCCTTCATCGCCGCCACAACCGGGCGGATGTTGATGATCGTCTGCGGGGTGATCGCGTCGGAGTCCTCGGTGGTGAGGCGCTCGCGGACCACGCGCTCCATCCGGTAGAGGCCGATGCGGAACGCCTCCTGGATCAGCTCGCCGACCGTGCGCAGGCGCCGGTTGCCGAAGTGCTCGTACTCGTCGAGGTGCTCGTAGACCGGCTCACGCGGGTAGGTGATCGCCTCCGCGGCGTAGTCTCTGATCGGGTTCTCCTCGTCGATATCCTCGGGGATGCCGAGCAGCTTCGGCAGGCTGACCAGTTCCTTGACCAGGGCGATGATGTCGTCGTGGGTGAGGACGCGGGTCTCGAGGTCGATGTCGAGATCGAGGCGGGCGTTGAGCTTGTAGCGGCCGACCCGGGTGAGGTCGTAGCGCTTCGGGTCGAAGAAGAGCTGCTCGAGCAGGTTTTTGGCGGCGTCGACCGAGGGGGGCTCGCCCGGGCGCTGCTTCTTGAACAGCTCGATCAGGGCGCCTTCTTCGGTCTGCGTCGCCTCGGTGTCGCCGGCGATCGTCTGCCGGATGTAGACCGAGTTGTCGAACATCTCGAGGAGCTGTTCGTCGGAGACGTAGCCCATCGCGCGCAGCAGCACCGTCACCGGCAGTTTGCGCTTGCGGTCGATGCGGACGTAGACGCGGCCTTTTTTGTCGATCTCCAGCTCCAGCCAGGAGCCGCGGGCCGGCATCAGGTTGGCGATGAAGACCTGTTTCTCGGGGTCCTTGGGCGCCATCACGTAGGCGCCGGGGGAGCGCACGAGCTGGGTGACGACGACGCGCTCGGTGCCGTTGATGATGAACGTGCCCCGCTCGGTCATCCACGGGAAGTCGCCCATGAAGACGGACTGCTCGCGGATCTCGCCGGTCTCTTTGTTCTGGAAGGCGACGGTCGCGGTCAGCGGCCGCGAGTAGGTCATGTCCTTCTCACGGCACTCCTCGATCGTGTTCGCCGGGTCCTCGAATCTGAACTCGCCGAAGACGATCGCCAAGTTCCCCGTGTAGTCCTCGATCGGGGAGATGTCGTTGATCGTTTCCCGAAGCATCCCCTTCTTCGGGTCAGTCAGCTCCTCGAAGGAGCGGCGCTGGATATCGATCAGATGGGGGACTTCGAGGGGATTCTGTAGTCGGGAGAAACTCCTGCGGGTTACGGGGGCAGCGTTCGAACGTGCCAAAGTCGGCGACTCCTCAGGCGATCGGAGGGACGAATATGAAGCGCGGTTTAGAGCGCGGGTTTACGGCAGCCAGGGGCAAAGGCGCGCGACCGCAAAAAATAACACACGGGCACGCCTGGCCCGCGCTCCTCCCCGGTGAAACGCTTTATCCCCCTATATAGAGGGGAAAGCGTTGCACCGGGGCTGGGGCTACTTGAGCTCTACGGTGGCGCCGGCTTCCTCGAGGTCGGCCTTGATTCTCTCGCCTTCCTCGCGCTCGACGCCTTCTTTGATCGGTTTCGGCGCCTCGTCGACGAGGGCCTTCGCCTCTTTCAGGCCGAGCCCCGTGGCGGCCCGGACGACCTTGATCACGGGGACCTTCTGGCCGCCGACCTCGGTGAGGACGACGTCGACCGTGGAGGCCTCCTCCTCGCCGCCGTCGCCGTCGCCGGCAGCGCCGGCCGCGGCGGGCGCTGCTGCCGCGACAGCGGTCGCGGAGACGCCGAACTCCTCTTCGAGAGCCTTGATCCGCTCGGAGAGCTCCAGCACCGAGATGCCTTTCAGCTCCTCGATCCAATCCTCTGTTGACGTTTTAGTTGCCATCTATGCCTGCTCCTCCTTTTGAGTCTGAAGCTGTTGAAGTTGGGATGCCAGACCGCCGATCATCGAGCCGAGGCCGCGGACCAGGCCGGTCAGCGGGCTGGCGACGACGCCGGCGAACTGCCCGTTCAGCACTTCGCGGGAGGGCAGGCGGGCGATCGACTTGAACTTATCCTCGTCGAGGGTGAGCCCGTCCATGAAGCCGCCCTTGAAGGCGAGGACCTCGTGCTCTTTGCTGAAGGACGAGATCGCCTTCGCCGCCATCGCGGTGTCACCGCGGACGAAGGTCAGCGCGGTCGGTCCCTCGAGCAACTCGGAGAGGCGCTCCTCGCCCGCCTGGTCGGCGGCGCGCTTGGTGAGGCGGTTCTT
>DATMBX010000036.1:0-5033 GCA_035558955.1 Solirubrobacterales bacterium | reverse complement strand
CGGTACTCGTTGAGTGTTGTTCAGGCGCCGCTGTGTGGAGAACGCTTCAATGCGGCGCTTTGGTGGCGATGGAAGCTTTTTTGTTTCATTTCCGCACCTTGCACGTGCTGGTGAAGACCGAGCTGAGCTTCGTCCCTCCGTCAAAGGCAAAGGAGGTGCGAGCCAGGGGGAAGGAGGCGAGCGTGAAGCCTTTGGGGGCCGGGCAGCCGGAGCTGATGTAGCTGTGAGATCTGCCTTTGTAGGAGTAGCGGCGGCTGAGGGTCATGTTGAGGCCGGTGAGGCGGCCCCAGGCGTCCATCGCCTTTGGCAGGGGGGCGTTTAAGGCGATCCCGTAGGTGCCCTTGCGCAGTCTTTGGATCTTGAAGACGATCACGAAGGAGGTGGCGAAGGGGCTGGCGGAGTAGATGTGGCCGAAGAGGACAGGCTTGCCGGCTCTGAGGCTGTTGAAGACCAACAACCTCCCGCTGGTCGGGTAGGGCTCTTGGCCGGCGAGGGTGATGTTGGCGGTGAAGGAGCCTTTGCCGACCAATGCGGAGCGGCACTGGGAGAGCGCGCGTGAAGAAGACCCCGGTTGGATCTTCGGGTACTTGCAGGTCGGCAGGCCGACGTTGTCGATCTTGCCGTGGCGGTTTAACTCGATCCGCAGGGTCTTCAGCTGCGGCGGCAGGCTGGCGTCGGTGGTGGAGATTCTGCCGCCGACCGAGACCGCGATTGGGGCGACTCCCTCCCGTGGCAGCTTCTTTGGGGAGAGCTTGCCGCTGACGCTTACCCGTAGGTTGCCTTTCTGGGCGATCTCGGCCTGGGCGAGCGCGGCGGTGCCCGCCAGCGCCATGATTGCGGCAATCCCCGCCACCCGAGCGCTGCCGGGTTTGTGGTGGCCAGGGCGACCACAAAGTCGAAAGCGGTCCATCATTGGCGACCTCCGCGCTTCCCCTTCTTCTTGCACTGCCCGCGCAGCTCCGAGGAGAATCGCGCGCCGATGTTGTTCTGCCCGAGGGCGCTGATCGTCGCCAGCGGCGGGTTGTTGCAGATGTTGGAGGAGTTCTGAAGCAGCCCGTGCCTACCGCCCGAGAGCGTCATCGTGAAGCGGTCGATCGGGGCGTCGGGGAGGTTGTCGAAGAAGGTGAGGATGCCGCCGTGCTTGCCCGGCCCTATGCGACCCTCGACGACGATGCGGATCGCGCCGCTTCGCAGGTCGGCAACGAGATCGGGCAGTTTGTTCTCAGAAGAGCGCAGGTAGACGTTGCCGCGCAGCGGTGTGTCGAAGAGCAGCGTCTCGGCGACGGCTTTGCCGTAGACAGAGCCAGCGGGACACTTCTCGGCGGCGAACTGCTCGCGGGTGCAAACGGTGCGGATGTGGTTTTGGGCGAGGAAGAGCGAGTGGGGCATCTCGACCTCGATCCGCTTCAGATTGGAGTCCTTCGCTCCGCGGGAGACGAAGTTCGCCCGAAGCGAGGGATAGCCGCCGCGCCGGGCGGTGCCGCGCAGCCGCAACCCGAGTCTCGGTCTGAAGCCGAGCGTCAGGCAATTGAGCAGCTGGAAGTGCTTGCCAACGGTCGCGGTGGAGTCATCGGCGGGGTTGGAGAAGGTGGCGCCCGAGCCGGTCAGGGTGGAGATCAGAGATGAGGCCTCACAGCTACTCGGGTTGTGAGTGAACTGGAAGCGGTCCATATACACCCGGACGTCGCGCAGGTGAAGCGGCACCCCGTCGATGATGTGGGGAATCGGGTCAGAGGCGGTGGAGTCGATCTGAAGCTGGGCGGTGCGCTCTTCGACGTCGAAGGCCGAGCGGATCACGATCGTGCCGAGGTCGAAGGGACCCACGGTGGCGGCGTTGATCGTCACCAGGGAGAGCGGGGAGCCGCCGTAGGGGCCGGCGAGGTAGATCCGCCCTGGCGCGTAGGTCAGCGCCGGCCCAACCCCGTAGCCGGTGTCGGTCCTCCCCACCTGGCTCGCCGACGGACAGGACGGGTCGGCGGTCTCATCGGCCCCCTGGCGATGGCGCGCCGCCTCGATCGCCGCGTCGGGGCAGAAGGGGATGCCGGCGATTTTGCCGGTGATTCCCTTCGGCAGGACCAGCGAGTAGGAGGTGATCTCCTGCTCGGTGTCCTTGCGGGAGAGGTGCACGTAGTAGGGGGTGTAGGAGCCTACGTTGGCGTTTACGCCGCCGGCGATCGCCCCCGGGGAGAAGGGCGGGGTCGCGCCCGTGGGGCAGGGGCCGAAGTCGATGCCCGATGTGATCGGCGAGTCGGCATTGGCGGTCTTGGCCGGCGCGCCCTGCGCCCACGGCGTCATCGTGATTTTCGTCCTCGCCCACCCGCATGAAGGCGGGGAGACCAAGGGCGCGCGCTGTCCCGAGCGGAAGTTGACCTCGAGGTCCGTATAGGGCAGCTGGGGGAGGTCGTCGAAGGTCGCGGTGAGGGTGCCGTCGCCGGGGTCGGGGACGAGCTTGCCGGGGACGGTGATCAACACGCCGCGATCGGCGGACTTGGCGATCAGATAGACGGCGAGCAGGGTGTCGAAGGGGTTCTCCGCGCCGGGAGCGCCGCCGGGCTCATCGGGCTTTGCCAGGTAGACGCCGCCGTTGAGCAGGCCGTCGTAGAAGGGGAGGCGGACGCTGAAGGCGCCGATCTTCGAGCCGTTGGGGCAGCCGGCACCCGGCGGGTTGAAGGCGCTCTCGTTGGCCAACTGGGCCGGGGTGCAGGTGACGAGACCGGCGCCGAGGGAAGGGTTCAGCGTCACACCATCGGGCAGCTCGACCACCGCTTTGCGCGCCAGCGCGTGGATGGGCCCGCGAGGGTCAGCGAGGCCGGGGTCGGTGTCTGAGAAGCGGAAGGTGAAACCCGATGAGGAAGAGGCCTTTTTGACGCTGAGAAAGCCCTCGGGGGCGGGGTTGAATGCGAGCGAGGAGCAGCCCTCGATCGGGGCGGGAGCGCCGCCGGAGTCGCGGTTGACCGCGCTCGCGCTCTCGGTGCCGGGCTGCTGCCAGGAGCCGACCTGCGCTTCGAAGGGAAGCGAGTCGCGGCACTCTGTGGGCAGGGTAAGGAAGGCCCGCGGCGGGCTGTTGAGTGGCTCGCCGACGCTGCATTTGGCCCAGGCAAAGCCCGGCTCGGCCTCGTTTAGGCAGTTGCCGCGCTCGGCGTTGTGGGAGGCATCCCAGGGGGCGCCCCAGAGCACCAACTCGAGGCCCTGCAGCTGCAGGGCGCCCGGTACGTCGGTGGCCGCAAGGAGGAGGTATGTGCCTTTTTGGTCGGATTCGATCTCCGCGTCGAAGACGAGCGGCTGCCCGAAGGGGGCGGCGCCGAGCCGCATGGCGGAGCCAACCGGCGGGTCATCGAGCTCGAAGAGGCCGACGCGGAGCGTCTGCCCGCCACCGAGGCCGCTCGTCACCTCGACCGTGCCCACCTGCGAGAAATCGGGGCAGCTCTCGCCCGACTGACTGGTCACGTATGGAGAGTTGCGCGGAGTGTCGAACGCGCTCGTCGAGCACAGCAGCGAGGTCGTCGCCGGATTGGCAAGCAGGCCCGGCGGCAAGTCGACGCTCAGGCTGCGCAGATCGGCCTCCCCCCCGCTCTGATCCAAGGCAACGGAGAACTCGAGCGAGTAAGGGTGGGAGCCGGCCTGGGTTGCGGCCACGGCGCCGTTCGCGTAGGCGGCGGCGTCGAAGCCGGCGGCGCCGGGGAGGAGGCCCTGGGCGATGGGAGTACCGGCGGTGGCGTTGGTGGCGCTGCCCGCGCCCGCAGCGCTCATCGCAGACGGAGCATGCGTCGACCCTGCCGTCGCTCTCGAAGCACCCGCGCCCGCACGCCGGCCCTTGCCCTTGCCCCTCAGGCAGGCGCGCCGCTTGCGCCCCTCGCGCTTCTCGCAGCGCTTCTTCCTGTGGCTCCGGTAGCGCTTGTAGCGGGGGGTGGGGTTGCCGAGCCCCTGCAGCAGCGTGGTCAGAGTCGGGTCGACCGGCTCGGGGGGCAGCACCTGGCAGTTGTCCCCTTCGCAGGAGATGCCCCCGGGGGGAGGCGCGGCACCGCCGATCGGCACGGTGGGAAAGAGATCGCCGCCGCCGGGCGGCACCGGCGGGATCGTCGGCGCCCGCGGAGCGTCGCCTGTCGCCGATCCGGCCGCGTAGGCGTAGAGGCCACCGAAATGGGTGTTGCCCGAGGTGACATAGACGCGCCCCTGGCCGGCGCCGGCGGAGTTGTCGACGGCGATCCCGGTCGGGGCGCCGTCGACCACGTCGTATTTGAGGTGACCCTCATAGCCGCCGGAGGAGTCGAAGACCTGGATCCGCGCCCGCGGCTGCTCCGTGCGGGCAGGCTGCGTGTTGTCGACGACGTAGACGTCGCCGCTCGTCCGGTCCACGGCGAGGGCGGCGTCGCGCAGCGAGGAGAACTCTCCCGCTGGCGCCCCGGAGCCGTCGATCGTGGCGCTCGGGTCGTCGGGGAAGTTTCCGGAGTCGGCCGGGTCGTAGACCCCGACCGTGTTGTCGGCGGCATCGGCGACGTAGACCTCGCCCGAGGCCGAGACGGCGACGCCGTAGCCCTCGCTCAGCGAGCCAATGCCGATGTCGAGCTGGTGCGCGCCGCCAGCGCCATAGACCGAGACTCGGTCGCGGTGGGCGACGTAGACGTCGCCGGCGCCGTCGAGGGCGAGGCCGGTGGCCTGACCGGAGTCAAGGAGGCCGGCGAGCGTGTAGGGGGTTCCGGTCGAAGGCGGATCGGCGCCGGCCGTGGGCGGATAGGCGTCCGGTGAGTACTTGCGCACGGCGCCGTGGTAGTCGCCGACGTAGAGATCGCCGGACGAGTCGAGCGCCAGATAGCAGGGGCCGGCATTCGGGTCGGGCAGCGAGAGCTGGGTGACGTAGCCGCGGTCGCCGTAGACCGGAGCGGTGAGGTAGTCGGCGGCGCCGTCGTAGACGTCGACGCGGTCGTGGTAATGATCGGCGAGGTAGAAGCGCCCGCCGGAGTCGACTGCCAGACCGCAGGGTCCGTTGAGGTAGCCGTTGGGGGGCGGGATCGGCGGCGGGGGAGGCCCGAACG
>DATMBX010000035.1:0-6092 GCA_035558955.1 Solirubrobacterales bacterium | reverse complement strand
GACCAAGGAGAGCCTCGACGCCTTCGCCGACGCGATCGAGGAAATCCTCGCCGAAGCCGAGACCGATCCCGAGATCGCCAAGCAGGCCCCCTACACAACCCCGGTCCGCCGCCTCGACGAGGTAAAGGCAACGCGCCACCCAGTCGTCCGCCAGCCGCTGTGATTTGCTGCGCAGGTGAAGGTCATTCCACCTAACTGGCCGCTATACTGACCATATGGCCAGACAAGTGACCGCTACCGATGCGAAGGCCATGATCCTGCGGCTCCTCGACGATGCCGCCGCCGGCGAGGAGATCGAGATCACCAGGCACGGCCGTCCGGTTGCCCGCCTCGTGCCCGCCTCCGGAGCCCGTTCGCTGAAAGGGTCGTTTGAGGGAGTTGCGATGACCGCGGTCGACGAAGAAGAGCAACTGTTCTCCACCGGTGAGTCCTGGAACGCCTCTTGAAGCGTGACCAGGCTGCTGCTTGACACCCATGTGGTCCACTGGTGGTCGGCCGAGCCGCAGCGGGTCAGCGCCCCGGCGCGCGAAGCTCTCGATAGGGCGGAGGAGCTCGCGGTCTCGGCCATCTCGTGGTATGAGCTTGCGTGGCTTGCCCGGCATGAGCGGATCGCCGTCAATGTCCCGATCCGGACCTGGCTGGATGGCCTTGCGGCTCAGCTACGAACAGTCGGCGTTACTCCCGCGATCGCCGATACCGCCGTCGCCCTACCCGCCTCGTTCCCCGCCGACCGCGCCGACCGGCTGATCTACGCGACGGCCATCGAGCACGGCCTTGGGCTTGTGACTAAGGATCGCGCTATCCGCGACCACGATCACCCGCGCTCAATCGTGGTTTGGTAGTTAGAGGTCGGGCAGCTTCTGTCTCAACTCAAGGACCGGGGCGAAGAGGTCGCCGTGACGCTCGACTCGCTCGAGGGCGTCGCCGGCCTCGAAGACGAGGCGCTCCGCATCGCCTCTCTTGGCGCAGTCCTCCACCTCTTCCCAGGTGATCGGCGTTGAGATCGTGGGGCGCTCGCGGGCGCGCAGCGAGTAGACGGCAATCGTCGTTTTGCGCTCGTTGTTCTGGTACCAGTCGATGAAGACCTTGCCTCTGCGGAGCGTCTTTTTTCCCATCTTCGCGATCACCTCGTCGGGTGCCTGCTTCGCCAACAGCTGCGCGATCGCCTGGGCGAACGGTCGCGTCTCCTCGTAGCTCGTCGGTGTGTTGAGCGGGACGTAGATCTGCATGCCCTTCGACCCCGAGGTCTTCGCGAAGCACTCGACTCCGAAGTGGTCGAGTACCCCTTTCAGACGCAGCGCCACCCGGCAGCAGTCGACGATGTCGGCCGGTGGGCCAGGGTCGAGATCGAAGGCGAGCACCGTCGGTCGCTCATGCTTTCTTCCCAGCGAGAGCGACGGGTGCAGCTCGATCGCGGCCAGCTGCGCCATCCAGACCAGGGTTGGCAGGTCCTCGCAGACGCAGTAGTCGATGTCGCCGGAGCGCGGGCCGGCCAGCACCCGCGTCGTCTTCACCCAGTCGGGGCGGTGTCTGGGGCAGCGCTTCTCGAAGAAGGCGGCGTCGAGGTCGTCGACGCCCTCGGGGAAGCGGCGCAGGGTCAGTGCGCGCCCCTTGAGGTGGGGGACGATCGCTGGCGCGACCTTGGCGTAATAGTCGACAACCTCCCCCTTGGTGAAGCCCGCCTTCGGGTAGAGGACCTTGTCGAGGTTGGTGAGTCTCAGCTCACGCCCGTCGACCTCGACCTGCCGGCTCGAGGCCACTGTCTACTTCGAGGACTTCGCTTTGGTCCGCGCGGCGGCGCGTCTCTTCGGCGCGTCTCTCGCGGCCTTGGCCTTACGCTTCTTCGCCGCCGGCTTGGCCGCTTTCCCGTCGCCCTTGACCGCGGCGATGCTCTCCTCCAGCGCGGCCATCAGATCGGGGGCCTTGGTCGGCTGCGGCTCCTCGCCCTGCGGCGCGGTGACGATGTCCTTGCCCTCCGCCTTGCGCTCGATCAGCGCCAGCAGCTGCTCTCGGTATTCGTCACGGTAGGCGGCGGGGTCAAAACGGCGGGTGAGGGAGTCGATCAGCTGCTCCGCCATCTCCACCTCGCGCTTGGCGACTCTCGGCTTGCCGTCGGGGAGCACGTCCTCCAGCTCTTCGGGCGGCACAACCTCGTCGGCGAAGCGCATCGTGGTCAGAGTCAGGACGCCGTCGGCCGGCCGCAGCGCCGCCAGGTGCTCCTTGTTGCGGAAGACGAAGCGGGCGATCGCCACCTTGCCTGATTCCTTCATTGCCTGCGCCAGCAGTGAGTAGGCCTTCTCGGCGCCCTCCGCCGGCCCCAGGTAATAGGGGCTGTCGAAATAGATCGGGTCGATCTCCTCGAGGTCGACGAAGTCGAGCACCTCGATCGCACGGGTCTTCTCCGGGTCGAGCGCGCCCATCTCGTCTCTGGTCAGAGGGATGTAGCGGTCCGGCGTGATCTCGAACGCCTTGACGATCTTCTCGTAGGGAACCTCTTCGTCGGTCCCTTCGGCGACGCGCCTATGGCGGATACGGGCGCCGTCGGACTCGCGGATCTCGCGCAGCCCGATGCTGCGCCGGGCCACCGCGCTGTACAGCTTCACGGGCACGTTCAAGAGCCCGAAGCTGATCGAGCCGCTCCATATCGCTCGCGCCATCAGCAGATCACCTACCCGGATTCTTCCAGCCCATCCCCGGCAGGGTCCCAACTACCCCCAGGCGGGAGCCATCTTGCGTCCGTGCGGGATCATGCGGCCGTGCTCTTCAAGTTGCGCGACGTCAGCCTCTCCCGCGGCGGCCGGCTGGTTCTCGACTCGGTCAGCGCCGAGATTCCCGTGGGAGCGACGGCGGTCGTCGGTCCGTCGGGGAGCGGCAAGTCGACGCTATTGCGCTTGCTCAACCGGCTCGCCGACCCCGACGAGGGAGCGATCGCTTACCGCGGGCGGCCACTGGCCGAATACGACCCGCTGGCGTTGCGGCGCGAGGTTTCGCTGGTGCCCCAGCTGCCGGCGCTGCTGGATGGAACGGTCGAGTCGAACCTGCGCTTCGCGGCCGGCCTCGCCGGCGAGGAGCTCGACGTCGGCCGCTGCCTGCGGCTCGCCGGACTCGACCCGGGGTTCGCCGAGCGCGACGTCGCCAAGCTCTCAGTCGGCGAGCAGCAGCGGGCGATGCTGGCCCGCGCGTTGTCCCAGAGGCCCGACGTGCTGCTGCTCGACGAGCCGACCTCGGCGCTCGACCGGGCGGCCCGCGACGCGATCGAGGCAACGCTTGCCGAGCTGCGCCGGGAGCTGGACATCTCGGTCGTCCTGGTCAGCCACGACCCCGAGCAGGCGCGCCGCCTGAGCGACTGGGTGGTGCGGCTCGAAGAAGGGCGCGCGGTCGAGGCCGGGCCGGTGGAGAAGATGCTCGCGTGAGCACGTCGATCCACGTCTCGGTGGGGCAGGTGGCGGCGACCCTCGTACTGGTCGCCCTCGCCGCCGCGATCTCCTTCTGGCGCAAGGCCGACCTCGAGCAGGACATCGCGATCGCGACGGCTCGCTCCTTCGTCCAGCTGACCGCGATCGGCTATGCGATCCAGCTGATCTTCGATGCCGACACGATCTGGCTCGTCCTGGCGCTGCTCGCGGTGATGGTCCTGTTCGGCGCCCTCACCGCCCGCAGCCGCGCGAAAAAGGTGCCCGGGGCATTCTGGCCGCTGCTGATCGCGCTGGCGATCGCCGGGGCGAGCACACTCGGCCTGGTCGTCGCGCTCGGCGTCTTCGACCCGACGCCGCGCTACCTGGTGCCGGTCGGCGGCATGGTGATCGGCAACGCGATGACGGCATCGGCGGTGGCGCTCAACCGCCTCGGGGACGAGGTCGCCGACTCCCGCGCCAGGATCGAGGCGACCCTGGCGCTGGGCGCGACCGCGCAGGTGGCGGCGGCGCCCTTCGTCCGTCGCGCGTTGCGCTCGGGGATGATCGCCCTGATCGACTCGACCAAGACGACCGGGCTGATCTTCTTCCCCGGGACGATGGTCGGGATGCTCCTGGCCGGCGCCGACCCGACCGACGCGGTCCGCCTCCAACTGATCCTCCTCTACGCCCTGCTCGGCAGCGTCGCGATCGCCGGCCTGGTCGCGACGACGCTCGCCTACCGCAACTTCTTCACCTCGGCGCAGCAGCTTCGAGAGCTGGAGGGGGAAGCCGCGGCTTGAAGCCGGGCTTCCCACCTACACTCAATCTCGGTGTCCCGCAGACAGCGACTCACCCTCGTCGCGACGATCCTTGGCTCGACGGTCGTCTTCCTCGATTCGACCGTAGTCAACGTGGCGCTGCCGGCGATCAGCGGCGATCTCGACGCCGGGCTGGCGGGGCAGCAGTGGGTGGTCGAGGCTTACATGCTGACCCTGGTGTCATTGCTGCTGGTTGGCGGCTCGCTTGGCGACCAGTTCGGACGGCGGCGGATGTTCGTCTTCGGCCTGATCGCCTTCGGCGCGACCTCGATCCTCTGCGCCCTGGCGCCGTCGGTCGAGTTCTTGGTCGGGGCTCGGGCTCTGCAAGGGGTCGCCGGGGCGCTGCTGGTGCCGGGCTCGCTGGCGATCGTCGCAGCCACCTTTGAGGGCGCCGCGCGCGGCAAGGCGGTCGGAACCTGGACCGCCTGGACCGGGATCGCGACCGTGCTCGGCCCGGCCGGCGGCGGGGCGCTGGTCGAGGCGCTCTCCTGGCGCGCGATCTTCTGGGTGAACATCCCCCTGATCGCGGTCACGGTGGGGCTGACCCTGCACGCGGTGCGCGAGAGCCGCGACCCCGACGCGTTCCGCGGCATCGACTGGGCCGGGATCGGGCTCTCGGCGGCGGGTTTGGCCGGGCCGGTCTTCGCCTTGATCGAGCAGCCGAGCCGCGGCTGGGGGGACCCGCTGGTGTGGGCTTCGATGGCCGCGGGAATCGTTTGCTTCGGGCTCTTCATCCTGCGCGAGGCGCGCGCCCGACACCCGATGCTCGACCTCGCCCTCTTTCGCATCCGCAATTTTGCGATCGCCAACCTGACCACGCTCACCGCCTACGCGGGGCTGATCGGAGGGCTCTTTTTCGTCGGCCTCTTCCTCCAGCAGATCGCCGGCTACTCGGCGCTGGAGGCCGGCCTGGCGACGACCCCGATCTCGCTCGTCCTCTTCGTCCTCTCGCCGTACTTCGGCAAGATCGCGTCGGGAACCGGCCCGCGGATGCCGATGACGGTGGGGCCGATCGTCGGCGGCGTCGGGCTGTTGCTTTTGTTGCGGATCGATTCCACTCCCGACTACGTCACCGAGGTGCTGCCGGGGATCCTGATCTTCGGGCTCGGCCTCTCGGCGACCGTGGCGCCGCTGACAGCGACGGTGCTCGACTCGGTTGAGGAGCGTCATGTGGGGATTGCTTCCGGGGTCAACAATGGGATCTCGCGCGTCGCCGGCCTTCTGGCCATCGCTGTTCTGGGCGCGCTGATCTCGGCCCACTTCGGGGCCAGCCTCGATTCCAAGCTTGGCGTCGAGCCGCTTTCGCCGACCGCGAGCGAAGCGGTGGTCGACGCTAAGCGCCAGCCGCTGGGCGCGCCCGCGACCGGAGATCTCGCCGGCGCCGAGGCGGCGCGGATCGACGATGCCGCGGCCGAGGCTTCGACTTCCTCTTTCCACCTCGGCATCGGCATCGCCGGCCTGCTGATGATTGCCGGCGGCATCGTCTCCGGCTTCGGCATCGTCAACCCTCGCCAGCGTTTCCAGGCCGTGCCGGCCGGGGGCGCCGCGGCAGCTGGGGAGTGCGGTCACGGCTCAGATGCCGACAGCTTTGAGTTGGAGCCCACGGCGCCGGCCCCTAAGCCCACTTGAGGGACCGGGACGGGTGCCCCTCCGACGGGCGGATACTCAGAGCCGTCCAGCCAATTGGCTGGACGGCGAGTCCGGCGGAGGGGCACCCGTCCCGGTCCCCTGAACTAGGTGTAGTTCCTCACAACGTTGTTCATCCGGGCCTCCTTGGAGGCTGGGGGTGTCAAAGCCACCCAGTCCCAAGGAGGACACCGAATGAAGCTCCACGCTAACGCCCGCACCTGCCCGAAGAGCCGCAAGCTCCTGGTCATCC
>DATMBX010000034.1:0-4907 GCA_035558955.1 Solirubrobacterales bacterium | reverse complement strand
GTAATGATCGAGGACGACACCGTCAAGCTGGAGGTTTCGTGAACAAGCCACCCGACACAGCGACAGCGCCCGCCTCGGCCAAGCAGTTCACCGACGAGGAGCGCAACCTGGCCGGCATCAACGCCGACTACAAGGAGAAGTTCGGCTTCCACGACCCCGAGTCCGACTACGCCTACAAGGCGCCGAAGGGACTGAGCCGCGAGATCGTCGAGTCGATCTCCGAGTACAAGGACGAGCCGCAGTGGATGCGCGACTTCCGCCTCAAGGCGCTCGAGCACTTCTACTCCCGCCCGACCCCGACCTGGGGCGGCAACCTCGGCCAGATCGACTTCGACGACATCCACTACTTCGTGCGCGCCAGCGAGACGAACAGCCGCGACTGGAGCGAGGTCCCCGAGGACATCAAAAACACCTTCGACCGACTCGGCATTCCCGAGGCGGAGCGCAAATTCCTCGCCGGGGTCGGCGCCCAGTACGAGTCCGAAGTCGTCTACCACCAAGTCAACGAGAAGCTCGAAGCCCAGGGCGTGATCTTCACCGACATGGACACCGCGCTGCGCGAGCACGAGGACCTCGTCCGCGAGCACTGGGCGACGATCATCCCGCCCAACGACAACAAACTGGCGGCGCTCAACTCGGCAGTCTGGTCGGGCGGCTCCTTCGTCTACGTGCCCGCCGGGGTCAGAGTCGAGATGCCGCTGCAGGCCTACTTCCGGATCAACACGGAGAACATGGGCCAGTTCGAGCGGACGCTGATCATCGCCGAGGAGGGCGCTGACGTCCACTACATCGAGGGCTGCACGGCGCCGGTGTACTCCAGCGACTCGCTGCACTCCGCGGTGGTCGAGATCGTCGCCAAGAAGAGCTCGCGAGTCCGCTACACGACCGTCCAGAACTGGTCGCAGAACGTCTACAACCTGGTCACCAAGCGCGCCGTCGCTCACGAGAAGGCGACGATGGAGTGGGTCGACTGCAACCTCGGCTCGAAGCTGACGATGAAGTACCCGAGCATCTACCTGCTCGGCGAGGGGGCCCACGGGGAGATCCTCTCGATCGCCTTCGCCGGCGACGGCCAGCACCAAGACGCCGGCGGCAAGATCATCCACGCGGCGCCGAGGACCTCGTCCTCGATCTTCTCCAAGTCGATCTCCAAGGACGGCGGGCGGGCCACCTACCGCGGCCTGCTCGAGGTCGCCAACGGGGCGACCGAGTCGCGTTCCAAGGTCGTCTGCGACGCGCTGCTGCTCGACGAGGACTCGCGCTCGGACACCTACCCGACGATCCGCATCGACGAGAACGACGCCGATGTCGGCCACGAGGCGACCGTCTCGAAAATCGGCGACGAGCAGATCTTCTACCTGCAGAGCCGCGGGCTCGATGAGGAAGAGGCCTCGAAGATGATCGTCAACGGCTTCATCGAGCCGGTCACCAAGGAGCTGCCGATGGAGTACGCGGTCGAGCTGAACCGCCTGATCGAGCTGCAGATGGAGGGCTCGATTGGCTGAGGCCGTCGCGACGCTGCCACCCCTTCCGGACCAGAAGACGAAGGGGTGGGAATTCACCGACCTCTCGGGCCTGGACCTCGACGCCTACGAGCCCGGCTCCGCCGCCGCCTCGATCGGCGCGGTGGAGGGCGCGACCGTGCTGCCGCTGGCCGAAGCCCTCGAGTCCCATCCGGAGCTGACCGAGGGCAGGCTCGGGGCGCTGGCGCCCGCCGGAGATCCATTCGTCGCCCGCAACGACGCGTCCTGGCAAGACGGCGTATTCATCCACGTGCCCGCGGGCGTTCGAATCGAAGATCCGATTCGGGTCGAAATCCCACTCGATGAGGCCGGCGCCGCGATCGCCTGGCGCACCCTGGTCGTGCTGGAGGAGGGCGCCGAGGCGGAGGTCTGGGAGCACTGCTCTTCACGTAGCGACGAGATAGATGCGCTGCTCAACTCGGTGGTCGAGTTGCACGTCGGCCAGGCGGCGACGCTGCGTTACGTCAGCACTCAGGACATCTCCGAGTCCGCCTGGATCTTCGCCTCCCAGCGCGCCAGGGTGGAGCGCGATGGGCGGCTCGACTGGACGGCGCTCGGATTTGGCTCGGCGCGCGGCAAGGTGCGGATGGAGACCAACCTCGCCGGACCGGGCGCCGAGGCCCGCGTGACCGGCGGCTACGCCGGAAGTAGCGGGCAGCACCTCGACTACGACACGACCCAGGAGCATGCGGCGCCCAATACCAATTCCGACCTCGCCTTCCGCGGAGTGCTCGCCGCGGGGTCAACCGCGGTCTGGCGCGGGATGATCAGAGTCGACCCGGGCGCCCAGGGCACTGACGCCTTCCAAGAGAGCCGCAACCTGCTGCTCTCCACCGAGGCCCACGCCGACGCGATTCCCGGACTGGAGATCCTCGCCGACGACGTACGCTGCACCCACGCCGCGGCGATCGCCCAGATCGACCGAGACCAGCTTTTCTACTTGACCTCCCGTGGCCTGGGCGAGGGCGAAGCGAAATCGCTGATCATCGAGGGCTTCCTCGAGTCCCTGGTCGAGCGCCTAGCCGCGGGCCCTGTGCGCGACGAGATCTCAGCGGCGCTCGAACGCCGCCTCGCCGAGATCCTCTGAGCAACGTTCCGCTGCGACTTATCCCTGTCTATCAGGGATAAGTCGCAGCGGAGTCGGCTTTTAAGCGTTGGCCACGGACAGCAGGTAGAGCCCGAAGCAGGTGAAGGCGATCATCACGGCCAGCATCCAGTACTGGGAGCGAGCTGCCTGGCGGTAGTCGCCCCAGTAGGCGGTGGCGCGATCGTGAGCGAGGGTGAGGGCGGCGACGTGACCGGCGACGAGGGCGCCGACCTGCACGTACCAGATCGCGTTGGCACTGAGGATGCCGAAGTCGATGCCGCCCGAAGCGGTGCCGAAGAGATCGGTTGTCGCCGTTCCCAGCGGGTCGGAGAGCAGGTAGGTGAACTGGGCCTGCTCCTGGAAGACGACGAGGCTGAAGTAGTGGGCAAACAAGTAGGCGAAGGCGATCGGGATCAGGGTGTGGGCAAAGCCCGAGCGCAGTTTGCGCAGCGGCGGGGCGCCGCGCACCGTCTCCATCCCCCGCACGCCGACCAGGTAGACGAGGGCGACCGCCGCGAAGCAGAGCACGAGGAAGATCGTGTCGGTGACTCGCAGTGCCGCGGTTAGGCCGAAACCGGCATCCACCAGCCAGTCGAAGACCGTTTCGATCGCGTTCTGGAACGCTCCCTCCTGCGCCCCGTCGAAACTGGTCGTCGCGATCGAGGCGATGACCACCGCGGCCGACCCGGGGACCGTCGCCCAACCGGTCGCCGCCGAGAGCGGGCGACGGACGCCGAGCCGTCCGTCGCGGACGCCGAACGAGCCCAGGCGGGAGAACATCCCGAAGTAGACCGCGAAGACCTCCCCCCGCTCGCACCACTTCTCGACCCCGAAGAGAGCCATCATCGCCAGCGTGTAGCCGCTGTAGACGAGGGCGGCGATGGCTGTCGTGTGAGGCGAGACGCCGACGGCGACGCCGCCGCCGGCGCTGTAGACGATCTCCAGCCAGACGAAGGCGAGCAGGCCGATTGCGGCGGGCCAGCGGCCAAGCGCCTCGGGGTAGGAGACGTGGACGGGGCGCTGGCCGGCGATCGCGGCGAATCCACCGCCCACCGCCCTGCCGATCGCCCGCCACGGGTTGAACGGCCTGAACACGTTGCCGAAGATGACGCTCAGCGCGGGGAAGCCGAGCCAGACCGTGACGAAGACGAAGGTGATCGCGAAGTTGCGATCGGGCGCCTCGGTGCCGCGCAGGCCCGCGTAGACAGTGACGCCGAGAAGGAAGAGGCCGGCCAAACCGCAGAGGGCCTGCGCGGGCGGGCCGAGCAGTAGGCGCGACCACCCGGCGCCGAGCGAGCGCCAGCTCTCATCCTCGAACTTGGGCGTCCGCCAGCCGGCGGAAAGCGCGAAGAAGGAGACGATTAGGACGATCGACGCGCCCCAGGCAAAGAGCCATGCCGGAAGCGGCAGATCCTCGCGGGCGAGGAGCGCGTGGGCGAACGGCAGGAACGTCACGGGTTGACGCGCAACTCGAGGATCTGCTCTCCGCGATCCTCCAGCTCGGCCTCGAACACGCCCTCGATCGTCGCGGCGAAGTCGAAGCCGACCGTCCCCCCCGCCTCCACGTCCTTCGTCAGGTCGTAGCCGTGGACGTGGATCTCATCCGCGACGTCGGAGCGCACCTTGAAGCGAATCCGCTCGCCGGCGCTATAGCTGAGCTCCGCGACTCCACCGACCGGCTTGCCCCCTCCGATCGCGATGACCGGCACTTGCGGCTTGGCGGGCTTCGCTCTCGTTCCCGCAACCGTCTTCGCCCCGCTGCTTCCCGAGCCGCTCGTATCGTTGTCGCCCCCGTCGTCCTTGAGCAGGACGAAGAGGACGACGGCGAGGACGACGGCCGCCACGCCAAGCGCTATGCGGGTTGTGTTGGATCTCAGCACTCGCTCCATTGCGCGGCGAGGATAACGTCCGGGGGTGCGCCCGGAACGCGACAGCATCCCCTCGCCCGACCTGCCGGCCGGCATAGAGTGGGTCGGCGGCGCGGCGCCGGAGTCGATGCCGGCGCTGACCGCGGGGGGACCGGCGCTGGTTCACTTCATCGACTTCGCCCAACTCAACAGCGTGCGGACGCTGCCCTACGTCGTCGAGTGGGCGCGTCGCTATCGGGACGCCGGCCTCAGCACGATCGGGGTGCAGGCGCCTCGCTTTCCCTTTGGGGCGGACCGCGACGCGGTGACGGCCGGCTTGGAGCGCCTAGGAGTCGACTTCCCCGTCGCCATCGACGCCGACCGTGAACTCTGGCGATCGTACGGCTGCAAAGGCTGGCCCAGCCTCTTCCTCTGGAGACGGGGCGGCGC
>DATMBX010000033.1:0-9433 GCA_035558955.1 Solirubrobacterales bacterium | reverse complement strand
GGCTGGAGGAGATCGCCGGGACCATCTCCAGCGCGGTCGGGGGCACCGTTGCGATCCTCGACAGCCGCGGGGAGCGGGTCGCCGGCCGCGACTTCCGCCGCGAGCTGTCGGCCGACGCGGTCGGCGCGATCCGCAGAGAGGCCGTTTCCCACAGCAGCGACGGCCACCCTTTCGTTCCGGGCCACCCTTCGGTCGCCGGCCGCGCCCTCGCCCATCCGGTGATCTCACCGGGAGGAGGGCCGCCCCAGGCATGGGTCGTCATCGTCCGCGACAGCGGCGGGCTGGGGGACTTCGAGCGGCTCATCCTGCAGCAGGCGGTCGCCGTCGTCGCCCTCGAGCTGATGCGCCGCCGCGTCGCTCGCGAAACGGAGCGACGACTCGCCGGCGACGTGCTGGCGGGCGCGCTCGGCGGCCGGCTCGACCCCTCCGAGCTGCGCCGGCGCCTCGAGCCCTTCGGAATCGGGGACGAGACGGCCGTCCTCGTCTTCGCCCTCGACGACCCCTCCGCCGCCGAGCCCGCCTTGGAGCGCGCGCTCGCCGCCGACGCCTGTCCCGCGGTCGTCGCGCCCCACAGCGTCGGCGGGCGCGAGCTGCTCTGCGCCGTCGTCGACGCCGCCGACCGCGACCCGGTCGACCTCGCCGCCGATGCCCGCAAGGCCCTGATCGCCGAGCGCGGCGCCGTGCGCGCCGCGGCGAGCCGGCCCGCTCCCCCCGAGGATCTGCGCCACTCTTTCCATGAGGCGCGCTGCGCCCTCGAAGCCACGGGCTTCGACAACGGAACCGGCCCCGAGGTCGCCTCCTGGCGGGACCTGGGCGCCTTCACCCTCCTCCTCTCCCTCTCCGACGATGAGGCCCTGCGCCTTTACTGCGACAGCGTGCTGGGGCCGATCGAGCAGGGCGACGAGGACTACGGCGGCGAGTTGCTGCGCTCGCTTGAGGCCTTCATCGAACACAACGGTCAGTGGGAGAAAGCCGCCCGCGCCGTCTACTGCCACCGCCACACCCTGCGCTACCGCATGCGCAAGATCGAGGAGCTGACCGGCCGTGACCTTTCCCGCGCCCACGACCGGATCGAGTTCTGGCTGGCGCTGCGGGCACGCGAGCTGCTGGGGGAAGGGGCGCGCGCATGAAGATCGGAATTCCCCGAGAGATCAAGCCCGACGAGTACCGGGTGGCGATCACGCCCGCCGGGGTACGCGAGGCGCGCGAGCACGGGCACGAGGTGACGATCGAAGCCGGCGCGGGTGAGGGGAGCGCGATAGCCGACGCCGACTTCGAGGCCCAAGGCGCCCGCATCGCCCCCGACGCCGGGGAGGTCTTCGCGGACGCCGAGATGATCCTCAAGGTCAAGGAGCCCCAGCCGGAGGAGATCGAGCTGCTGAGCGCCGGGCAGCTCCTCTTCACCTTCCTCCACCTTGCGCCGGACCCCGCGCAGACCAGTGGCCTCTGCGGGTCCGGCGCCACCTGCATCGCCTACGAAACCGTCGAGGACGCTCGCGGCCGGCTTCCCCTGCTGGCGCCGATGAGCGAGATCGCCGGCAAGATCGCGACCCAGGCCGGCGCCTTCATGCTGGAGAAGCCGCTCGGCGGGCGAGGCATCCTGCTTGGCGGCGTTCCCGGGGTCGCCGCCGCCAACGTGATGGTGATCGGCGGCGGCGCGGTCGGCATGAACGCCACCTTCGTCGCAATCGGCATGGGCGCGGACGTCTTCGTCTATGACAAGTCGATCGACCGGTTGCGAGAGCTGGACGTGGCGTTCGCCGGCGGTTGCTCGACTGTCTACTCGACCACGCTGGCGGTCGAGGAGATGCTGCCCCACGCGGACCTGGTGATCGGCGCCGTCCTGGTCCACGGCGCCCGCGCCCCCTTCGTCGTCCGCCGCGAGCAGTTGGCGCTGATGAAGCCCGGCGCGGTGCTGGTCGACGTGGCGATCGATCAGGGCGGCTGCTTCGAGACCTCGCGGCCGACGACCCATCGCGACCCGACCTTCGAAGTCGGCGGGATCACCCACTACTGCGTCGCCAACATGCCCGGCGCGGTCCCGATCACGTCGACGCATGCGCTGACCAACGCGACCCTGCCGTACGCGATCGCCTTCGCCGACCACGGCGTCGTCGATGCGATTCGACGCGATCCGGGCCTGCGGCTGGGCGTCAACGTGGCGAACGGCGCTGTCACCCACCCGGCGGTCGCCGAGGGAGTGGGCTCCGAATACGTCCCGGTCGAAGATGCATTGGCGATTCCCGCATGACCATCTCCCACACAAAAACCCGTTCCGCTGCGACTTATCCCGGTATGTCAGGGATAAGTCGCAGCGGAAGCTGAGATCGGAGGGAATATGGCTGTCGCCCAAAGAATCACGCTGAAGAACTTCATCGGCGGCGAGGCGGTCGATCCGGTGGAGGGAGGGGCTGAGGATGTGGTCAATCCCGCTACCGGCGAGGCGATCGCCGAGGCGCCGCTCTCGACCAAAGCCGATGTCGATCGCGCTGTCGAGGCGGCCAAGAAGGCATTCGACGGTTGGGCGGCGACGCCCCCGGGCGAGCGTGCCCGCGCGCTGCTGCGCATGGCCGACCTGATCGAGGAGCGCGGCGAGGAGATCGCCGACCTCGAAGCCGCCGACGCCGGCAAGCCGCGCGGCGCCATGATCGAGGACGAGGTGCCGGTGATGGCCGACCAGCTGCGCTTCTTCGCGGGCGCCGCCCGCTGCATGGAGGGACGCGCCGCCGGCGAGTACATGGAGGGCCGCACCTCCTTCATCCGGCGCGAGCCGGTCGGCGTCGTCGGCCAGATCACCCCCTGGAACTACCCGCTGATGATGGCGATCTGGAAGATCGGCCCGGCGCTGGGCGCCGGCAACACGATCGTGTTGAAGCCGGCGGAGACGACACCGCTGACGACGCTGAAGTTCGCCGAGTGGTGCGCCGACATCCTGCCGCCGGGCGTGTTCAACGCGATCGGCGGGCACGGCGAGCCGGCGGGGTCGGAGCTGGTCACCCATCCCGACGTCGAGATGGTCAGCCTCACCGGCTCTCCGGCGACCGGCAAATGGATCGCGCAAGCCGCCGCGGACAGCCTCAAGCGCGTCCACCTCGAGCTGGGCGGCAAGGCGCCGGTCGTCGTCTTCGACGACGTCGAGATGGAGACGGCGCTGGAGACGATCGCCGGCACCGGCTACTACAACGCCGGCCAAGACTGCACCGCGGCGACCCGCGTGCTCGCCTCCGCCGGCGTCTACGACGACCTCGTCAACGGGCTCGTCGACGAGGCGAAGGGGCTCGTCCTCGGCGACACGATGGCCGCCGACACCACCCTCGGGCCGCTCAACTCACAGCGCCAGCGCGAGCGGGTGGAGGGGTTCCTCGAGCGCAAGCCCTCCAACGCCGAGGTGGTCACCGGCGGGTCGGAGCCCGATCTCCCCGGCTACTTCCTCGAACCGGCGGTGGTCGCCGGGCTGGAGCAGAGCGACGAGATGGTCCAGAACGAGATCTTCGGCCCGGTGATCACCGTGCAGCCCTTCTCCGACGAGGAGAAGGCGATCGAGTGGGCCAATGGCACTCGCTATGGCCTCGCCTCCTCGGTCTGGACTCGCGACGTCGGCCGCGCCATGCGCGTCGCCAACGCGCTGCGCTTCGGCTGCGTCTGGATCAACGACCACATCCCGCTCGTCGCGGAGATGCCCCATGGCGGCTACAAGCAGTCCGGCTACGGCAAGGACCTTTCCGTCTACGCCCTGGAGGACTACACAAACATCAAGCACGTGATGGTCAACCTTGAATAGCCGACTACGTGTCTAGGCTCCGCCGCTCGTGAATCGATTGGGTAGGGGAACAACGGTTGCGGCTGTGCTGTTGGCCGTGCTTGTCACCACCGTAGCGGCGGCGCCTGCGCCCGACGACGATCCACGCTGCCACGGGCGGCGGGCGAGAATCGTCGGGACCGATAGAGCCGACGTCCTGCAGGGGACGCCCGGGCGCGACGTCATCTGGGGCGCGCTCGGGGACGACACGATCATCGGCAGCCTCGGCAACGATCTGCTCTGCGGCGGGCCGGGGGCCGACCTGATCCATGGGGGGCGCGGCAACGACACCGTCAACGGCGGCGCCGGTGACGGCGACATGGTGATCGGCGATTTGGGCGACGACCGGCTCAACGGCGGTCCTGGAGCCGCCGACGAGGTCGGCGGCAGCCTCGGCATCGACATCGCCACCGGCGGCCCCGGCAATGGCGATCTCGTCCACGGCGACTACGGCTGGGATCGCATGGACGGCGGCGCGGGCAAAGGGGACATTGCCTCTTTTGCCACCGATATTGCCAGCAGCAAGGGCGCCGGGGTGTGGGCTTCCCTGCACGATCACAAGGCACTGGGCGACGGCCACGACAAGCTCTTCCGCTTCGAGGGCCTAGAGGGCTCCGCCTTCCGTGACGTGCTGACCGGGAGGGACGGCGCCGACGCGATCGACGGCGGTCCCGGCGACGATCGCATCTTCGGCCGCAAGGGACGCGACATCCTCGACGGCGGCCAGGGCAAGGACGGGTGCAAAGGCGGTCCCACCCTCATCTCCTGCGGCAGAGAGCGGCCCCCCAGAGGCTCCGCCTACATCGCGCTGAATCCGACCTCTGGCGGGGGCGCCGGCCTCGCCATCGTCGGCGGGGGGGGGCGCGACGACTTCAC
Organism: Solirubrobacterales bacterium; assembly: GCA_035558955.1. Classification (GTDB taxonomy): domain Bacteria; phylum Actinomycetota; class Thermoleophilia; order Solirubrobacterales; family 70-9; genus DASVDE01. The sequence goes on along the minus strand of DATMBX010000033.1, from coordinate 4,758 downwards.
GGTCGCCTACGGCGACGGCGCCTTCACCGTGGCCGCGGCCAAGGGCATCGCCCTCGGCTCCGGTTGCGCTCGTCCCGCCTCGTCGCCGCCCGCGTCCCCAGAGCCGGTCTACACCCCCGCGGCCCGCGTTCTCCCCCGGCCCGCCCGCCCCGGCACCACCCAGGCCGTCTGTCCGACAAGAGGTCCGGCACGCTGGCTCACCGCGGACCTCGGTCCAGGCAACGACCGCCTGCGTGTCGAAGGATCTCTGGCGGCGGTCGAAAACGTCCGCCTGGCCGGGGGCCCGGGCAACGACACGATCAGAGGCGGTCCCGAGGACGACCTGATCGAATCCGGGCCCGGCGCCGATCGCCTCTACGGAGGAGCCGGCGCCGACGGCCTGGTCGGCGGCCTCCCCGGCCCCACCTTCTTATACGGAGGCAAGCACGGGGACCTGCTCGCCGCCGGCGGGGGTTGCGCCGGCGGGCGCATCGTCGGCGGCCCGGGCCGCGACGACGCATCCTTCGCCGAGACCCAAGCGCACCCGGGCCTGCTCATCGTCTCCTTCCCCGAGGGCAAAGCCTGGATCGACGTGATCAGAGGCTGCGACCCCGTCCGCCTTGCCGACAGCAACGAGGACATGGAGGGCTCCTTCGACTGGGACGTCCTGATCGGCGATTCCGGGCCCAACGCGATGCTCGGCCAGCCCGGCGCCGACCGCTTCTACGGCGGCGGGGGCGACGATGTGGTCGACGCCCGCGACGGCGTCCGCGACTTCTCGATTCAGTGCGGACGCGGCGCCCGGGCGACGAGAAGAAGACCGGCCAGCGGCAGATCCGCCGGCCGGGCTCTGACGGACTCCTTCGACCCGAAGCCGTTCAGATGTTCGACGGTGAAGTACGGTCGTCCGGTGCCCGGGCTCCACGGGTAGGCTTGCGAGGATGGCTCGGAAGACCGCCACCGGAGACGAGGCGGCCGCTGTGGCGGCGGCGATCCAGCGGTTCGTGACGGAGACCTCGGCTCCAGTCGTGGGCGGGCCGGAGCAAGTTAGCCCCTGGCAGCGAGCCGCAATGATCGAAGGGGTCAGCGCGAAGGGAACCGTGCAGGATCTACAAGGAGGAGCGCAATGGCTGTCGTGAAGATCATCGAGTTGGTGGGTAGCTCCAAGACCTCCACCGACGACGCCGCGCGCCAGGCGCTGAACCAGGCGCAGGGCTCGCTACGCAACATCCGCGCGGTGGACATCGTCTCGACGGGCATTCGTGGCGAGAACCTCGACGAGTACCGCGCGCACGTCCGCGTCGCCTTCCTGATCGAGGGCACAGAGGTCGATTGACGCCTCTCCCAGGCTAAATACCTGAATCCCGGTCGGGTTTTGCTATTTTCCCGACATGGACTTGGCTGTAGCGGAAGGCAAGAAGCAGGACGGCAAGGGGCGGGTCGGGTCGCTGGAGAACCCGGAGACCTACGAGAACGTCCCCGGCCACGTGATCCCGATCATCGAGCGCGAGTTCGACGACTTCGACAACGAGGCCGAGAAGTTCCTCGCCGGCGACACGCCCGAGGAGCAGTTCATCGGCTTCCGCCTCAAACAGGGCGTCTACGGCCAGCGCCAGCCCGACGTTCAGATGGCCCGGGTAAAGCTTCCCTTTGGCGGCGTCACGCCGGAGCAGATGGAGGCCTTCGCCAGCGTGATCGAGAAGTACGCGCCCCTCAACAAGGGCCACATCACGACCCGGCAGAACATCCAGATCCACCACGTGCCGCTGCGCGACATGGAGGCGCTGATCCGCGAGATCTCCGACTCCGGCCTCTCCTCGCGCGAGGGCTGCGGCAACACCGTGCGCAACGTCACCGGCGACCCCTGGGCCGGCGTCGCCCCAGACGAGGTCTTCGACCCGACTCCCTACGCGGGGGCCTACGTGCGCTATTTCGTCCGCCACCCGACCACGCAGCTGATGCCGCGCAAGATCAAGACCTCGTTCACCGGCTCCGATGCCGACCGGGCGATCAGCGGCATCCACGACATCGCCTTTCTCTCTCGCGAGCGCGACGGAGTCAAGGGGTTCGAGATCCGCGTCGGTGGCGGCACCTCGATCATGGCCCGCGTCGCGCCGACTCTCTACGAGTTCGTGGAGGCCGACAACGGCGACTATCTGAAGGTCGCCGAGGCGGCGCTGCGGATCTTCGACCGCCAGGAGTGGCTGCGCGTCAATCGCGCCCGCGCGCGGATCAAGGTCCTGGTCGACAAAATCGGCATCGACGCCTTCCGCGAGATGGTTGACGAGGAGCTGCAGGGCGACTGGGTCGCCGAGCGCGAGTTCGCCGTCGATCGCCTGCGCTTCGATGACGACGAGGAGGCCGGAGCGCCTCCCGCCCCGGCCGCCACCGCTTCGCCCAACGGCGACCGCTCCGAGTTCGACCGCTTCCTCCAGGGCAACGTGCAGGCCCAGCGCCAGGAGGGCTTTTCCACGGTCGAGGTGAAGGTGGAGCGCGGCGACCTGACGCCGGAGCAGTTCCGCGGCCTGGCCGCGATCATGCGCGAGTTCACCGGCGGCTACGCCCGCAGCACCGTGCAGCAGAACTTCGTCCTGCGCTGGGTGCGCGACGAGTCCCTATATAAGGTCTGGCAGCGACTCGGCGGGCTTGGCCTGGACGAGGCCGGCGCCCGCGAGATCACCGACGTCGTCAGCTGCCCGGGCACCGACAGCTGCAAACTCGGGATCACCAGCTCGATGGGCCTCAACCGCGCGGTCAAGGAGCGGCTCCAGTCGATGGAGATCGACGACGAGCTGATCAAGCGGATCCACGTGAAGATGAGCGGCTGCCCCAACGGCTGCAGTCAGCACCACATCGCCAACATCGGCTTCTACGGCGCCTCGCTGAGAGTCGGCGACCGCCAGATCCCAGCCTACATCCCCCATATCGCCGGCAACTACGTCGGCGGCGAGATCGTCTTCGGCAAACGGCTGAAGGCCCGGCTTCCCGCCAAGCGCGTGCCCGACGCGGTCGAGCGCTGGGTCCGGCTGTACGAGGCGGAGCGGGCCGACGGCGAGGAGTTCAACGCCTTCGCCGAGCGGATCGAGACGAAGCGCTTCGAAGAGGAGATCAAGGACTTGACGATGCCGATCGAGTTCACTCCCGAGACCGTCGAGCACTTCGTCGACTGGAGTCGCAGCGAGGCCTACAGAGTCGAGCGCGGCGAGGGGGAGTGCGCCGTCTGAGCGCGCGATTGCCGCGATGAAACCAGCCCCTGCCACACTTCCCGCTCCGATGCCGACCGCCACGGACATCGATCACGAGGCCGTCGCGGCCGACCTCGAGGGGCGCTCCGCGCATGAGGCGTTGGAGTGGATGTTCGACGAGTTCGGCGCCGAGCATTACATCGCCTGCTCGTTCCAGAAAACGAGCTCGGTGACGCTGCACCTGGCGACGGAGATCAACCCCGAAGCGCGCTTCTTCTACCTCGATACCGACGTCCTCTTTCCCGAGACGTACGAGACGCGCGACCAGCTGGCGGAGACCTTCGGCGTCGAGTTCGACCGCTTCCACAATCTGACCCTGGAGGAGCAGGCGGCCGAGCACGGCGACGAGCTGTGGAAGCGCGATCCCGACTCCTGCTGCGGATTGCGCAAGGTGGAGCCGATGCGTCGCGCCCTCTCTTCCGTAGACTGCTGGGTCGCCGGCGTCCGTCGCGAGGACTCCGCAAGGCGTTCCCACACCCCGAAGTTCGGCTGGGACAAGCGGTTCGGGCTATGGAAGCTGAACCCGCTGGCGGACTGGTCCGAGCGCGACGTCTGGAACTACATCCGTGAGCACCATCTCCCGTACAACCCTCTGCACGACCAGGGCTACCCGTCGATCGGTTGCACGCACTGCACGCAGCCGGTGGGGCCGGGCGGCTCGCCGCGCGACGGCCGCTGGGCCGGCGTCGCCAAGACCGAGTGCGGGATCAACTAGCGGCGCTCCGAACCCGTCTTTTCGAATAGACCCCTCCCCCGACCGATTGGCGATAACCCTATGAGCGAGACTGCGACTGAGCTTTCCCTGACCCTTTCCGAGCGCCACACGGCCGACTTCGAGATGATCGGCAACGGCGGCTTCGCGCCGCTTACCGGCTTCCAGGGCTCCGCCGACTGGCAGCGCGTCTGCGACGAGATGCGCACCGCCGCCGGCGAGTACTGGCCGATCCCGATCACCCTGGCGACCGACCTCGAGTGCGAGGTCGGCGACGTGGTCGAGCTGCGCAGCGACGAGGGCAAGGCGCTGGGGCGGATCACCGTCGAGGAGATCTTCGAGCGCGACGTGCGCGAGGAGGCCGAGAAGGTCTACGGCACCGCCGACGAGGCCCACCCGGGCGTCGCCGCGATCTACGAGGAGGGCAACCGCTGCATCGCCGGCCCGATCGAGGTCGACGCCCTCCCCGACCACGAGGAGGCCTTCATGCGGCGCTACAAGACGCCGGAGGAGACCAGGGCCGAGTTCGCCGAGCGTGGCTGGAAGCGGATCGTCGCCTTCCAGACCCGGAACCCGATCCACCGCGCCCACGAGTACCTGACCAAGGCCGCGCTCGAGACCTGCGACGGGCTCTTCATCCAGCCCCTGATCGGCAAGACCAAGGCCGGCGACATCCCCGCCGACGTGCGGATGCGCTGCTACGAGGTGCTGATGGAGAGCTACTACCCGCAGGACCGCGTGATCCTGGGCGTCTTCCCCTCGAAGATGCACTACGCGGGCCCGCGCGAGGCGATCCTCCACGCGATCGCCCGCCGCAACTAC
>DATMBX010000032.1:0-2372 GCA_035558955.1 Solirubrobacterales bacterium | reverse complement strand
AGCTGGGTGTCGGTCGCCTGTGTCTTGGGGCTGGCCGTGGCGTTCGTGCCGCTCGGGCTTGGCCTGCTGGCGGACGGCCCGCGGCCCCGGCCGCTCGTCGCCGTGGCGTGGGTCGTCTCCGTTCCCGTTCTGGCCATCCTCGCCTACTTTTTCGGCCGCCTGGGTTGACCGGGCGCCGGCCCGGCGCGTGCTAGAATGTCGGTTCGGCTTCAGGCTTGCGCCTCGATGGGCGGGCTTGAATGCCCGCCCTCTTCGCGAAAGTGGCGGAATTGGCAGACGCACCAGCTTGAGGGGCTGGCGGTAGCAATACCGTGGGGGTTCGAGTCCCCCCTTTCGCACCATCACTCGCTACGCTCGTTCTGGTTGCTCAAGGGGCGCCTCCAGCTTCTCGGGCTTCGCCGCTGCGCGGCTCGCCCTTCGAGCGCGAGTCCACTCCGGCGCTTCGCGGACACCGCCATCGCTTCGCTCGGCTAGGGCCGACGCCTCGCGGACATCGCCGTCGGGCGCATCACCTTCGGGACCTAGTGCCCGGCGGTCTTGACGCCCAGCGTCGGCGGCGCTTCCGGGGCAGGTGGATCCTCAGACTGCCCCTCGTTAGCGATCTGGCCAAGGGCGGCTGACAGCGCCAAGAGCATTGCACTGTTGTGCGGCCGCACCTCACTTGCCATGCGCTTCAGGACATCGGCGAGCAGACTGCGGGCCTCGAGTTGAGCAGGTTCGCTGGCGGCTTGGATCGCATCCTTGCACCGCGTCGTCAGTGCGGCCTCGAGCGGCAACCACGTCCTGGCCATCGCCTCGAGTTGCTGGACCGTGAGGTACGGCCTCCAATCGGCGGGCTTGTCGAGACAGGCCTCCAAGCTGTCCGCCTTCAGGATTTCAAGCTCTCGGGCGATTTGGCGAGCCCGTTCGGCCAATTGGGGCAACGCGAGCACGGCGATGTTCAGGTGATGAAACTCGCTCTGGTCCTCGAGAAAGAGAAACCTGAATCGGCAAACGAGCTGCAGGCCCTTGAGTAGAAGGGTCGTCTTGGGATTGCCGAAGTCGGCGCGGCGATAGACCTCGATGACGTCGACATCCGATTCAACCCACCCGTCGTAGAACGTGGTCAACGTGCCCAGGACGAGCCGGTACAGCTGCGCCTCACTTTGTGAGGCAACAACTGTGCGGTTGGTGTCGCCGATGCCGCGGAGCGCCACCGATTGGAGGAGTTCCATCAGCGTAAGTGTCCAGAAGGCGCCGTGCGGATGAGCTGACACCGACTGGCAGAAGTGGCGCCACGACATGGCACTGTCGCCTAGCGCATCCGGGATGCCGAAGACTGAGGCCGCCCCGCCATGGAAGGTGATTGTGGTCGCTTCGGGATCGAACTCCGTTGAAGTCGCGTCAAGCTTGTGTCGGACTACGATGCGCTTTTGGGGCCGCATGACCGCCTTCGGTCGGCGTTTGAACTCGGCGAAGATGCGGCATTTCAGCTCCCGGATATTCTCGCGGTACCGATCTCTGTCTGCTTTCCGGTTCAGCGGGGATACGCCATAAATGGCCTCATAGAGAACTCCGAACCAGAGCAAGAGCGGATCGTCATCCGGGATGTCCTGCACTCTCTTCGAGAACTCGGTCTCGGAGGACGCAAGCAGGAGCGGCGCCACCTCCAATGGGATGTAGAGGTAGCCGCTGTTTGGGCGCGGATCCTTGCCCGGCGCGGCGAGAGTCACAATCCTGCCCCAGAGCGGACGATTTGGCTTCGGCTCAGTGTGCTTGGCTGCGAAATAGCCCAGTTCGAACCCTGCCCAGTCATGGGAGGGCCGTTCGGTCCCGGTGCTGACGATCACGAGGACGTCGGACTTGGCTAGGTTGGCTTCGATGACCTGCCGGATGTTATCGCCCTGTTGGATGCTGACCTTGTCCATGAAGACAGTGATGTCCGTACCAAACGCGCCTTGCAGGGCGTTGCTCATGGCCGTGGTGACGACTTCATCCTCCCTCACATAGCTGATGAAGATGGTGAGCTTCGAGTCCGGCGGGGCAGACGTCGGCTCCGGTGGGTCCGACTGCGGCTCTGTCATATTCGCTCCAGCTCTACTCCGACACCGAGGCGCCGCGACAATCCAAATGGTTTACCGGTCGAGTCCTCACATCACAACGACGCGACGTCCAATCTTGTACAGCTCACTGCTGTTTTTGCCCGATGATCCTGTCTGGCTGGTTTTAGAGCCAGGACGTGGGAAGAGCGGTTTTGGTGCTCGTCGATGGCTCGTTGGGCGTATGCTGGCGCACACCCTGCTGGCGGACGCCCATCCACCGACTGGAGCGAGCAATGACAATCCAAGTACGAACGACCCTGACGGCGTTTGCCGTCGTGGGCGTGATGGCCA
>DATMBX010000031.1:0-2904 GCA_035558955.1 Solirubrobacterales bacterium | reverse complement strand
ATCCGCCTTTACTACCAGTTCTACGACGTCGACGTCGATCGCTACCTCCTGGCCGACGGCTACCGCCAGACCATGCTTTCGGCGCGCGAGCTGACGCCGGAGCTTCCCGAACGTGCCAGGACCTGGGTGAACCGCCATCTGCAGTATACCCATGGCTACGGTTTCGCGATGTGGAGCGCGACGATCAGGATGAGAGAGGCGCGACAATCTGGATGAGAGCGTGGCGCCGGGGGCGGACCGCAGGGAGGGCGTAGCCCGACCGGAGGTTCGCCCCCGGCGGCGCTGCGCTCCGGCCGCAGGGGTCGGGTGCGGCGGGGTGATCGCGGCCGGTCAGGGCTAAGCGGGTGTTTTCTCTGCTTCGGAGGAGCGCTCGTGCCCGGCCGCCACGTGACCGATCACCAGATGAGGCTCTTCATGAAGCACCGAGCGACCGACCCGATCCCTGTCGCCGCCGCCCGCGCCGGGTTCAGCGCCGCCACCGGCTACCGCATTGCTCAGGACCCACGCCTGCCCTCCGATAAGCGCACGCCGCGCGAGCGGCGGCGGCCCGATCCCCTGGCGGTCGTCTTCGACACCGAAGTCGTCCCCATGCTCGAGGCGAGCCCGGGCCTGAGGCCCGTCGCCGTCTTCGAGGAGCTGATGCGCCGGCATCCCGAGTTGGGCGCCGGGGTGCGGCGGACGCTCGAGCGGCGCATCCGCCAGTGGCGGGCGCTGCACGGGCCGGAGCGGGAGGTGATCTTCCGCCAGACCCATGAGCCCGGCCGGCTGGGCCTCTCCGACTTCACTGACATGGCCGACCTGGGCCTCACGGTGGCGGGAGCCCCGCTGCCGCACCGGCTCTATCACTTCCGCCTGGCGTTCAGCGGCTTCGAACACGCCCATGTCGTGCTCGGCGGCGAGAGCTTCGTGGCGCTGACCGTCGGGCTGCAGGACGCGCTCTGGGGGCTCGGCGGCGCGCCGCGCGAGCATCGCAGCGACAGCCTGTCGGCCGCGTTCCGCAACCTGGCCGTCGAGGTCGAGGACGACTGGACCGTCCGATATGCTGCCCTCTGCTCCCACTACGGCATGGCCGCCAGCCGCAACAACCGCGGCCTCGCCCACGAGAACGGCACGATCGAGGCCGCCCACGGCCATCTCAAGCGCGCTGTCGAGGACGCGCTGCTCCTGCGCGGCTCGCGCGACTTCGACACGGTCGCCGACTACCGTCGCTTCGTCGACGAACTGGTCGGCCGTCGCAACGCCCGCAACCGCAAGCGCATCGATGCCGAGCGCGCCGTGCTGCGGCCACTGCCGAGCCGGCGGGCCGAGGACGGCGAGCAGGCCATGGTCACGGTCACCTCCTCCGGTGGCTTCATGCTTCGGCGCGTCTTCTACACCGTGCCCTCGCGCCTGATCGGTCACCGTCTGCGCGTGCGCCTCCACGACGACCGGCTCGAGGTCTTCCTCGGCGGCACGCATCTCATGACGCTGCCGCGCGGCCGCGGCTACGGCGACCGCCGCCGTGCCCATGTCGTCGACTACCGGCACGTCATTCATACGCTCAGGGCCAAGCCCATGGCGCTCCCCGGCCTCGTCTACCGCGACCAGCTCTTCCCCCGCGACGCCTATCGCCACCTCTATGACGCCGCCATGGCGGCGCTGCCGGAGAAGGCGGCCTGCCGTCTCGTCGTCGGGGCGCTGGCGCTCGCCCACGAGCGCGGCTGCGAGGCCGATCTCGCCGCCGACATCGACGCGCAGCTCGGCGCCGGCGTCATGCCCGACCTCGCCGAGCTGCGCGCCCGCTTCGCGCCGCGGTCCGGCGCGCTGCCGGAGGTCACCGTCGCCCTGACCCCGCTCAGCGCCTACGACGCGCTCACCGCCGCCGCGCCGGTCGAGGAGGCCTCGGCATGACCGCGACCGATCCCGTCGATGATGCCCGCCTCGCACTCCTGCTGAGCGATCTGCGCCTGCCGGCGATCAAGCACATCTGGCCCCGCTTCGCCGAGCGCGCCGACAAGGAGGGCTGGCCTGCCGCCCGCTTCCTCGCCGCGCTGGCCGAGCACGAGATCGCCGAGCGCGCCCGCCGCCGCATCGAGCGCCATCTCGCCGAGGCGCGCCTGCCGCCCGGCAAGACCCTCGACGCCTTCGACTTCGACGCCGTGCCGATGATCTCCAAGGCCCAGGTCATGGCGCTCGTCGCCGGCGACAGCTGGCTCGAGAAGGGCGACAACCTGCTCGTCTTCGGACCGCCCGGCGGCGGAAAGTCCCATCTCGCCGCCGCCATCGGTCTCGGCCTGATCGAGAACGGCTGGCGCGTGCACTTCGCCCGCACCACCGATCTCGTCCAACGGCTCCAGGTGGCCCGGCGTGAGCTCGCCCTGGAAGCCGCGATCGCCAAGCTCGACAAGTACCACTTGCTGATCCTCGACGACCTCGCCTACGTCACCAAGGACCAGGCCGAGACCAGCGTGCTCTTCGAGCTGATCAGCGCCCGCTACGAGCGCCGCTCCATCCTGATCACAGCCAACCAACCCTTCGGCGAGTGGAACCGGATCTTCCCCGATCCCGCCATGACGCTGGCCGCCGTCGACCGGCTCGTCCACCACGCTACGATCCTCGAGCTCAACGTCGAGAGCTACCGACGCCGAACCGCCGTCGAGCGCCGCAAGAGGCCTGGCCGGCCCCCGAGCCCGACAATCAACGCTCCCGCTGACTGACGCTCCGCGACAATCAGGATGCGAAAGCCCTTGCTCGCGGCGCCCCCCGCCGCAATGCTCACCCTCGCCGCGACGACCTCGACTCTCACCCAGATTGTCGCGCTCAGATCACACAGATTGTCGCGCTACAATCAATCCCCGCTTCGTCGTCACCTCGCTCAAGCCCGCCCGAGCGGACGCCCGCACGCTCTACGAGCAGATGTACTGC
>DATMBX010000030.1:0-5132 GCA_035558955.1 Solirubrobacterales bacterium | reverse complement strand
GCTGCCGCTGTCGACCACCGTCACCCCCATCTCCCCGGTAGCCGGGTGCGCCTCCAGCGAGCGCAAGCATCTCCGCAGCAGCGCCTCGGCGCCGTGGCTGACGATCACGACCTCGAGGTCGAGAGTGCTCATCGCCCGAGTTCTACCTAGTAGGCGCCGTCGCCGCGGAAGATTGCGCCAGGGGTCCGCAGAAGGATTGCCAGGTCGCCGGCGACTGAGAGGTTGTCGAGATAGTCGCGTTCGAGTGCCAGCCGCTCTTCGAAGGTTAGGTCGCCCCGACCGTAGACCTGCATCGGGCCGGTAAGCCCTGGCTTGATCGCCAGTCGCGCCCGCTGGCGCTCGTCGTAGAGCGCCACGACCGCCTCCTCCTCGGGACGCGGCCCGACCAGCGACATTTCGCCTTTCAACACGTTGAGCAACTGCGGTAGCTCGTCCAAGCTGGCGCGGCGCAGGAGCCGACCCACGCGGGTCACCCGCGGATCATCAGGGATCTTGAAGGCGGGCTCGTCGAGCTTCTTCAGGTCGACGAACTCGCCCAACCGCTCCTCGGCGTCGGCGACCATCGTGCGGAACTTCAACATCGTGAACGGCTCACCGTCTTTGCCTGCTCGTCTTTGGCGAAAGAACACAGGGAGCCCGGTGTCGACGAGGATCAACAGTGAGACGCCGAGCAGGACCGGTGAGAGCAACGTCAGCATCGTCCCAGAAACGAGCACATCCATCGTGCGCTTCAGCGTCATGGTCGAGCGGGGTGGATCGGAGAAGCGGAAGTCAAGCACCGGTAGCTCGGCCAGGCGATTCAACTCGATGCCCGGGCCGAGGAGGCCATGATGCCGAGGCAGGAATGTGAGTCCCAGGCCCGCCGACTTGCACTCCTCGATCAGCCGCTCTACTCCCTCCTCGCTCATCTCCTGCTCGGTGACGACCACGCGCTCCACGTCGTACTCACGCGCTATGCGGGCGATCTCAGCGCTTGAGCCGAGGCAAGGGAGTGTGCCCTTGCCAGGCTCGTCGCTTTCCTCTGCGGGTATGAGGTAGCCGATCAGCGCCAGGCGGGCTTCCGGATGGGTGGCGACTCGCCGCGCGATCACCTCGGCTGCCGATCGCGGCCCGATCACGATGCCGGTCGCGAACCCGGTCAGCAGGTGCCACCAGAAGCGCAGAATGGCTCGCATCGCGAGGCAGCCACACAGCGTCGCGGCCCCGACAAGGATCGCGCTCAATGGCGACAGCGGCCCGACCGGGCTGAGGGCGAGCAGCCCGTCTAGAGCCAACGTTCCCAGCACACACGCCGACACCAGCGACGACAGCTCGTCGAAGGTGCTGTGACGGATTCGCCGGTGGTCGTTGTCGTAGAGGCCGTGCAGCTTCAGCACTAAGAGCAGGACCGGGCTGAACAAAATTGCCCAGAAAAGCGTGCTGACATCAGTGGTCGAGGTTGCGACGGTGGTTAGGCAAAGCGCCGCCATCAGGGCGATCCAGTCGCCTGTCGCCAGTAGGCGACGCAGCAGCGCCCCGCGGCGACGCGCGCCCTCCGGCCCGGCCAGGCCGAGGCGATCGGTTACCGCTTGGTTGCCCTGGGCAGATCTTGGCTTGGTCAGCGTTTTCTGCGTCATTGGCCGCCCCCGCCCTTGAGCTCCGGTGCCCTTGGGTTCAGCCCTCGGGCTTTGTCGAGGTCCGCTTCGGCCGCGGCCGTGTCGCCGGCGGCGCCCTCTACTCGCGCGCGCAGGTAGTAGAGCTGCCAGTTGCGATCCTCGCGCTCGATCGCATGCGTGAAGTGGGTGATCGCGGTCGGATAGTCCCCTTGAAGCTCTGCGAGGAGTCCCAGCTGGACGTAGGGAGACGCGGCCCACGGCTCGATCGAGCGGGCGCTCTCGGCGCGGTCGATCGCACTGCCGATGTCTCCGCGGGCTGCCGCGGCCTGGCTCGCCTCGACCTCGCGCTCGACCAGCAGCGGCCCAATGAGAGCCACGGCAGCTATCCAAGCAGTCGCCAGCCCCACGATCGCGAGGCCATAGCGGCGGTTGTCCACCAGCGTTGAGTCCTCTGCCTGCTCGGATGTGAGCTGTGCGCACCTCACACCTATGAGGACACCCGCGGCGAGGAAGAAGACCGCCCCGAGGCCGGCCAGCTCCCAGAACCAATCGAATGCCGCCCCCACGGCGAAGGCGAGCATCACGGCGACCAGAACCGCGTAGCGCTCCCGCGCGGCGCCGTCAGCCGCGCGCCACGATGCGAAACCCCACCACAGCAGACTCCCCACCAGGCCGAGCATCACCAGGCCCCCGACCACGCCAAGCTCGGCGAATGTCTCTAGATAGAGCGAATGGGCATCGTGCACCGGAAGATTGATCGAGCGATCCTCTTCCCACGAGAACTCGTATGTGCCCGCCCCGCCGCCGAAAAGCGGCCGCTCTCCAGAGGCATCGACCGAAACCCGCCAGAAATCGTGCCGACCGGCGCCGGACAGCTGGCCGAAGTGCTTTTCCGGTTGGTCGGGGAACTGGAGATCCGGGCTCGAGAACTGATCCCAGGCCCGTCCGCCTACGGCGATGGTCACGCCCACCGCCACGACAGCGGCGGCTAGCGCCAACCATCGCAGCAGGCCACGGTCCCGCGACATCTCCAGCGCTTTGCCGGTCAGCCGCCCGTTCCGGGCTTCCAGTCGTCGCAGTAGCGCGAAAGCACCCAGAGTCACTGCGATGCCACCGAGCAGGATCAGTAATACGGTGACTCCCTGGTCGGCCATCGCCTGGCCCCCAAGGTTGTCGGCCAGTTCTCGCCGGTCTTGGACGGCGAGCACCGCGGGAAGAGTCGCAAGCGCGGCGATGGTGAGGGACGCCAGCAGCCACAGCCGGTCTCCCGAGAGCACCAGTAGACAGAGGACGGCAACCACCAGCGAGAGCAGCCCCCCGCGCGAGTAAGTGAAGTAGAGGGTGAGCAGGACAGCCGGCAGCGCCGCCACCGACGCCCAGCGCAGCGCGGCCCAGCCGGCGCGCCGCGTCATCCAGAGCAGCATCCCGACTGCCATCCCGCACATCGCGCCGTTTGCGTTCCAGTAGCCGAGGGGATAGCGCAGCCGCGGCCCGCCGGGGTCGGCGGCGCTGAGAATGTCGGGCAGCAGGCGGCTGGCCAGGCCCAGCAACGCGACAAGAGTTATTGCAATCGCCAGACCTTCAGCGAAACGTTGGCGCCTTTCGTCGGTTTGGGCGATGAGGAACGCGGCAAGGAAGAAGCTGAGGTAGACGAGGATCCGATCGGCCTCGATCGTGCTCAGCTCCATCGACCCTGACCAAAAGGACGACAGTGCAGACAAGAGCGCCAAACCGCCGAGTAGCCCAGCCGACCAGTAGAGAGGCCGACCGAGCTTTGCCTCCGAAGCAGCGCCCAACACCAGCAAGCCCACGACAATCAGCCATACGGCCAGACCCGCAATGTGGCGCCCAGTCACGTCGAAGCCGCCTCCGGCGAGCGCCAGGCCGAGGATCAGGGCGACTGGAGCGAGTAGCGCCGCCAATTGGTCTAACCTTGCGCGGGATGTCCGGGAAGCGCCATTCTCTCCCTGCCCGAAATGCGGGCCGCTCGCTTTGCGGGCTCCTGTCAGTGTTTGCTCTGCTGGCATTTGCTTGCTTCCCGGTCTTTGCTCAAGCGGATTCGAGTGGCGTTCAGTACTCAGATGCCCCGCCGGATCCTTATGGCGGCAATCAACCTACGACTCAGAATGGCTCCTCGGCGAAGTCGTCCACCGCGGGTGGCGGCGCCACGGCGCCGGGGCAGTCCGCCTCCACGGATTCTGGTTCTTCCGAAGGGTCTTCATCGGGCGATCGATCCTCGGGCGGCGTCGCGGCCAAGGGCAACGACGACGGCACCGGGCAGGGTAGCCGAGGTGCGGGCTCTCCAGGCAAGGAGGGGGGATCCGTGCAGCAGACTGGCCACCCGGCCGCGCAGGCTTCTTCCGACGATGACGGCTCTTCGCCGCTCATCCCGATTCTGATCGCGGTCGCGGTCCTTGCGGCGATCTCCGCCGCCGTGGTGACGATGCGCGGCAAGCGCCAAAGCAAGCCCGGCGCCCCTGTCTCGCCGAAGGCCGGCTAGCCCATGTCGAGAACGGGGAGGGGAGCGATGGGGAAGTTGCGTGCCTCGACGGCTATCCTCCTGGTTGCGGCGGTGATTTCGATGGCTTTCGCGTCGGCTGCCCAGGCTGTCCCCGCCAACTTTTGGGGCATCGTCCCCCAGGCGACTCCAAGCGCCGAGCAGTTCCAGAGGCTGAAGCGGGGCGGGGTCGACAGCACCCGAATTCCAATCTCCTGGGGCTCGGTCGAGCCGGTCAAGGGCGGGGCTCTCAACTGGTCGACCGTGGACCCATTGGTTGCCGGCGCGGCGACTGCCGGGATCGACGTATTGCCGTTCGTGATGGGTGCCCCGTCATGGGCGGTGACCAGCGTGCCGGTGCCCGGCTCGGGCGGCTCTGTTTATGCGCCGAAGACGCTGCCGGTGAGGACCGGCACCCAGCGCGCCGCTTGGTCGGCCTTCCTCGTCCAGGCGGTCGCCCGCTACGGGCCAAACGGCAGTTTCTGGGCCGAGAACCCCGCCGTCCCGCCGCGGCCGATCCGCACCTGGCAGATATGGAACGAGGCAAACTTCAAGTACTTCGTCGTCCGGCCAAACCCGGTCGAGTTCGGGCAGCTGGTGAACATTTCCTACGCGGCGCTGCGCAGTGTCGACCCGACGGCGAAGATCGTGCTCGGCGGGCTGTTCACCGAGCCTTTCGAGGCGACCCTCAAGCGCAAGCCCCCGCAGGCCTACTTCGCCACCGATTTCCTCAACCGGATGTACAGATCGACGCCGGGCGTCAAGCGGAAGTTCATCGGCGTCGGCCTGCACCCATATACGGGCAAGTACCAGGACCTGACGGGTGACATCGAGGAAGCCCGCCAGGTGCTGAGAGCCAACCATGACCCGGGCAAGGCGATCTGGATCACCGAGCTCAGCTGGAGCTCCCAGCGTCCCAGACTCAACAACTCATTCGCCAAAGGCATTAGCGGTCAAAAGAAGCAGCTTCAGGGTGCCTTCGGCTTGATCAAGCGCAATCAGGCGAAATGGCGGATCAAGCGGATCTACTGGTTCTCGGT
>DATMBX010000029.1:0-19718 GCA_035558955.1 Solirubrobacterales bacterium | reverse complement strand
GGAGGCCGAGGCGCTTCCGGGTCAGGAGCTGCCGCCGCCTGCCGCCGACCAGATGCCGCCACCGCTTCCCGAGCAGCAGCAGCCGCCCGCTGAATCGCAGCAGCCGCCGGGATCGCCTGGCGGGCAGCCGCCCGCTCCCTGACCCGCGAGCGGGCGGGTCCCGCTACGCTCGGGAAGTGGACCGCGCCCGCCTGCAGCAGGCGCTCGCCGAGGCCGGCGAGCCCGCCTACCGCGCCTCTCAGGTCTGGGAGTGGGTGGCGCGCGGGGCCCGTTCCTACGAGGAGATGACCAACCTGCCGGCGGCGCTGCGCGAGCGGCTGACGGTCGAGCTGCCGCTCTCGACCTTGACCCTGCGGACCGAGGCGAAGTCCGACGACGGCACCGTCAAGGCGCTGTTCGAGACCGGCGACCGGCTGCCGCTCGAGGCGGTGCTGATGCGCTACCGCGACGGGCGTCGCTCGGTCTGCCTCTCCTCGCAGTCGGGCTGTCCGCTGACCTGCACCTTCTGCGCGACCGGGCAGATGAAGTTCGGACGCAACCTGAGCGCCGACGAGATCCTCGACCAGGCGCTGCACTTCCGCCGCGTCGAGCCGATCGACCACGTCGTCTTCATGGGCATGGGAGAGCCGACGATGAACCTCGACCATGTGCTCGCCGCCTGCGAGCGGCTTCCCGACCTCGGCGTCACCCACCGCCGCACGGCGATATCCACGGTCGGCTGGGTGCCGGGCATCGACCGCCTCGCCGAGTGCGAGATGCCGCTCAGCCTCGCCCTCTCCCTGCACGCGCCCAACGACGGCCTGCGCTCCCAACTGATGCCGGTCAACGACCGCTACCCGCTGGCCGAGGTGCTCGCGGCCTGCGACCGCTACCGTGCCCGGCGCCGCCGCAAGGTCTTCGTCGAGTACGTGATGCTCGACGGCGTCAACGACCTGCCCGAGCACGCCCGCCAGCTGGCCGAGCTGCTCGACCCCCGCGTCTACAAGGTCAACCTGATCCCCTACAACCCGACGGGCGCCTACGACGGCTCCTCGCCCGAGCAGATCGAGCGCTTCCGCACGATCCTCGCCGAGCACCGACTAACCGCCACCGTCCGCCTCACCCGCGGCCGCGACATCGAAGCCGCCTGCGGCCAACTCGCCGCGACGGCCAAGGCCTGACGCGCCGCGGGCGACCACTCGTCGCCTCCAAGTTTTCCCACGCTGTGTCCCTTTTATTCCGCATACCGGCATAAAGGGGACACAGGGCGGCTTGGCCGGTCAGCCAGCTAGGATCGCCAGCCGTGCCTGTCGAGACCAGAGCGCCCGTCGCGAAACCGCCGCAGATGTCGCCCAGCCCGTTTCGGCGGATCGCGGACGACGTGCGCGCGGAGTGGTCGGGGCGCGGCAGGTTTCCGCCGGGCCACAACGACTTCAGCGCTTCGCGCACGCACCGGATCGCCCACGATCCACTGCCGATCCTCCTCTCCGCCTACGAGGAGTTCGGCCCGATCTTCAGCCTTCGCCTCTTCTACACCCGCGCCGTCTTCATGCTCGGCCCGGAGGCCAACCACTTCATCACCGTCTCCCAACCGGAGAACTTCCACTGGCGGGAGGGCAGCTTCGGGGACTTGATCCCCCTGCTCGGCGACGGCCTGCTGACGATCGACGAGGGCTACCACGACCGAGCGCGGGCGATCATGCTTCCCGCCTTCCATCGAGAACAACTGACGTCGATGATCGACTCGATGTCGGCTGAGGCGGAGGCCTCGATCGATCCGCTGCGCGCCGGCCAGGTCGTCGATATCTACGACTGGATGCGCAACCTGGCGATGCGGATCGCGATGCGGGCCCTGCTCGGGCTCGATCCCGACGAGGCGGGGAGAGGCGCCGCCGCGGCCGAGCACTTCGAGCGGGCCCTCGCCTTCTACGGGATCGACTTCCCGCTGCGTTTCCTGCGCGGCCCCGGTTCCCCCTGGCGCAGAATGAACACCTCCCGCGCGATCCTCGACGAGATCGTCTTCGGTGAGATCGCCCGCCGCCGGGCCAGCCCCGACCCCGGCAGAAAGGACATCCTCAGCCTGCTGATCGGGGCTCGCGGCGAGGCCGGGGAGGCGTTCACCGATCGAGAGGTGCGCGACCAGGTGATGACCCTAATGTTCGCCGGTCACGACACCTCCACTTCGACCCTCACCTTCATGATGCACGAGTTGGCGCGCCACCCAGAGGTGCTGGCGCGACTGTGCGAGGAGCAGGACCGCGTCCTGGGAGGCGCCATTCCCAGCGTCGACCAGCTGGAGAGAGAACTCCCCTACCTCGACATGGTGCTCGACGAGGTGCTGCGCCTCTACCCGCCCGCCTGGATCGGCCCTCGCCGTGCCGTTCGCGACTTTGAGTTCGGCGGCTATTCGGTGCCCAGAGGGGCCTACGTCAACTATTGCTCCTGGGCCAGTCACCGCATTCCCGAGGTCTTCCCGGACCCGGAGGCCTTCATCCCCGAGCGCTTCACGCGCGAGCGCAAGGCCGCCCTGCCGCGCGGCGCCTACGTTCCCTTCGGCGGCGGTCGCCGCATCTGCATCGGCAAGCGCTTCGGCCAGACCGAGGTGAAGCTGGTCGCGACGATGCTGCTCCAGCGCCTCCGCCTCGACGCGATGCCGGGCCGCACGATGAAGATCCGCCAGATGCCCACCCTCTCCCCACAGGGAGGGCTGGAGATGCGAGTGGGAGAGCGGGGCGTACCCGCCGGACTTCCCTTGCCTTCGTAGGCCTTTGCGAAGGGCGCCATCAAGGAGTAGCGTCGTCGTTTCGACCTGAACTTCCAGTCAGAGGAGGAGCGCAAATGGATGTCGCCGTCGCAGAGCAGCTCAAGGAGGGACAGAGGAGAATCTGGGCCTCAGGGGACTGGCCCGGCTTCGCGCCGATCGTCCAAAATGTCGCCGATTCGACGGTCGAGGCGATCGGCGTCGAGGAGGGGCACGATTTCCTCGACGTGGCGACAGGCAGCGGCAACGCCGCGATCGCCGCAGCCGGGCGCGGGGCGCGGGTTACGGGTTTGGACTTGGTACCTGAGTTGATCGACGCCGCGCGGGCGCGAGCTACCGACGCCGGCTTTGAGATCGAGTTCGTCGTCGGCAACGCCGAGGAACTGCCGTTCGAAGACGATTCGTTCGATCGCGTGACGTCCATCTTCGGCGCGATGTTCGCCCCGCGCCACCAGATGGCTGCCGACGAGCTGGTCCGGGTCTGCCGCCCCGGCGGCGTCATCGCCGTCACCGCATGGACCCCGGAGGGCATGAACGGGCAGATGTTCAAGACCCTCAGCGAGCACATGCCGCCCCCACCCGAGGGCTTCATGCCGCCGGCGATGTGGGGGACCGAGGACCACGTTCGTGAGCTTTTCTCGAGCTCCGGCGACGTCGATTGCGAGAAGCGGATGGCGACGATCGACTTCGAGTCCTCGGCGCAGTGGATGGAACACTGCGAGCGCAATCTCGGACCGATCGTGATGGCCAAGGCGGCGCTCGAGCCGCAGGGCAAATGGGAGGCGGCGCGAGCCGACCTCGATGCCCTGGTGCAGCGCTTCAACGAGGCCGACGACGACTCGATGCTCGCCCGCGCCGAGTACCTCCTCACCAAGGTGACGCTCCCCGCCGCATAGCAGCAGCTTCCGCTGCACTTATCCCGGATATACAGGGATAAGTCGCAGCGGAAAGGCGTTCGCTACTTGATGAAGAGCATCTCCTCGTACTTGGGGAGCGGCCAGAGGTCGTCGGCTACGACCTTCTCCAGCTTGTCCGCTGCCTCGCGGGTCTTGGCCATCGCCGCCAGCTGGCGGTCGCGGGCGTAGGTCGCCAGCTCCAGCCCCTCGGCGTCGACGGGGTAGTCGTCTCCGTTTGCCGCCTCCAGCTCGGCGAGGGCCTCGATCAGCTCGGCGATCAGGCCGCGGACCTCACCCTCCAGCTCCGATACGCCAGCCTCGGCGATCGTCGCCAGGTGGCGCAGCGCCGCCGGCAGGATCATCGTCTTGGCGATCGAGAAGGCGGTCTCCGCCTCGATGTTGGCGCGGATCGCGTACTGCTCGAGCCAGACCTCGTAGCGGGACTCCAGCTCCCGCTTGGAGAGCACCTCGTAGTTCTCGAAGGCGGCGATTGTCGGCTCGGCGAGCACCTCGGGCAGCGCGTCAGGGGTCGTTCTCAGGTTCTTCAGCCCGCGTTGCTCGGCCTCGGCGTGCCACTCCTCGGAGTAGTTGTCGCCGTCGAAGCAGACCTGCTTGTTGGCGGTATAGGCCTCCTTGACGATTTCGATCACGGCCGCGGCCGTGTCCAATCCGCCCGAAGTCTTCTCCTCCAGCTTGCCCGCCAGCTCGTCGATCGCCTCGGCGACGATCGTGTTCAGCACCGTGTTGGGGAAGGCGAGCGACATGCTCGACCCCAGGGCGCGGAACTCGAATTTGTTGCCGGTGAAGGCGAACGGCGAGGTGCGGTTGCGGTCGCCGCCGTGCATCGGCAGCGCCGGCAGCACGGTCGCCCCCAGCTCGAGGAAGGAGGCTGGCGTGTGCGGGTCGCCCTCGCCGGTGGAGATCGCCTCGAAGACCTTCTCCAGCTCGCCGCCGAGGAAGATCGAGATGATCGCCGGCGGCGCCTCGTTGGCGCCGAGGCGGTGGTCCTGGCCGATGTTGGCGACCGAGGCGCGCAGCAGGCCCTGGTGCTTGTTGACGGCTTGGATGACGGCCGCGCAGAAGAACAGGAAGTGGATGTTGTCCGCCGGCGTGTCGCCCGGGTTGAGCAGGTTGACGCCGGTGTCCGTCCCCATCGACCAGTTGTTGTGCTTGCCGGAGCCGTTGACGCCGGCGAACGGCTTCTCGTGCAGGAGGCAGACGAGGCCGTAGCGGCGGGCCACGCTCTCGAGCACCTGCATCATCAGCTGCTGGTGGTCGGAGCCGACGTTCGAATTCTCGAACACCGGCGCGATCTCGTACTGATTCGGGGCGACCTCGTTGTGGCGGGTCTTGACCGGGATGCCGAGCTTGCGCATCTCCAGCTCCGACTCCATCATGCAGGCGAGGATCCGCTCGGGGATCGAGCCGAAGTAGTGGTCGTCCAGCTCATGACCCTTCGGCGGCTTGGCGCCGAACAGGGTGCGGCCGGTGCTGATCAGGTCGGGCCGCTCGAAGAAGTACTGCTCGTCGATCAGGAAGTACTCCTGCTCGGCGCCGACCGTGGTGAAGACGCGCTGGGCGTCCTCGTCGCCGAGCAGCCGCAGCGCCTTGATCGCGGAGCGCGAGAGCGCGTCCATCGAGCGCAGCAGCGGGATCTTGCCGTCCAGCGCCTCGCCGGTCCAGGACGCGAACGCGGTCGGGATGCAGAGCAGCGCCCCGTTCGGGTTCTCAAGGATGAAGGCGGGGGAGGTCGGGTCCCAGGCGGTGTAGCCGCGCGCCTCAAAGGTGGCGCGCACGCCGCCGGTCGGGAAGGAGGACGCGTCGGGCTCGCCCTGGATCAACTCCTTGCCGGAGAAGCCGGCCAGCGAGGTGCCCTCGTCGCCCGGCTCGAAGAAGGAGTCGTGCTTCTCCGCGGTGGAGCCGGTCAGCGGCTGGAACATGTGGGTGAAGTGCGTGGCGCCGTTCTCCAGCGCCCAGTCCTTCATAGCCTCGGCGACCGCGTCGGCCAGCGCCGGGTCGAGCGCCTCGCCGTTGGCGAGGGTCGACTGCAGCTTCTCGAAGGCATCGGCGGGCAGGCGGTCGCGCTGCACGGCGACGGAGAAGACGTTGACGCCGAAGAGGTCGTTCTCGGGCTGGGTCAGGTCGAGCGCGCCGAGGGCCTCCCCGTTGGAGCTCCACTGCGCGGCGGTCACGTTCTGCTGGCGGATACGAGTCATCGCTTGGTCAGTCCCTCACTTGGCGGCGCCCGGCCGGCGCCTTCGATTACCGGTCTCACTCCCCTATAGAGAGCCCTGCTCCATATAAAGAGCCAAAGCAGCCTAGTAGGAGAGCGGCCGCGATGCCTTTGTACCGCGGTACAACGATCGCTCCGAGCGTTTGTCCGCGCGGAGAGCGATAGCCTGCGCCGGCCCGTTCCCAAGCCAGAACCCGGAGGATCCACCCGCAATGTTCGTTTCCAAGGCCGCCGTCGTCGGCGGAGGCACCATGGGCGGTGAGATCGCCCAGGCGATCGCCGCCGCCGACATCCCCGTCGTCGTCAAGGACATCGACCGGAAGTTCGTCGACGCCGCGGTCGAGAAGGCGCGCTCCGTCACCGAGGGCCAGCTCGCCCGCCTGGTCAAGAAGGAGAAGCTGACCCAGGAGCAGGCCGACGCCCGCCTCGCCGAGGTGATGGGGCTGATCACCGGGACGACCTCCTACGAGGAGTTCGGCGACGTCGACTTCGTGGTCGAAGCGGTGCCGGAGAAGATGGCGATCAAGCAGGCGGTCTTCGCCGAGCTGGACGCGGCCACCCCCGGGCACGCGATCCTCGCCTCCAACACCTCCTCACTCTCGATCACCGAGATCGGCGAGGCGACGCTGCGGCCGGACAAGGTCGTCGGCTTCCACTTCTTCTACCCGGCCTCGGTGATGCCGCTGGTCGAAGTGATCATGGGCGACGACACCAGCCCGGAGACCGCCACCGCCTCCTACAACTTCGCCCAGGCGATCAAGAAGCAGCCGATCGTCTGCGGCGAGGTCCCGGGCTTCGTCGTCAACCGCATCCTGATGGCGACGATCGGCGAGATCTGGCGCGCGCAGGAGGAGCAGGGCCTCTCCCTGAAGGGGATCGACGAGGCGATCGCCGCCGCCCAGGTTGCCCCGATGGGCCCGTTCTTCCTCACCGACCTGCTGGGACTGGACACGGTCCTGCACGTCGCCGAGCACCTGCACGAGTCCTACGGGGAGACCTTCTACGTCCACCGGGGGCTGAAGCAACTCGTCGCCGACGGCAAGCTCGGCGCCAAGAGCGGCGGTGAGGGCTTCTTCAAGGACGGCGAGCAGACGGTGGCGGGAGACGCCGACCCCGATGCCGAGGAGCTGGTGGCGCTGTTCACCTGCCGGGCGCTGATCGAGGCCTGCCGCCTGGTCGAGGAGGGCGTCTGCTCGGTCCGCGACATCGACGTCGGGATGATGGCCGGCGCCGGGCTGGACCCGCGCCGCGGCCTGCTGCCGCCCTTCTGGAAAGCCGACGTCGAGGGCCTCGACAAGGTCCTGGAGCGGATGGAGCAGCTGGAGGAGAAACACGGCGAGCGTTTCGCCCCGCCGGTGACGCTGCGCCGGCTCGTCGCCCAAGGCCGCCTCGGCATGGCCTCCGGCCAGGGCTTCTACCCCTATCCGCAACCCGACGAGGGCGAGCAGGCCGACACGGTGAAGCTGGAGACCCGCGACGGCGTCGCGATCGCCTGGCTCGCCAACGCGCCGATGAACGCCGTCTCCCCGGACGTGATCCGGGACCTCGGCACGGTCTGGGAAAAGGTCAAGGCGTCCGGCGACGTGGGCGCGATGGTTATCGCCTCCTCGGTCCCGATTGTCTTCTCTGCCGGCGCCGACATCAAGGCGTTCACCCAGATGGACGAGGCGAGAGGCGAGGAGCTGATTCACACCGCCCACGCGCTGCTGCGGGACCTCGGCCAGGCCCGCGTCGCCACGATCGCCGCCGTCAATGCGCTCGCCTTCGGCGGCGGCTGCGAGCTGGCGATGGCCTGCGACGTGCGGATCGCCGCCGAGTCGGCCGTCTTCGGCCAGCCGGAGGTCAAGCTGGGGATCATCCCGGGCTTCGGCGGAACCCAGCGGCTGCCGCGCCTGGTCGGCCCCAGCAAAGCGCTGGAGATGAACCTCGTCGGCGACGCGATCTCCGCCGAGGAGGCGCTCGAATACGGCCTCGCCAACAGGGTCGTACCCGATCACGAGCTGTTCGAGACGGCGCTGATGTGGGGTCGCAAGCTGGCCGCCCAGGCGCCGCTCGCGGTCGAGCAGATCAAGCTCGTCTCCCACCAGGGCGACCTCGACGAGGGGATCGAAGCCGAGAAGCGGGGCTTCGCCACCGCCTTCCAGAGCGAAGACGCGAAGGAGGGCATCGGCGCCTTTCTCGGCAAGCGCACCCCCAAGTGGCAGGGGAAGTAACTCCCGCGCCGCTGCCGGACGCGGTCGTCTTCGACAACGACGGGCTCCTGCTCGACACCGAGTCGGTTTGGACTCGGGCCGAGCGGGACCTGTTCGAACGTCGGGGGATCGAGTTCACCGCCGCGCACAAGCGCGAGCTGGTCGGCACCTCGGCTGAGATCGCCGGTGGAGTGCTGGAGCGGCGGCTGGGCGAGCCGGGCCGCGCTGCAGAGCTGATCGAAGAGCTGAACGCGCTGGTCGTCGCCGAGCTGGAGCACGGGGTGGAGGCGATGGTCGGCGCGCGCGAGCTGCTCCATGCGCTGAAGGAGCGGGGGACGCCGATCGGCGTTGTCTCAAACTCGCCGCTGGTCTTCGTCACGCGCTCGCTGGAGATAGTCGGCTTCCACGATCAATTCGACGTGGTGCTGAGCGCCCATGAAGTGGCGGCGCCGAAGCCGGCGCCCGATCCCTACCTGGAAGCCTGCCGGCGGCTGGGGGTGCAGCCCGGCCCTTCGGTTGTCGCTCTAGAGGACTCACCGACGGGAGTGGCCGCCGCCCGCGCTGCCGGCCTCACGGTGATCGGCATCCCCTCCCTGGAGGGAATCGCCCTCGAGGAGGCCCACCACATAGCCGAGTCGCTGCTCGACGAGGTCGTCGCTCGTCACCTCGAGCTTTGAGCGCGGATGAGAAGGGCATCCCCGCCCGGACAAGTCGTCGGGCTAATTGCCCGACGACTTGAGTATCCGCCCGTTCGGGGATGCCCTTCTCATCCGCGCAAGACGCGGCGGCGGCGTAGGACGCGCTCACTGAGAGCCAGAAGTTCCGCCACATGGCGGGTGCGCTCCTCGTCGAGGTCGCCCTCGAGCGCCATGTTGGCCGCGTCTCCGACCTCGCTCTTGCGGGCTTGCAGTGTTGCCATGTCCTCTTCGTGATCGGGATCCGTGAGCGCGCCGCGCAGTTCGACGAGTAGGGCCTCAAGTCCTACCCGCAGCTGCAGCGCCGCTTCCCGCGTGCGACCGGCTTCGAGGTCAGCGCGGGCGCGGAGCAGCAGTGGCTCGCAGGCGTCTATGTGCTCGCGCCCGCCGAGCACC
Source organism: Solirubrobacterales bacterium (assembly GCA_035558955.1). Classification (GTDB taxonomy): domain Bacteria; phylum Actinomycetota; class Thermoleophilia; order Solirubrobacterales; family 70-9; genus DASVDE01. Next base: position 10,566 of record DATMBX010000029.1, on the reverse strand, counting down.
GCGGCGACGCGTTCCTGGGGGCGCAGCTCCTCGACCCGTCGCTGGCGCCGCGAGGCGCTGGCCTGGGCATCGACCTCTCGCCCGGCGGAAAAGCTACCGACAGCGACCTCCTCACCGCTGCCGTAGCCGATCCGGGCGGCGCTGGCTCGGCCCGGGCTCAGCTCATGCACGTGCGGGTCGCCGCTGGCCGCCGCGTGGGCGTAGAGGGCTCGGTTCAACAGCCCGATCCCCTCCTCGATCAGGGCGTCAAGCGTGTCCTCGGCCGCGGCTTCTTCCAGCCAGCGCGCCGCCTCCGCCTCGGACTCGAAAGGCTCATAGGCCCGCACCGCGGTCACCCGGGACAACGGCAGGGGGATGGGCTCCCCGTCAGGCCCGACCACCCGCACCCGCCGCCCGCGACGGGAGGGCGCGGGCAAGGCTCCCAGCGTTTCGACGACGAGCACGCTCTGCGCGCCGTCCTCTTTGCCGCCTTCCCGAGCCAGGTAGCGACCGTCACCCACGGCGAGAGTGCCGGGGAACTCGAACTGCGCGAATCCGAAGAGCTGGGCCAGAAGACCCGATTCTCCTAGATGTCTAGTCGGCGCTGGAGCCGCCGGACTTCGCCGGCTCGCCCTGCTTGTTCGGCAGCGAGTACTCGGAGGGCGCTGTCGGCACCTCCGGATTCTCGATCTGCTCTAGTTGATCGGTCAGGCGGAGCCACTGGTCGGGTTTGAGCAGCTGCACGAACCGGGCCTCGCCCCCGGCCTCGCCGTAGTGCGGGCTCCAACCGATGTGGACGTGATCGGCGTGGTCGGCCATCGCGAAGCTCGGTCCGCCCAGGGTGTGTAGAGAGATCAACTCGTCCGGGCGCAGCGTGCCCTGCAGGCGAAGGACGGTTTTGAGCAGAGCCACGGTGGGGCTATCCGGCCCTTGGTTGCCGAGCACGGGAACGCCGTTGATCATCGCGATGTCCACCGCGTTGCCGTAGGAGTGGTTGGAGATGTTGCCGCTCGTCGTGATGCTGCCGTGGCGCCCGCAGAACATCGAGGTGATTGTCAGGCGGAAGCCCTGCTCGGAGAGGTAGGCGAGGGTCGCCAGCAGCCGCCGGTCGATCTGTCCGGTGCGGACATCGACCCGATCGCAATCCCCCATCTCGATGCTCTCCTCGGCGAGGACGCGCCGTTGCAGCGCCTCCTTGGAGAGGAGCAGCACGCCGGCGCTGCTGAGTTTGCGGGCGAAGGGGCTCTTGCCCTCGGCGCGGTAGATCGCGGTCGCCTCGAGCAGCTTCCAGCCGTCGAGGATCGGCTTCGGATCGATCCTCGGCGCGCCGCGGCCGGCGGGCCGGATCGAGAAGTTGATGTGGGGGTCGATGCCGTCCGCGCCGGCGCCGATCCGGCCCAGCACCGTCCCGGCTATAACCCTCGACCCGACCCTGAGGCTTCCGTCGGCGCCGATCGCCGCCGCGTAATCGACCTTCTCGGTCGTGGCGGCGGGCTCGTCCTCGCTTCGCCCGGGCAGCGCTCGCAGTCGCGGCCGGATGTTCTGCGTGTCGACCGGGATGCGCTGCTCCTTGCCCGTCGGCATCACCACGGTGCGCTCCTCGCGGACGATCTCGCCCAGCCTGGCGTAGGTGTAGCTGTTGCCGTAGGCGTCCTGCAGGACGACGAAGCGGCCGAGCTTCTCCGACCGGCCCATCTTCTCGATCGTCCCGTCGTTGACCGCGACGACCGGCGCGTCTTCGGCGGCGAAGATGTTGATCCCGCGCCGGGTGGGGGAGGAGGAGATCACCTGGGCGGCGTTCCCGTACTCCTCGCGCTCCTCGGGCGTCGCCCGCTTCAGCGCCTCGCGGGTGGCGATGTCGTCGGCGTAGCGCGCATCCGCGGCGACGGGGAAGTGCGCCCCCTCGGTCAGCCCAGTCAGCGAGCCGACCAAGTCGGAGGGCAGCTTGCCGTAGGCCCGCGCGTAGAGCAGCACCTCCTGGACGTACCAGTCGGCGTGGTTGTAGGCGAAGATCGCGTCGTAGAGGTGCTCGCGCCCGCCGGCGGCCTTGAGATAGCTGGCCGCCGCGCAGATCGCGTCGACCGGGTTGTAGGGGTCCTTGCGGCCGTCGCCGTTGGCGTCGAGCCCGTAGGCCTCCCAGCTCGAGGGGATGAACTGCATCCAGCCCATCGCGCCGGCGCTGGAGACGTTGAGGTTGGTGCCGAAGCCGGTCTCGATTTTGTTGATCGAGGCGAGCACCTCCCAGGGGATCCCGTACTCGGTGCCGCAGGCCTGGTAGATCGGGAGCAGGAAGGGGGGGATCTCGAAGGAGTCGATGACGAAGTTGGGGACCCCGATCGGCGCCGGGCCGAACGGTGCGATCGTCGTCGTCGGGTTGTCGGGGGTGGGGGAGCCGCCGTCGTTGAACTCCGAGCCTCCGTCGGAGCCCTCTTGGGGCTGGACGCCGCCCGTCGCGGGGGGCGCGCTGATCGCGCCGTCGGCCCCGGCCCCGCCGCCGAGGCTCTGGTTGTGGGTGACGGCGCCCTGTCCGGTCTTGGCGTCCGCGGAGTCGAGGGATGCGCCGGTCTGGAAGTTTCCGCCCTTGGCCGGGGCACCCACGCTGGGCGCGGGGCCGGCCGTCGGCGCCTCGCTGGTCCCCTCGGGATCTTCGGCGCAGTCCGGGTCGAGAAGGTCGGCGAGGCCGTCGCTGTCGTCGTCCACGCCGTTGGAACAGGCCGGCGTCTGCGCGGAGGGCAGGGCGGAAACGGCGTCTTGCGTCGTCAGCCCAGTGACTTCACCGGAACCCGGCGACTCGGCACCGGCCATGCCGACGCCGAACGCGGTCGCGCCCATGAACCCTGCAAGTGCGATGGTCAGTGTGAGCTTGTGTCTCATCCGACGGCGCCTCGGTGCCCGCTCCCGCGGCTCGCGTAGTAACCCGGAACTGCCGTTTCCCCACGCGGCAGGCACGCCCAAGCTACTGATTCGCGGGGGGGTCCGCAACGGCACGCACCGCCCCCCAACATGGCCTTAATCAAGGTTTCCTCCATACCGGCGGGGCGCAGGATTTCAGCCGCTCCGGATGGGCTCGTTAAGCTCCCGTCAATGAGCGCTGAGCAGGAAGATCTCGACGGTCTGCGGACCCGCGGCGAGCAGGCGCTTGGGGATCTCGCCCAGGCGTTGGTCGACAGCCCGATGCTGGAGAACGCCCTCTCCGCCGCCTTCGGGGCGCGCGAGAAGGCGATCGAAGCCCAGCAGGCGGCGATGAGCGCCCTCAACCTGTCCTCGGCGACCGATGTGGAGCGACTCGAACGCCGGCTGCGCTCCTTCTCCCAGCGATTGGAGGAGGTAGAAGAGCAGATCGACGAGGTCGCTCGCGATATCGCCGAGGTCCGCCGCAAGCTGGTCAGACCTGTCAGAAGAGCCGCTTCCAAAAGAAGAGCCTAACCTTCTACTTTAGGTTGAGAGTACTGGCGGCGGCCTGCCCCGCGCGTTTCGCGGCGTCTTCCAAAGCCTCGTCGGCGACCCGCTCGCCGCGCGCCGATCTCTCGACGATCAGGATCGCGGCGATCGCGATCCCGAGCTCTCTCGCGCGCGACAGCAGAGTCGCGGTCTGCATGTCGGTGGCGGCCACTCCCGCCGGAGGCTCGGCCTGCGGGTCGTCGAGGCTTGCCACTCGCGCTCCCGTCCCCGCTCCCATCCCTTTTCCACCCAGTCTCTTCCCGAGGCGCGTCGCCAACTCGCGCTCGGGTCGTCCGGTCGCGACGCCCACGGCCTCGCCGATCACAAGCAGCTCCCCCGGCTTCAACTTGGGGTCGAGGGCCACGCAGGTCCCAACCCGAACCGCCCGCCGTACCCCCAGTTTCGCCAGGTCCGCCAGCACCAGCGCGGCGCTCGGCCCGCCCATCCCGGTCGACTGGATCGTCAGCTCGTCCCCCGCCGGCGTTCTACCCGAGTAGCCCCACAGCCCCCGCGCGTGATTGCTCATCTTCGGCTCCGCCAGCAACTCCTGGGCGAGCAGCAGCGCTCGCCCAGGGTCGCCGACCAGCACCGCGTCGGATGCGATGGGAGCGGTCGGGCGAAGGCGGGCGGGCATCGGCGGCGCCCATCTTGCCACTCGTGAGAAATGGCCCCGCCGGATTTGCTCCACCCGTCCAAACACAGCCTTCCTGCCCGTCCATACCTTGCCCCGCAATCGCCAAACCGCGACCGCCTGGGCACGATCCCCGGCGGGCTAGGAGGGAATCGGAATGAAAAAGAGGCTTTTGATCGCAGGCCCGGTGGCCGCGATTGCCTCGCTCGTCCTGCCGGGGGTTGCCTTCGGGGCTGAGACCCCAATACTCGACACGCCCGACGCGAGCATCAACGCAATGTGGGTGATCGTCGCTGCCTGTCTGGTGATGTTCATGCAGGCGGGCTTCCTGCTCTTGGAGGTCGGGTTCTCCCGGGCCAAGAACGCAGGGGCAGGTGTCGCGAAGATCCTGGTCAACTTCTCGATCGCATCGCTTTGCTATTGGGCGTGCGGCTTCGCGCTTGCCTTCGGCGGGCTCGGAGAGATCGCGGGAACGGAAGGGTTCTTCCTCGATGTCGGCTCGTCGATCGAGCAGGCGGGGCAGAGCATCCCGTTCGTCGCCACCTACTCGATCAGCCCGGCCGCGTTCATGTTCTTCCAGTTCGTGTTCTGCGCGGTCTCCCTGGCGATCGTCTGGGGCGCAACGCTGGAGCGGATCAAATTCGGCGCCTACGTGATCTACGCCGTCGTCTTCAGCGCCGTCATCTATCCGATCCTCAGCCACTGGATCTTCGGTGGCGGCTGGCTGCAGGTCAATATCGGCATGCAGGACTTCGCCGGCTCCACCGTGGTCCACCTGATCGGCGCCACCGGCGCCCTGGCGGCGCTGCTGCTGCTCGGCCCGCGGGTCGGGAAGTACGGCCCCGACGGCAAGCCGCGGGCGATCCCCGGGCACTCGATGCCGCTTGTCGGCCTCGGCGTGCTGATCCTCTGGCTCGGCTGGTTCGGCTTCAACCCCGGGTCCACCCTGGGGGCGATCGGCGGCCGCTTCGCCGAGGTCGTCGTGGTGACCAACCTGGCGGCGGCGGCCGGTGTCGTCGCGGCGGTGTCGGTCATGTACCTGAAGACGAGGACGATCGACATCGGCATGGCCGGCAACGGCGCGATCGCCGGGCTCGTCGCGATCACCGCCCCATCCGGCTACGTCGAGTACTGGGCGGCCCCGATCATCGGCGCGATCGCCGGTGTGATCGTCGTCTACGGCGTGCTGGCGATCGAGAAGCTGATCGACGACCCGGTCGGCGCCCTCTCGGCTCACGGTCTCGCCGGCATCTGGGGCACCCTGGCGTGCGGGATCTTCACCTCGCCACGCCTTGCCGAATTCAACGCTGTCGGCGATCCGGGCCTCTGGTACAGCGGCTCGTTCTCCCAGCTCGGGGCACAGGCCCTGGGAGTCGCGGTCGCCTTCGGATGCGTGTTCACGGCCTCGTTCGCGATCTTCTTCCTGATCAAGAAGACGATCGGGTTGCGGGTCAGCGCCGAGGAGGAAGACGCCGGGCTCGACATCTCCGAGCACGGGATGTACGGATACCCGGAGCAGTTCATCCCACGGCCCGAGTACTCGACCGGCCTGGAGTTCGGCACGCCGCTTCCGACCGGAGCTACGGCCACGGCCGCGACGGTAAGTCCAATGTCCACTACGGACCCCAAATAGGAGGATCGAGCGCATGAAGAAGATCGAGGCGTTCATCCGGCACGAGGCGTTCGAGCCGATCCGGGCCGAGTTGCTCGACAAAGGGTTTCCCTCTTTGTCGATCCTCGAGGCCAAGGGCTCGGGCCGCCAGAAGGGCATTGTCGAGAAGTACCGGGGCTCGACTCTGACCGTCAACGTCCGACCGAAGCTGAAGCTGGAGGTCGTGGTCGAGGACAAAGACAAGGGTCTCGTCGTCGAGACGATCCTCAAGCACGCCCGCACGGGCGAGGTCGGCGACGGCAAGATCTTCGTCATCCCGGTGGAGGAGGCGATTCGCATCCGCACCGGCGAAGGCGGAGAACCGGTGCTCCAGGCTCATTCAGAGGAGGAGATCCCCGCCTAGAGCGGCCAGGCTCTAAGCAAAAGGCCGGTGCGAGCGGGGCGGCGAGAGCCGCCCCGCTTCGCGTTGCGGGAAGCTGTGCGGCCATGCCCGATGAGCGGATATCGCTGAGTGAAGCTTCGCGGCGCTCTGGCGTGTCGACGAGCACGCTGAAGCGCTGGGCGGAGGAGAAGGTGGTGCCGGTGCGCCGTGGCCGCTGGACCGGCGCGGCCGCGGCCCAGGCTCGGGTCGTCGCCCGCATGCGCGAGCGCGGCCACTCCCTGGAGGACCTGAAGCGGGCCGGCCGCGAGGGGCGGCTCGCCTTCGGCTTCGCCGAGGAGCTGTTCGCCGAGCCGGAGGACCGGCTGACCGTCGAGGAGGTGGCGGAGGAGACCGGGCTGGAGGCGGAGCTGATCGAGCGCATCCTCGTCATCCTCGGCACCCCGCTCGGCCGAGAGCGACTGCTGAGCCCCAGCGACGTCGCTGCCTTACGCCACTGCGCCAGCGTCCTCGCCGCCGGCTTCCCGCTCGTCGCCTTCTTGCAGCTGGTCCGTGTCTACGTGCAGTCGCTGCGGCGGATCGCCGACGCCGAGGTGCGCCTGTTCCACCTCTACGTGCACGAGCCGATGATCCGCGACGCCGTCCCCGAGTTGGAGATGGCGGAGGAGATGGGGGAGTTGGCCGGCGACATCCTGCCGCTGGCGGCGCCGCTGACCGAGTACCTGCACACCCGCTACCTGCGCTTCTTCCTCGAGCAGGACGTGGTCGGCCACATGGAAACCGAGCTGGGTTCGCTGGCCAGCGAGCTGGGCCAGGTGATGATCGCCCTCTGCTTCATCGACATCACCGGCTTCACCCGCTTCACCGAGGAGGAGGGCGACCTCGAGGCGCTGGACCTGGTCGAGCACTTCGTCGAGACGGTGGAGGCGACGCTGCCGCCGGAGGCGACGATCGTGAAGACGATCGGCGACGAGGTGATGGTCGTCTCCCCCGACGCCGCCTCGCTGACCGAGTGGGCGGCGGGGTTTCTCGGCCGTTTCCCCGAGCGTCCCCGGCCGCGAGTCGGCATCCACTGCGGCGAGGCCGTCTACCGCGACGGCGACTACTTCGGCAGCCAGGTCAACCTCGCCCACCGGGTGGTCAGCAGCGCCCAGGCCGGCGAGCTGCTCGTCACCGACCGGGTGGTCGAGGCGATCGAAGATCGCGACGGCCTCGCCTTCGACCCGATCGGCGAAGTCAGCCTCAAGGGCTTCCCGGTGCCGACGCCGCTGTTCCTGGTCCACGCCGCGGAATAGCCGCCTACACTCGCTCTATATATGGAGCGCGGCGTCGACACCGAGAGCGTTCGCATGCTTGAGGAGGTGCGGAAGGGCGGCCTGCTGACCGCGCCCGTGGTCGCGATGCTCTCCGGGGGGCGGGACTCGGTTTGTTTGCTCGATCTTGCGGTGCGGCTGCTCGGCCCGGGAGCCGTGACCGCGCTGCACGTCAACTACGGCTTGCGCGACGACTCCGGCGAGGACGAGCGCCACTGCGCGGCGCTGTGCGAAGGGCTCGGGGTGGGGCTCGAGGTCGACCGCCCGCGGCGGCCGGAGGGCCCCGGCAACCTGCAGGCCTGGGCGCGCGACGCTCGCTACGCCGCCGCGGCGCGCATCGCCCTCCCCGCCGGCGCCACGATCGCCACCGGTCACACCGCCGACGACCAGGTCGAGACGATCCTCTACCGGCTCGCCTCCTCGCCCAGCCGCCGGGCCCTGTTGGGAATGCGACCACATGACGGCAAGCTGATGCGCCCGCTGCTCCCCTTCACCCGCGAGCAGACAACGACCTACTGCGAGGAGCGGGGGTTGGTCTGGCGCGACGACGCGACCAACGCCGAGCTGACCTTCGCCCGCGGCCGCGTTCGCCACGGGCTGGTCCCGGCGCTGAAGGCGATCCACCCCGCCGCGGCGGAGAACGTGCTGCGCACGGCGGCGCTGCTGCGCGACGAGGCGGAGGTGTTGGACGCGCTGGTCGACGCCGAGATCGAGGGCAAGGAGCGGGGGACGCTGACCTTGGAGCGCCTCGCCGAGCTGCCGCCCGCGCTGCGGCGGCTGGTCGTGCAGCGGCTCGCCGACCGCGCCGCCGGGCGCCCCGTGCCGGGCGCCGCCAACCACGCCGACGAGGTGGCCGCCCTGCGCCGCACCGGCACCGCGATGCTCGACCTCGGCGGCGGCGTCCGCGCCGTCGCCGAGCGCGGCGTGCTGTACTGCCGCTGAGTGCGGAACGAACGAGCATCCATATCTGACTCTTTGCGAGAGAGTGAAGCGCGAAATTGATGTCATGAGCGACCCCGACACCGCGATCGGCGAGACCCTCGTCTCCCGCGAAGACCTGGTGCGCCGGGTCGCCGAGCTGGGGGAGGAGATCAGCCGCGACTACGAGGACCGCGACCTGATCATGGTCGGCGTCCTGAAGGGGGCCGTCCTTTTCCTCGCCGACCTGATGCGCCATCTCGACGTTCCCTGCGAGATCGACTTCATGGCCGTCTCCAGCTACGGCTCGCAGACGGACTCCTCAGGCGTGGTGCGGATTCTCAAGGACCTCGACGCGCCGATCGAGGGGCGTCACGTGCTCGTCGTCGAGGACATCATCGATTCCGGCCTCACCCTTCAGTACCTGATGCGCAACCTGAAGGCGCGCCGCCCCGCCTCGCTGGAGGTCTGCTCGCTGCTGACCAAGCCCGAGCGCCTGCGCGTCGATCTCTCCCCCCGCTATGTCGGCTTCGAGATCCCCGACTGCTTCGCGATCGGCTACGGGCTCGACCACGCGCAGCGCTATCGCAACCTCGAATACGTCGCCGCGTTGCGGGACTGAGGCTTAAAACCGCCCTGGTACGCTGAATTTTCACCCTGTGAGACGTTTCTTCAAAAGCGCGGCTTTCCCGATCCTGCTGGTGGTGATCCTAGCGTTCATCGCCCAGCGGTTGATCAGCAACCCGACGGAGGCCGAGCCGCCCCCTTACAACGAGCTGATCAAGCCGAAAACCGGCCTGATCGCCAGCGGCAAGATCGAGGAGATCTCGATCAACACCAAGGACAACACGCTCGACGTGAAGCGGCGCAACGGCGAGAGCTTTTCTACGGGCTACCCGCCCAACACCGAGCAGAGCCTGGTCAACCAGATCGAGGCGGCAAACGTCGACACCACGGTGAAGGGCACCGGCAGCTCCGGGATCCTCAACCTGCTCACCTACATCCTGCCCTTCGTCCTCTTCTTCGGCTTCTGGATCTTCCTGATGAACCAGATGCAGGGCGGTGGCTCCCGGGTGATGAACTTCGGCAAATCGAAAGCCAAGCGAATGGCGGTCGACGCCCCCAAAATCACCTTCCGCGACGTCGCCGGGGTGGACGAGGCGGTGCAGGAGCTGCACGAGATCAAGGAGTTCCTCGAGAATCCGAAGAAATTCCAGAGCCTCGGCGCCCGCATTCCGAAGGGCGTGCTGCTCTACGGCCCGCCCGGAACCGGCAAGACGCTGCTGGCCCGCGCCGTCGCCGGCGAGGCAGGGGTTCCCTTCTTCTCGATCTCCGGCTCGGACTTCGTCGAGATGTTCGTCGGGGTCGGCGCCAGCCGCGTCCGCGACCTTTTCGAGCAGGCGAAGCAGAACTCCCCCTGCATCATCTTCATGGACGAGATCGACGCCGTCGGCCGCCATCGCGGCGCCGGCATGGGCGGCGGCCACGACGAGCGCGAGCAGACGCTGAACCAGCTTCTGGTCGAGATGGACGGCTTCGAGATGAAGGACAACATCATCCTCATCGCCGCCACCAACCGGCCGGACATTCTCGACCCGGCCCTGCTGCGGCCGGGCCGCTTCGACCGTCAGGTCGTCGTCGACCGTCCCGACCGCAAGGGCCGCAAGAAGATTCTCGAGGTCCATACCCGCGGCAAGCCGCTGTCTAAGAACATCGAACTCGACGCGCTGGCGGGCCAGACCCCCGGTTTCACCGGCGCCGACCTCGCCAACCTGATCAACGAGGCGGCGCTGCTGACCGCCCGCTCCGGCAACCGCGAGATCACCATGCACGAACTGGAGGAGGGGATCATGCGGGTGATCGCCGGGCCGGAGAAGAAAACCCGCGTGATGAGCGAGAAGGAGCGGCTGATCACCGCCTACCACGAGCTCGGCCACGCGATCGTCGGCCACCTGCTGCCCAACTGCGACCCGGTTCACAAGATCTCGATCATCAGCCGCGGCCAGGCGCTCGGCTACACGATCAGCCTGCCGACCGAGGACAAGTTCCTCACCAGCCGCGCCGAGCTGACCGACACGATGGCGATGACCCTGGGCGGCCGCGCCGCCGAGGAGATCGTCTTCAGCGAGATCACCACGGGCGCGTCCAACGACCTCGAGAAGGTGACCGAGACGGCGAAGCAGATGGTGATGCGCTTCGGGATGTCCGAGCGGCTCGGCCCGCGCGTCTTCGGGCACGATCGCGGCCAGCCCTTCCTCGGCCGCGAGTTCTCCTCCGAGCCCGACTACTCGGA
>DATMBX010000028.1:0-2244 GCA_035558955.1 Solirubrobacterales bacterium | reverse complement strand
CGAGAGTGCTCACCGCCCTGCGCGACCACATGAACGAGCACGGTTACGTCGAGCTGGAGACGCCGATCCTGCAGCGGCTGCCCGGCGGCGCCGCGGCCCGCCCGTTCAAAACCCACCACCACGCGCTCGACCGCCACCTCTACCTGCGCACCGCGACCGAGCTGTACCTCAAGCGCGCGATCGTCGGCGGCTTCGACGATGTCTACGAGCTGGGCCGCTTCTTCCGAAACGAGGGGATGTCGCCGCAGCACAACCCCGAGTTCACGATGCTCGAGTGGTTCGTCTGCTTCGCCGACTACAACGGCGTGATGGAGTTCGCCGAGCGCCTCGTCGCCGATGTCGTCGAGCGGATCATGGGGACGACGAAGATCGAGCACGACGGCGAGACGATCGACTTCGCCCCGCCCTGGCCGCGACTGCCGATCCGCGACGCGATCCTCGAAGAGACCGGTGTCGACATCGTCGAGGCGAGCCGCGACGAGCTGGCCGAGCTGGTCGGCGCCGACGCGGAGCCCGGTGACGACTGGGCGGGCCTGGTAGACCGCCTGCAGGGGAAGCTGATCGAGCCGAAGCTGGTCCAGCCCACCTTCATCGTCGACATGCCGCTCGACCTCTGGCCCCTGGTCAAGCCGTGCAGAGAGCACCCGCGCTTGCTCGGCGAGGCCTTCGACGGGCTCGTCGCGGGGATGGAGATCGTCGGCGGCGGCACCGACATCAACGACCCGATCGAGCAGCGCGCCCGCTTCGTCCGCCAGCGCGAGCGCCAGGAGCAGGGCGCCGAGGAAACGCCGCACCCCCACGACGAGGAGTTCGTGCGCGCCCTCGAATACGGCATGCCCCCGGCCAGCGGCTGCGGCCTCGGCGTCGACCGCCTGATGATGCTCCTGACCGGCGCCAGAACCCTCCGCGACGTCGTCCTCTTCCCCTCCATGCGAGAGGCCCCGAGCGAGACTTCCCCAGAGCCCAAGGGTTCAAGAGCCGGATAGCATCGCCGGGCACCAGGGCGGTTAGCTCAGTCGGGAGAGCGCCTGCCTTACAAGCAGGAGGTCGCTGGTTCGAGCCCAGCACCGCCCATACGTCCCTTCTTGCCTTCGTTTAGCCGCGGGCAACTTGGGTACTTGCGCCCCATGACTATTGCCGCAGCCATCTTCCTCATCGCCATCGGTGCGATCTTGCGCTACGCGACGAATTGGCACGTCGAGGGGGTCAGCCTCGACACCGTCGGGCTGATCCTGATGATCGCCGGGGTCGCAGGCCTGGTCCTCTCCTTTTTCCAGGAGGCGATTTGGTCCCGCCGGGCCAGGCGCGGGGATGTGATCGTCGACGACCGCCGCGACGTGCCGCCGCGCTACTAGGAGGCGCTCGGGTGCAGCTGGGGAGTCTTGGTTCCGCCCCGCTCCCGCTCGGCCTTGGTCACCACGTCGAAGAAGACGTCGTTGCGGCCACGGCGCATCGGGCGGGGGAAGAAGCGGCGACCGCGGCGATGCGCGGCCGTCAGCGCGCGGAAGGTCGATTCGTGGGCTCGAGCCCAGGGGATGTCGAAGATCTCGCGGACCCGCGGCGGCAGCGTTCCCTTGATGATCAGGTTCTGGGCCGCGAGGTTGCCCCGGGCCGCGGCGGGGACGGGTTGTCTGAAGGCGACCAGCGGCGCCATCTCCAAGCCGTGCGGGGTCGCCTGCAGGTCCGGTGCGGAGAGGCGCTCCTCCAACCAGGCCTTGAACTCGCGATGGGTGGCCGGCGCCACGTCGCGCGGCATCCCGAACAGCTCGCCGAAGCGCAGGTAGTCCTGCCAGAGGTCCTCGCGCTCGGCCTCCGACAGCGGCCGCACCATCGTCTCGTACATCTCTCGTCCCGAGTCGGCGATCACCGCCAGCGTCCACAGCATCAGCTCCGGGTCGAAGGCCGAGTAGCTGGTGCCGGCGGGGAACTTGCCCGCCGCCTCGGGCAGGGTGCCGTTGATCCGCTCGTGCAGCTTGTGGACCTTCGCCAGCTCCGCGTCGGCCTCCTCGCGCGTGCCGAGGAAGATCGTCTCCTGGATCTTCGCGGTCCGCGCCAGTCGCTCGAAGGGCCGGTCGGCCGAGCGGGTCGAGAGCATCGTGCCGGTGTAGGTGAGGGGCTCCAGCGCGCCGATCAGCAGCGCTCGCTGTCCGTAGAGCAGCCCCACCGCGCGGTCGCCGTGCACCCGACGGGCAACCGATCGACCCGGAGGGAAGTAGTGGGCGTCTTCGCCGGGCGCGGTCACTC
>DATMBX010000027.1:0-6851 GCA_035558955.1 Solirubrobacterales bacterium | reverse complement strand
GAAGATCGCGGTCGGGAGCGCCATCCCCCGCTCGCTCTTGGCGAGCAAGCGCAGGCGGCCGCGCAATCGGTCGAAGACGAGCATTGCGGGTTTGATCGACTGTTCGCCCCCAGCGCTTGAACCTGGCGGCGACTGTGCGCTTCTCCTGGACGCTCGTACTAAGGCGCAGGCTGACCGGCGGCCTGCTCGACCTGCTCGATGCCGCTCGCGCGCTGGCCGCCGGCGGCCAGCATCAGTTTGAAGTCGTGCGGGCTGGAGGCGTAGTCGAGCGCCACCTGTTCGGAGATCTTTCCCTGCATCACATATCTGAGCAGGGACTGGTCGAAGGTGCTCATGCCGTAGTACTCGCCCTCGGCGATCACCTCGGTGATCTTGCTCGTCTCGTCGGGGTTGAGGATCAGGTCTTGGACGCGGCCGGTGACGACCATCACCTCGGCGGCGGCGACGCGCCCGTCGCCGGTCACGTCGGGAACGAGGCGCTGGGCGATCGCCCCCTTCAGGGTCGAAGCGAGCATCACCCGAGCCTGGTGCTGGAGGTGGGGCGGGAAGAAGTCGATGATCCGGTTGATCGTCTCGGTCGCGTCCAGGGTGTGGACGGTGGAGAGCACGAGGTGGCCGGTCTCGGCGGCGGAAAGCGCCGTGCGCACGGTCTCCTCGTCGCGCATTTCCCCGATCAGGATCACGTCGGGGTCCTGGCGCAGGACCCGCCGCATCGCGCGGGCGAAGCTGAGCGTGTCCGAGCCGACCTCACGCTGGTTGACGATCGAGCGTTTGTCCTGGTGCAGGTACTCGATCGGGTCCTCGAGGGTGACGATGTGGTGCGGCTGGGTCTGGTTGATGTGGTCGATCATCGCCGCCAGCGTCGTGCTCTTGCCCGAGCCGGTGGTGCCGGTGACGAGGATGATCCCGCGCTGCTCCTCGGCCAGTCTGCGGACGACCGGGGGCAGGCCGAGTTCCTCGATCGAGCGGATGTCGAAGGGGATTGCGCGGCAGACGATCGAGATCGAGCCGCGCTGTTTGAAGGTGTTGACGCGGAAGCGGGCGAGGCCGGGAATCGAGTAGGAGAAGTCGGCCTCGCCGTCCTCCTCGAACTCGGTCAGCGAGCGCACCTCGGCGATGTCGTGGAACGCCTTTTCGGTGTCCTCGCCGCTGAGCGGCTCGTAGCCCTCAAGCGGGAGCAACTCCCCGTGGAGGCGAATGATCGGCGGAGAGGAGACTTTGATGTGAAGGTCTGACCCGTCCCGCTCGACGAGCGTGCGCAGCGCTGTATCGATGTCGAACATCCCGACCTCTATCGGCCAGGATGTTCGAACCCCTTAGCCTCGGTGGGTCAGGTGACTTCGCGCAGTTTCTGGGCCTCGCCCAGGCTCTGAAGCTTTTTCAGCGACTGGTTCTCGATCTGGCGGATCCGCTCGCGGGTGACGTTGAAGGTGCGCCCCACCTCGTCCAGCGTGCGGGGATGCTCGCCGCCGAGGCCGTAGCGCAGCTCCAGCACGCGCCGCTCGCGGTAGGAGAGGTTCTCCAGCGCTTCCTTCAGCGCCTCTTTGGTCAGCAGGTCGGCTGCCCGGTCGAACGGGGACTCGGCCTTCTCATCGGCAATGAACTGGCCGAACTCGGACTCCTCCTCGTCGCCGACCGGCTTCTCCAGGCTGACCGGCGCCTGCGCGGAACGCTTGATCGAGTCGACCTCCTCGGGGTCGATCCCGGTCACTTCGGCGATCTCCTCCGGGGTGGGCTCGCGGCCCAGCTCGGTGACCAGCTTGCGCTCGGCGCGGCCGATCTTGTTCAGCTTCTCGACCACGTGGACCGGGATGCGGATCGTGCGCGCCTTGTCGGCGAGCGCGCGGGCGATCGCCTGGCGGATCCACCAGGTCGCGTAGGTGGAGAACTTGAATCCCTTGCGGTAGTCGAACTTCTCCGCCGCGCGGACCAGGCCCAGCGTTCCCTCCTGGATCAGGTCGAGGAAGGGCAGGCCCTGGTTGCGGTAGTTCTTCGCGATCGAGACGACCAGGCGCAGGTTGGACTCGACCATTCTCTGCTTCGCGTCGAGGTCGCCGCGCTCGATCCGCTTCGCCAGGTCGACCTCCTCCTGGGCGGTGAGCAGGCGGACTTTGCCGATGTCCTTGAGGAACAGCTGCAGGCTGTCCGTCGTCATGTCCGGTTTCAGGTCGAGCGCCTGTCTCTGGCGACGGCGGCCTTTTCTGCCGGTGTCGATCGGGAGCGCGTCGGCCGCGGCTTTCTGGGCCGGGTCCATGTCCTCGACCAGCTCGATCCCCGACTTCTCCAGGTGCCCGTAGAGGTCCTCGACGTCGGACTCGTCGAGGTCGACCTCGGAGACCGCGGAGGCGACATCGCCGAAGGTCAGCACGCCAAGCTGCTGACCGCGGCTGATTAGTCCTCTGACTTCCTCAAGCTCTTGAAGCTCAGCTACCAGCATCCGTATTACTCGTTCCCTTGCTCTAGGTGGTTTAGTCCTGCCAATGAAATGCCGTCGCGGGCAAAAAGTCTCGAAAAAGCGGACCAGCGACCTGGTCCGCGAAGTAAACAGGCACTGCGACGGCCCTTTGACGGGCACGGAAAGTCCTCAAACGTCTGTTCGCATGGTAGTCGCTTCAGTTTGTGAAGTCAAGATCTGATGCCCGATGGCCTGCGACATCCCCGCCCCTGGCTGCGCGCCTTCTGGCATCGCGCCTACCGCGAGAACGTCACCGGACTCTCGGCGATGGTCGCCTACAACCTGATGCTGGCGGTCTTTCCCTTCGCCCTGCTGGTGCTCTTCGTCTTCGGGCAGGTGCTGAAGATCAGCGGGGTCGAGGCGAGTGTGCTCGACGACCTGCAGCGCCTCTTCCCCAACGTCGAGCAGGAGACGCTGACCGACGCCCTGGCCCGGATCGAGGAGAACTCGACGACGATCGGGATCGCCGCCTTCTTCGGCTCGCTGTGGATCGGCGCCTCCTTCTGGGGGGCGATGGACACCGCCTTCTGCCGCATCTACCACGTCGAGTGCCGCGGCTGGGTGGAGCAGAAGCGCTTCTCCTTCGCGATGCTCGTCGTCGTCCTGCTCTTCATCGCCGCCAGCATCTTCATGCCGGCGATCGAGGCGGCGCTCGTCTCCAGCACCGACAAGCTGCCGCTCGGGCTGTCGGACATCAAGGCGATCGACACGATGCTGCTGCTCTCCGCCGCCCTGCTCGTCACCTTCCTGATCTGCTGCGTGATCTTCTGGGCGGTGCCGAAAGGGCACATGCCGTGGCGCGACGTCTGGCCGGGGGCGGCGTTCGTCACCGTCACCGCCGGCCTCGCCAACTGGCTCTTCCCGCTCTACCTCTCCAGCGTCTCGAGCCTCTCGCAGCTCGGCTCCACCGTCGGCTTCATCCTCATCGCCCTGCTCTGGTTCTACGTGCTCAGCCTGGCGCTGCTGGCGGGTGCGGTGATCAACTCCCTGAGGCACGAACTGCACGACACGGGCGAGATGCCCTACGCAGAGGCCAAGCCAGAGCCCGAGCCCTGCCGCGACTGCTGAGCCAGGTGCAACGGTTTTATCCCCCTATGACGGGGACAAAACGTTGTACCCCCGTTATCCGTAGCGCTCGCCCGTTATCTCTCGTAGCTTGGCGCGGTCGTGGGTCGCCTGGATGCGGCGGACCGTGCCGGAGCGGGAGCGCATGACCAGCGACTCGGTGGTGGCGCCGCGGCCGCGGTAGCGGACGCCCTGCAGGACGTCGCCGTCGGTGACGCCGGTGGCGGAGAAGAAGACGTCCTCGCCGGAGCAGAGGTCGTTGGCGGTGAGGACGCGGTCGAGGTCGTAACCGCCGTCGAGCGCGGCCTTGCGCTCGTCTTCGTCGCGCGGCCAGAGGCGGCCGATCAGCTGGCCGCCCATCGACTTCAGGGCCGCGGCGGAGATGACCCCCTCCGGCGTGCCGCCGATGCCCCAGAGCAGGTCGACCGGGGAGCGGTCGCTGACCGCGAGCAGGGCGGCGGAGACGTCGCCGTCGGTGATCAGGCGGATGCGGGCGCCCGCCTCGCGAACCTCTCTCATCGCCTCCTCGTGGCGGGGCCGGTCGAGCATGACGACGGTGACGTCGCCGATCGCGCCGCCCTTGCGCTCCGCGATCAGCTTCAGGGTCTCGGGGAGGGGCCGGTCCAGGTCGAGCAGATCGGCGATCTCCTCGGCGCCGGCCATCTTCTCCATGTAGACGCAGGGCCCGGGGTCGAACATCGTGCCGCGCTCGGCGAGGGCGATCACCGCGAGGGCGCTGGGCATGCCGAGCGCGCAGAGGCGGGTCCCCTCGAGTGGGTCGACGGCGATGTCGACCACCGGCGGGCTGTGGTCGCCGATTTTCTCGCCGTTGTAGAGCATCGGGGCCTCGTCCTTCTCTCCCTCGCCGATTACGACGACGCCGTCCATCGGCACCGAGTCGAGGACGAAGCGCATCGCGTCGACGGCCGCCTGGTCGGCGGCGATCTTGTCGCCGCGCCCAACCCAGCGGGCGGCAGCCAGCGCCGCCGCCTCGGTGACGCGCACCAACTCCAGCGCCAGGTTGCGGTCCGGCTTGGCCCCGGAGCGAACGTCCTGAGAGATAACGCCCATTTGACCGCAGGCTATAGGGTCGCGCTGTGCCTGAGCGCTGGGGATTGACGCTGCCTTTGCCGGGGATTTCGCTTGCCGATCACGAGGAGCATGTGAAGCGCGCGGAGGCGGCCGGCTATACCGATCTCTGGAGCGGGGAGACGAACGGGCCCGACGGGTTCACACCGCTGGCGCTGAGCGCTGCTTGGACCGAGCGGGCGCGGCTGGGGACCGGGATCGTCGGCGTCTTCCAGCGTGGGCCGGCGCTGCTGGCGCAGGAGGCGGCGGCCCTGGCGAGCGCCTCTCGCGGGCGCTTCGTGCTGGGAATCGGCTCCTCCTCGGATCGGATCGTCGAGGGCTGGAACGAGATCCCCTTCGAGCGGCCGCTGAGCAGAGTGCGCGAGACGCTGGAGTTCCTGCGCATGGCGCTGGCCGGGGAGCGCACAGCGACCGGCTTCAAGCTGGAGGCGGCGCTGGCTGAGCGTGTACCGATCGTGCTGGCGGCGCTGCGCGGCAAGATGCTCGACCTCGCCGTCGAGCGTGCCGACGGCGCCTTCACAAACTTCCTGCCGCTCGGCGGGCTGCCGAAGGTGACTGCGCAGCTTGAGGACGCGCCGGAGGGCTTCGAGCTTCTCTGCCGCTTCTTCTGCATCCCGGGCGAGCGCGAACAGGTCGAGCCGCTGGCCCGCTTCATGTTCTCCTCCTACATCACGGTTCCCGTCTACGCCGCCTTCTATCGCTGGCTCGGCTACGGCGAAGAGATCGACCCGATGATCGCCGCCTGGGAGTCCGGCGACCGCCAGGCCGCGGCCGCCGCGGCGCCTTGGGAGCTGATCGAGGAGATGTTCGTCTTCGGCACGCCCGAGCGGATGAAGGAGCGGATCGCGGCCTTCGTCGAAGGCGGCATCACCCTCCCGATCCTCACCCCGATCACGACGCCGGACAAGCTCGGCGAAGTCACGGAAGCACTCGCGCCAAGCTGAGGGCGTAGTCGCCGGCCTCATCCGTGAACCAGCCGCTCAACTCCAGTCCCGCCTCGACGTAGATCGACTCGAGGCGGTCGCGGGTGAACTTCGAGGAGATCTCGGTGCGCATCTCCTCGCCGGCGAAGAACTCGACGGTCAGGTCGAGCCCGTCGAGGCGGACGGACTGATCGGCGAGAGAGCGAAGGCGGATGTCCATTCGCGCCTCCTCGCCGTCGTAGCGGGCGACGTGCTCGAAGGCGTCGAGGTCGAAGTCGGCCCCCAGCTCCCTGTTGAGGACCTCGAGAACGTTCTTGTTGAACTCGGCCGTGATCCCTTGCGAATCGTCGTATGCGGCCTCGAGTCGGGAGGGCTCCTTGACCAGGTCGGTGCCGAGCAGGATCCGGTCCTCGGGTGCCAGCAAGGACGCCAGCCGAGCTAGGAACTCGCGGCGAGCATCCGGATAGAGGTTTCCTATCGTCCCGCCGAGGAAGGCGACGAGGCGCCCGCCTCCCCCGTTCGGGATCAGCTCCAAGTCGTGCTCGAAGTCGCAGACCAGGCCGCGCACGGAGAGGCCGGGGTACTCCTCGACCAGGCACTGAGCCGTCTCGTGGGTGATCTCCTCGGAGATGTCGACGGGGACGTAGGTGTCGAGGCAGCCGGCCTCGCGCATCGCGCTCAGCAGGTGGCGGGTCTTGGCGGCGGAGCCGGAGCCCAGCTCGACCAGGGTCCCCGGGCGACCCGCCGCGGCGACGATCTCGGTCGAGCGGTCGGCGAGGATCTCCCGCTCGGCCCGGGTCGGGTAGTACTCGGGCAGCTCGGTGATCCGCTCGAAGAGCTGCGACCCTCGCTCGTCGTAGAAGTACTTCGGCGCCAACTCCTTAGGGTCCATCAGGAGGCCGAGGCGAACCTCGCGCGCCATCGTCGCGCCGTTTGCGGCGAGGCGGACGCTGACCTCGATCTGGGGCTCGGTGGTCGTCATCGGACATCCTTGGCGCAGCGCAGGCCGGCGAAGATCTGGCGACGCCGCGGCAGGTCCCAGTTGCGAAAGCTGGGCCGGACGACATCGGGATGCGTCGCCCACGACGCCCCGCGCAGGACCTTGTACTCGTCGCCGAAGAAGGGCTCGGAGTACTCCCTATAGGGGAACGCCTCGAAGCCCGGATAGGCGAGGAAGTCGGAGGACGTCCACTCCCAGGCCCGCCCCACTCCCTCCAGCTCGGAGCTGGCGGCCTCCCACTCGTGCTCGCTCGGCAGGCGCTTGCCCGCCCAGCGGGCGAAGGCGTCGGCCTCGTCCCAGGAGACGTGGGTGACGGGCG
>DATMBX010000026.1:0-5871 GCA_035558955.1 Solirubrobacterales bacterium | reverse complement strand
AGACCCGGGGGCTAGGGCCGGGTCGGACCGTCATTGCACCGGTGTAGATCTGGCCCGTCGCGCAATTGATTCCCACCTTGCCGGTGATCGACCGACGCTTCGATTCGTAGGCGAAGTCGACGCCGGCGGCTGGATCGTTGGCGCGCGGACCGGATCGTTTATCCAGGCGCGGCGCGTTGCCCACACCCGCTCCGACGAGAACGAAGTCCTCTCCACGGGTCAGCTCCCGCATCCCGGCGTATGCCGCATCCGGCTCCTGCACGTCGATCCGCCCTTCGCCGGGTTTCGGATCCGCGTAGAGAGTGAGCATGAAGAGCTCCGGCTGCGGGGCGACATGGTGCGCGACTGCGGCCTCGTCTCTCGAGTCAACCGCGTCGATGAACCCGGCCAGCAGAGACTCCATCTCGCCCGGCCGGCACTCAGTGGACAGTTCCCCGCTCGGGGCGTTCGATCCGTTCGCAGGGGAGCGCTCATCGTCCTCGTCTCCGCAGCCGGCAACGGCGACCACGGCGGCGCAGAGCGCTGTGACCAGGAGGCCTCGCAACGAGTCAGCCTTCGGCAGGCTCGCCGATGATGAAGTCGGATCTGGAGGAGTCGGAGAACTTCACCCAGCAGTGCTCCGGGGAGGCGCCGGCCACTTCGACCAGCGCCTCCTCGATGCGCTTGGCGATCTCCGTCTTCTGCTCGTCGGTGCGTCCCTCGTACCAGTGGACGTGGACGAAGGGCATGGGGCGCCCTAGGCCAGGGCCGGCTCGAGCTCGGCCTCGAGGCGGCGCTTCGGCATCGCGCCGACGACCTTCTTGGCGATCGCGCCGTCCTTGAAGAGGATCAGCGTCGGGATCGAGAGGACCTCGTACTGGACGGCGGTCTGCTGGTTCTCGTCGACGTTGAGGCTGAGGATCGTCAGGTCGTCGCGCTCGGCGTCGATTTCCTCGAGGACCGGGTGGACGACGCGGCACGGCCCGCACCAGGGGGCCCAGAAGTCGACCAGGACGGGGCCCTCGGCCTCCAGCACCTGGGACTTGAAGGTGGCGTCTGTCACATCGGCGAGCTTCCCTGTCACTGAAATCGGTCTCCTCGGAGTCGAATTAGAGGCTCAATACTTCAAAAAGTATAGCGTCCCTCTTCGGCGCTCGACGCCGGCCCCTTGGCGCCCCTTCGGCTGAAGCGTAGAAGAGGGACCCGCCAGATTGCTTCGGCGACGATTCGCCGGTCCATCTTCGACGTACCCGCCTGGCGGTCGCGAAACACGATCGGCACCTCGATCACCCGGAACCCGGCGCGGATCGCGCGGAAGGTCATCTCCACCTGGAAGGCGTAGCCGCGCGCCTCGATCGTGTCGAGGTCGATCGCCTCCAGGACCTCGCGGCGGAAGCACTTGAACCCTCCGGTCAGGTCGCGCACGCCCACGCCCAGGACGAGCCGGGCGTAGGCGCTGCCGCCCTGGCTGACCGCCCGCCGCAGCGCCCCCCAGTCGCTGACCCCGCCGCCGGGCACGTAGCGGGAGCCGAGCACGAGGTCGGCCCGCTCCGCGGCCTCCAGCAGCCGAGGCAGGTAGGCCGGGTCGTGGGAGAAGTCGGAGTCCATCTCCAGCACCAGCCCGGCGCCCCCGGCAAGGGCGCGGCGAAAGCCGGCGATGTAGGCGGGGCCGAGCCCCTCCTTGTGAGGCCGGTGCAAAACCTCGACGTTCTCGTGCTCGGCCGCCAGCCGGTCGGCGATTCGGCCGGTGCCGTCGGGCGAGTTGTCGTCGACGATGAGCACCCGCGCCGAGGCCGGCAGCTTGTCGCGCACCGCCTCGACGAACGGCTCGATGTTCTCGGCCTCGTTGTATGTCGGCAGGACGAGCCACGCTTCGGGCATCCTGTCGATGCTATGACGAACGCCGAGATCGCCGCCGCCCTCGACGAGCTGGGCGTCCTCTATGAGTTGGACGGCGCGGTCAAATACCGGGTGCTCGCCTACAGCGCCGCGGCGAAGGCGATCCGCGAGAGCCCGGTTTCGGTCGCCGAGCTGGCCGCGGCCGGGCGCGCGACCGAGATCCCCGGCGTCGGCAGAACGCTGGCGGAGAAGATCGACGCACTGCTGGCGACCGGCGAGATCCCCGCCGCGGTGAAGCTGAAGGCGAAGTTCCCGCCGACGCTGATCGAGGTGACGCGGGTGCCGGGGCTGGGGGCCAAAACCGCGAAGCGGCTATTCGACGAGCTCGGCGTCGCCTCGATGGAGGACCTGAAGGCGGCGGCGGAGGCGGAGAAGATCCGTGACGTAAAGGGCCTTGGCCCCAAGGTCGAGGAGAACGTGCTGGCCTCGCTGGAGCGGCTGGGCGAGCCCGGGGAGGGGCCGGGGCGCCTGCTGCTCTCGGCCGTGCACCCGATCGCCGAGGAGCTGGCGGCGGCGTTGCGCGAGCATCCCGCCGCCAACCGGGTCGAGGTGGCCGGCTCGGTCCGCCGCTGGGCCGAGACCTGCAAGGACATCGACCTGATCGCCACTGCCGAGGAGCCCGCGGCGCTCGCCGAGCACTTGGCCGACCACCCGCTGATCGCCGCCGCGGGCAGACCGGGACCCAACGGCCTTCGCGCGCAGACCCACAACGGCATCTCGGTCGACCTGCGGATCGTCGCGCCGGCCGCCTTCGGCAACCTGCTCCAGCACTTCACCGGCTCGGCCGCGCACAACGTGCAGCTGCGCGAGGACGCCGTCGCCCGCGGCCTAAAAGTCTCCGAGCATGGGATCGCCGACGTCGAGAGCGGCGAGGTCGACCTATGCGCGACCGAGGAAGAGGTCTACGAGCGCCTCGGCTACTCCTATATAGAGCCGGAGCTTCGCGAGGGGCGCGGCGAGCTGAAGGCGGCTCGCGAGGGGGAGCTGCCGGACCTGGTCGAGCTCGGCGACATTCGCGGCGACCTGCACTCCCACACCACCCTCTCCGACGGGCGCAACACGCTCGACGAGATGGCCGAGGCGGGTCGCAAGCGGGGCTACGCCTACCTGGCGATCACCGACCACTCCGCCAGCCACGGCTTCGGCGATCACGTCACCGCCGAGCGCCTCTGGCAGCGGATCGACGAGGTCCGCGAGTGGAACAGAGGAAAGCGCGGCTTTCGCCTGCTCGCCGGCTCGGAGGTCAACATCGGCATGGGCGGTGAGCTCGATTACCCCGACGACCTCGTCGAGGCGCTCGACTGGGTCATCGCCAGCGTCCACACCTCCTTCTCGGTTTCGGAGAAGGCGATGACCGAGCGGGTTCTGACCGCGATCGAGAACCCCGGCGTCGACTGCATCGGCCACCTGACCGGGCGGCTGATCGGCCGCCGCGAGCCCTACGGGATCGACATCGAGGCCGTGGTCGAGGCCGCGGCGCGCACCGGCACGATGCTGGAGATCAACGGCAACCCCAACCGCCGCGACCTCTCCGAGCACCACGCCCGCCTGGCGCGCGAAGCGAGCGTCGCCATCGTCCTCAACACCGACGCCCACGGCGTCGACACCCTCGGCAACATGGCCTACGCGGTGGCCACCGCCCGTCGCGCCTGGCTGACCGCGAACGACGTGGCCAATACGCGCGGGTGGACGGGCTTCAAGAGACTCACCAAGGGTTAGGACGAGGGACGGGAACTGCGAAGTCCCGGGGTTCGCACGAGCATTATTGGACGGAAGGCCGAATTCGGGACGACGTAGAACTTGACGCCGTCGCGATGCTCTATGCCAAGGACCGCCGCCTCCTTCGTGCGCCAGGCGAGGGAGACGAGGAGGGCGTAGCCGGCGCCCACCGCCGCCACTCCCGGGAAGAAGATTCCCAGGGCGCCGGCGACGACGGCCGTGGCCGCGATCGGCCAGAGGCGGGCCAGGGAGATGCGGGCCGGCGACTCTTGAGGGAGGGAGGTGGCGGTGCGGGCTTTGACGAGGGCGTCCCGGACTCCTTCGGCGGCGCGATCGGGGGCGCCGAGGCGGAGGCCGAGGATCAGGGCGATCAGCCACCAGGCGGCGGCGACTATGAGGGCGGTCGGGTTGTCGTCGCGGCCGATGCCGATCGCCGTGATTGCCCCCAGCGCCGTCGCCTCGGCGGCGGTGAGGAAGACGGTGGTGCGCAGCAGGTCGGTGTAGGGCATCCGCTATTCCGCCAGCGTCTTGAGAATCTCCAGCCAGCCTTTCGGCCCTTCGACCGTCAGGTCGGACTCCTCCTCCAACTCCGACGGTCCCTCGGCGGAGAGGACCCCGACGCAGAGCGCCTCCAACTCGCCTGCCTCGTCCAGTTCGCGCAGACGGCGAAAGGCGTCGAGGTCGGTGCGGTCGTCGCCGGCGTAGACGGCGGCGCGCACACCGTCGGTGGCGAGCAGGGCGGCGACGGCCGCGTCCTTGCCGCCTCCGCCGACCGGCCGCAGCTCCAGGACCTTGCGACCCCAGCGTGGCTCGAGCCCGTCCCGTCCCGCGGCGGCGGCGATCTCGTGAGCGCGGGCCTCGGACGCGCGCTCATCGCCGGCGCCGCGCCAGTGCAGCGCCTGGATCGGGCCCTTGTCCTCCAGTCGTAGCCCGAGGCGCGCGAGCTCCTCCGGCTCCAGTCCGGCGACGAACTCCGCGGCGCTGTTCTCGCGTTCCCGCAAGGAAGGATCGAGGCGCGGCTCCACATCTCCAGGCAGCAGCAGCTCCAGGCCGTGGTTGCCCGCGTAGGCGATCCCCTCGACGCCGACCAGGCGCTTGGCCTCCATCGCTCGCCGCCCCGAGATGCAGCCGACCAGCCGGTATCGCTGACTCAACTCGGCCAGCAGGGCGCTCGCCTCGGCAGGCACCGCCGCCTCCTCCGGTCGCGCGGCGATCGGAGCCAGCGTCCCGTCGACGTCGGTGAGGATCGCCGCCCGCGCGGGATCCGCGAGCAGCGGCCCCAGTGGCGAGCCGTCCCCTGTCCTGGATGCGGCGGACACGCCATCTAGTATCGCGGCACGATGCCGCCGGATCCCGCGCTCCCCTCCCGGCCGCTGCTGAAGCTCGCGGCGATCGGCACCGCGGCGGGCGCCTTCAGCGGCCTCTTCGGCGTCGGCGGCGGCACGATCATCGTCCCGCTGCTGATCTTCTGGTTCGCCTACGGCGAGCGGCTCGCCACCGGCACCAGCCTCGCCGCGATCGTCCTCATCGGCCTGCTCGGCGCGCTGGCGCAGGGCGGCATCTACGGCAACGTCCACATCGGCACCGCGCTCTGGCTCTCGATCCCCGCCGTGCTCGGCGTCGTCGTCGGCACGGCGGTTCAGCAGCGGATCAGCCAGCGCGCCGTCTCCCTCCTCTTCGCGGCGCTGCTGGTCGCGATCGCGATCCAACTGGTCTTCTTCCAATGAGCGAGGTCGCCGCCATCCTGATCGCGATGGCCGGAGGCTTCACCGGCGGCATCGTCGGCGTCGGCGGCGGCGTCCTCTTCGTCCCGGCGCTGACCATCTTCCTCGGCCTCACCCAGGTCGAGGCCGAGTCGACCTCGTTGCTGATGATCGTCATCGTCGCCCTCGTCGGCGCCTTCCGCCAGAACGCCTACGGCAACGTCAACATCCGCGCCGCCCTCGTGGTTGGCGCCCTCTCCCCACTCGGCGTCCTGCTCGGCGTCGTCGTCGCCAACGCCGTCTCCGAGCGAACGCTCCAACTCTCCTTCGCCGCCTTGGCGCTGTTCATCGCCTACAGACTCGTGCGCCGCGCCCTTGCCGCGCCCGCCTAACCGGTGCAACGCATACGCCATGCAATAGCTGGCGTATGCGTTTCACCGGCTACTCGTAAGAGAGCGCGTCCGCCAACGGTGCCCGTGCCGTCAGCCAGGCCGGCAGCGCGGCGGCGAGGGCGCCGATCGAGACCGCGCCGGCCGTGATGGCGGCGATCATGGCGATGGGGATGCTCCCG
>DATMBX010000025.1:0-24347 GCA_035558955.1 Solirubrobacterales bacterium | reverse complement strand
GTGCATCGTGGCCTTTCGGTCGACGGTTGCTTCAGCACCGCCGACTTCGGCCTCTCTGCATTGAAATCCTCGATCACGGGGCTTGAGGCGGTTCCGCGGAACCGCCTTGCCGACATTGGCGCCGTGGAATCAACCATCTAGACGGTGGTGGTAGGGGAGGCCGGGTGTCCCTCTGCCGGACAAGTCGTTGGGCTAATTAGCCCAACGACTTTGAGTATCCGCCCGTCAGAGGGACACCCGGCCTCCCTGCGATCCGCCCTCTAGGGCTCAGTTGCCGAGGGCTCAGTCGTAAGAGACGGACTCGAGGTAGAGGCCGTGGGGTGGGGCCGTGTCGCCGGCTTCGGAGCGGGGCGCCCCTTGTAGGAGCTTCTGGAAGTCTTCCACGGTGCGGCGGGATGAGGCGACTTCTAGTTGGGTTCCTACTAGGACGCGGACCATGTTTCGCATGAAGGCGTCTGCTTCGATGGTGAAGGCGAGGATGTTGTCGCTTTCCTGCTTCCAACCAGCTTGTAGGACGTTGCGGTGGAAGTGGACGTGGTCGGTTTGGGTTGGGGTGAAGGCTGTGAAGTCGTGGGTGCCCTGGATCGCCTTTGCGCAAGCTTCCAGGGCTTCGCGGTCGATTCCGTGGGGCCACCAGAGGGAGCGGCCCTGCTCGAAGGGGCTGGGGGAGCTGCGTGCCAGCACTCGGTAGCGGTAGGTGCGGGATCTGGCGTCGTGGCGGGCGTTGAAGCCGTCGGCGGCGAGGACCATGGCAGTGATGGAGATGTCGTCGGGGCCGATCCCGTTCAGCCGTCGCGCCAGGTCACGCGGAACCTCAGCTTCAACTTCAAAGCTCGCGACCTGCCCCAACGCATGCACACCCGTGTCCGTGCGACCCGCCACGGTCAAAGCAACCTTTTCCCGCAGCACAGTCTCCAACCCCGCCTCAAGCTCTCCCTGCACTGTGCGCAGCCCGGGCTGTCTCGCCCATCCCCGGAACCCTGTTCCGTCGTACTCGATGTCCAAGCGAACTGTGTTCACACGTTGCGTGCGAGCACGTCGGCGGGGCCTTCGATCCAGACCCGGACCCGGTCGCCGGGATGCCAGGCCGGGAAGCCGAGGCGGCGGGCTCGGACTGTTGCGCCGGAGGGGAGGCGCAGCTCCAGCAGCTGGTCGTGGCCGTAGAAGCTGCGCGAAATGACGATGGCCTCGGGGCTGCCGCGGCGATCGGCCGGCTCGACGGTGTCGACCGCCAGCGACTCCGGTCGCACGAGGACATCCACATCGCCCGTCAGCCCCGCTCGGTTGGGCAGCGAGCCCAGTTCGCAGGTGACGCTCCCGTTCGAGGCGGTTCCGGGCAGCACCTCGATCTCCCCGAGGAAGCCGGCCACCCAGCGGGTCGCCGGGCGCGAGTAGACCTCCTCGGGGGTGCCGACCTGCTCGACCCGGCCTTCGTTGATCACCGCGACCACGTCGGCGACGCTGAGCGCCTCTTCCTGATCGTGGGTGACGAAGACCGAGGTGACGCCCGCCGCCTGGAGGATCTCGCGCGCCTCGTTGCGCACCATCTCCCGCAGACCGGCGTCGAGGTTGGAGAAGGGCTCGTCGAGCAGGACGGCGCAGGGGTCGGCGACGAGGGCGCGGGCCAGCGCGACGCGTTGCTGCTGCCCGCCCGACAGCTCGTAGGGGTAGCGCCCGCCTAGCCCCTCCAGTCCCACCGTCGCCAGCATCGCTTCTACCCGTTTGACGTCCGGGCGACGGCCGAGGCCGTAGCCGACGTTGCCGGCGACGTCGAGGTGGGGGAAGAGGGCGTAGTCCTGGAAGACCATGCCAATTCGGCGACGCTCCGGAGGGAGAGAGCGCTCTGCGGTGGAGACGGTCACGCCGGCGATATCGACCGTGCCGGCGTCGGGCGTCTCGAGGCCGGCGATCAGGCGCAGGGTCGTCGTCTTGCCGCAGCCGCTGGGGCCGAGCAGGGCGCAGGTCGTTCCCGCTTCTATGTCGAGATCGACCCCGTCGACGGCGACGACGTCGCCGAAGGATTTGCGCAGGCCGCGCAGGCGCAACTCTGCGCCACGCGCCTCTCTTTCGCCGCCGGAATCGGGTCCCACAGTCAGAAAACCTAAGATTAGGGGAACCTAACCTCCGTCTCCCGCCCAGAGAGGCTCATGCACGCCCGCCAACGCTCAAAGAAGCTCCCGATAGCCGCTGTCGCCATCGCCGCCGCCGCGATCCTCGCCGGTTGCGGCTTCGACACCTCCGACTCCGGCGGCGGGCCGGGGGAGCCCGAGGCCGAGGGGGTCACGCTCTACTCGGGGCGGATCCCGGCTGCTGTCGGCGGCGCCGTCGATCGCTACGAGGCCGAGGCAGACCGCGACGTCCAGGTTCGCTTCGCCGACACCGCCGACCTGGCGGCGACGCTGATCGAAGAGGGTGACGCCTCCCCCGCCGACGTCTTCTTCGCCCAGGAGCCGGGGGCGATCGGCGCGGTTGCCGACGCTGGACTGTTGGCGAAGCTGCCACGGGACATCCTCGACCGCTTGCCGGCTCGCTTCCGCGATCCGCGGGGCCGCTGGGTCGGGATCACCGGTCGCGCCCGGGTGATCGCCTACAACGAGGACGCCGTCCCGCCTTC
Organism: Solirubrobacterales bacterium; assembly: GCA_035558955.1. GTDB lineage: Bacteria > Actinomycetota > Thermoleophilia > Solirubrobacterales > 70-9 > DASVDE01. Next base: position 21,733 of record DATMBX010000025.1, on the reverse strand, counting down.
GGAGGTACCAGAGTCCCCCTTCGAGTTCACCGCCCCCAGATGGTCCGATCGCGTCGGCTGGTCCCCGGCCAGCTCCAGCATGCAGGAGTACGTGACCGCGCTGCGCGCTCGCTACGGCGACGAGCGCACCCGCGAGTGGCTGGAGGCGATGGTCGACAACGGCGCCAAGAGCTATCCGAACAACGTCGCGATCCGCGACGCGATCGCCGCTGGGGAGATCGATGCAGGCTTGATCAACCACTACTACGTGGCCCAGGCGGTCGCGGAGGAGGGCGCCGGCTATCCGGTCAAGGCCCATTTCCCGCGCGGCGGCCTCGGTTCGCTGATGTTGCTGACCACGGTCGGGGTCTTGGAATCGAGCGAGCGCAAGGAGGAGGCCTTCGACTTCGTCCGCTCGCTGCTCTCCCGTCCCAGCCAGGAGTACTTCACCTTCAGTTCCAAGGAGTACCCGGTGGCGAAGGGGTCCGAGCCAGATCCCTCGCTGAGCGTGCCGCTGGCAGAGATTCCCAACTCCCCGGTCGACTTGGTCGATCTCGGCGAGCTGCAGGCGACGATCGAGCTGATGCAGGAGAGCGGAGCGCTCTAGTGGCCGCCCCCCGCCCGGCTCCGGCCTGGCTTCTCCTGGCTGGCGTCGCCGTCGGCGCCGCGGCGGTGCTGCCGGCGGCCTACCTGTTCGTGGTCGTCGCCGGCGACCTCTCCGACGCGCTCGCGACGGCGCTGACCTCGCGCACGGCGGCGATCCTCGCCCGGACCCTGGCGCTGACCGCCGCGGTCACGGCGACGGCGATCGCGATCGCCCTGCCGATCGGTTGGCTCACCGTGCGAACGGACCTTCCCGGCCGCCGCGTCTGGGCGGCGCTCTGCACGCTGCCGCTGGTCATTCCCAGCTACGTGGGCGCCTACCTCTTCGTCGCGGCCTTGGGGCCGAACGGGATGCTGCGGGACGCGCTCGGGGTGGAGCGGCTGCCCTCGATCTACGGCTTCCCCGGCGCCTGGCTGGTCCTCAGCCTTTTCACCTATCCGCTGGTGCTGATCCCCCTGCGGGGCGCGCTGAAGCGGATCGACCCGCAGTTGGAGGACGCGGCGCGGGCAATGGGGCGCGGGCCGCTCGAGGTCTTTCGCAGCATCGTCATGCCGCAGCTGTGGCCGGTTCTTGCGGCGGGCGGGCTGCTCGTCGCTCTCTACGCGGTCAGCGACTTCGGCGCCGTCTCGCTGCTGCGCTTCGACTCCTTCACGCGGGAGATCTACGTCGCCTACCGCTCCAGCTTCGACCGCACCGCGGCGGCGGCCCTCGGCGCTGTGCTGGTGATCGTGATGCTCGGCCTGCTGCTGCTCAGCTCGCGGCTGCGCTCGGCGAAAGTGGTCCACCGGCTCGGGCCGGGGACGCTTCGCCCCGCCCGGCCGTACCGGCTCGGCCGCTGGCGCTGGCCGGCGCTCGCCTTCTGCGCGACGGTGGTGCTGGTCGCCTTCGCGCTGCCGGTCACGGTGCTCGCCTACTGGGCGGCGGAGGGGGTCTCCACCGGCGCCACCACATGGCAGCGCGCGGCGGCGCTGGGCGGCAACTCCTTGCTCGTATCCGGCGGCGCCGCGGCGCTGGGCGGGGTCGCCGCGCTCGTCGTCGCCGCCCTCGCGGTGCGATATCCGAGGCCGGCCAGCCGCCTGGTCGAGCGGGCCTCCCACGCGGGCTACGCGCTGCCCGGGATCCTCGTCGCCCTCGCCCTCGTCTTCTTCGCCACCCGCCTTGTGCCGCCGCTCTACCAGACGACCGCGCTGTTGGTCTTCGCCCTGACGATCCATTACCTGCCGCTCGGGATCGGGCCGATCGCCGCCTCCCTTCTGCAGGTCTCCCCGCGCATCGAGGAGGCGGCCCGCGGACTGGGGCGGGGACGGGCGGAAGTCTTCCGTACCGTCACCGTGCCGCTGGCGCGCGGCGGCGTGCTGGCCGGCGCGGCGCTGATCTTCCTGCACGCGATGAAGGAGTTGCCGGCGACGCTGATTCTGGCCCCGATCGGCTTCGAGACCCTGGCCACCGACATCTGGACCCAGACCAGTTTCGGCTTCTACGAGGCAAGCGCGATCCCGGCACTGGTGCTCCTGCTGGTCGCCGCCGTGCCCGTCTACCTGCTCAGCGAGCGCGGCGCGACGCGCCCCTGAACACGGTGTCCCGCTCGCTCCGGATCGCCGCCGCGGCCGCCGTCGCCCTGGCGGCGCTCTCGCTGCTGCTCCCTTACCAGCCCGTCTACGACCCCTGGGGCTGGTTGGTCTGGGGACGGGAACTGGTCCACCTCGACCTCGCAACCGAAGCGGGGCCGTCCTGGAAGCCGCTGCCCGTCTTCGTCGACGCGCCGTTCTCGCTGCTCGGCGAGGCGGCGCCGGAGGCATGGCTGCTCGTCGCGCGGACGGGCTGGCTGCTGGCGCCGGCGCTCGCCGCCTGGCTCGTCGCGCGCCTGGCCGGCCCCGAGGCCGGTCGCTGGCGCTACGCGGGCGCGGCGCTCGCCGCCGCCTCGGTGGCGCTGACCGGCGATGCCTTCACACCGCCGACCCGCCAGTTCACCGGCGGCCTCTCGGAGCCGATGGGCGTAGCGCTCATCCTCGCCGCGGTGGCGGTCGCGTTGGAGCGCCGCCCCGTCGCCGCCCTCTGGCTCGGGGCCGCAGCGTCGCTGCTGCGACCCGAGTGCTGGGCGTTCCTCGCGGCTTGGGCGGTCTGGGAGATCCGGCGCGAGCGGCGCGGAGAAGCGGTGCGGGAGATGCCCGGGCGGGGAGAGGAGTCGAGCCTGCTCTCCCACGCGCTCGCCGCGGCGATCCTGATCCCGCTCGCCTGGTTCGCCCCCGACCTGATCGGCGCCGGCAACCCGCTGGAGGGATCGGAGACGGCCCGCAACGGCGGTTTGGAGCTGAGCGAGATCGCCGATGTCTTCGGCCGAGCTCTGATCGCCCCCCTGGCCGCGATCTGGATCGGCGTAGCCCTTTTTGCCCGTCAAGCAGATGGTGCAACGTTTTGTCCCCTATATAGGGGGACAAAACGTTGCACCAGGGGTGGGGAGGGGGTGCGGCCCGGGGGAGACGCGGTGGTTTGGGGGCTGCTGGCCGGCGCCTTTGCCTGGATCGCCCTGGTCGCGGTCATGGCCGTGGCCGGTTTCGCTGGCTTGCCACGCTTCCTCGCTCCGGCCACTGCCGTCATTGCCGTTGTTGGAGGAGTCGGTTTCGCTCGGGCCGGCGCTGCGAGGGGCGCTCTCGCCACGATTGCGATCGCCGCGCTTGTTCTTGGCGCCGGCGGCTTCGCCCTGCGCGCCGTGCAGATCCCCGACGACCTTCGGACCGTCAATCGCCAGTCGAACTCGATCGACGCCCTCTTCGGCCAGATCGACCGGATCGGTTCCGATCGCCTCCTCGCCTGCGGCAACCGCGTCGGGGTCACCCAGCTCCTCGTCCAGACTCCCGTTGCCTGGAAGCTCGACCTGCCGATCAGCGCGGTGCCGGTTGTGCGGCGGCGAGGTGCTCGGACATGGCTGGCGTTGCCGGCGCCCGAAGGTACGGCTGCTCGTCTGGCTCTTCCCGCTCGTGGTACGCGCTGTCCGCGTTGACGGCCCAGATGTCGTGGCCGGCGCCGTCGCAGAGGTTCTCGACCGCGCGCATCGCGGTCAGCATCGAGTGATCTGAGTTGTTGTAACGATGGAGGCCGTTGCGGCCGATCTGCTGCAGGTTGGGGATGCGGTCGAGCCAGGCGCGGATGCGGGTGACGCGCTCGGCGTACTCCGCGTCGTAGATCGGATAGGCCTTGGGCACCCTGACCACGTGGCCGCCGGCCACCCGCTCGGCGGGGACCAACCCCAGCGTCTCGACCTCCTCTCGCGCCAGGGCGACGAGAGCCTCATCCTCCATCTCCCACAGCTCGTCGCCCTCGAAGCAGAAGTACTCCAGCCCGACGCAGGAGCGGCGCGGGTCGGGGGTCATCCAGGGGCTCCAGGCGCGGAAGTTCTGGATACGGCCGACGCGGGCACGGGGGTCATGGACGTAGACCCAATTGTCGGGGAAGGGCGGGGCGCCGTCGATCGTCAGGGCGACGGTGACGAAGTCGCGGTAGCGCAGCCCCTGGGCGGCCTGGGCGACCGCGGCCGGGGGGGAGGGGCTCGCCATCCCGACGGCGCTTCGCAGGGGGGCCGAGGAGATCGCCGCCGACACCGCCACTTCCTCGCCGCCGGCCGAGACCGCGGCGACGCGCTCGCCCTCCATCCGTATGCCGTCGACCGGCGCCTCGAGGCGAAGCTCCCCGCCCGCCTCGACGATCCGCCGCGCCATCTCCTCCCACATCTGACCCGGTCCCAACCGGGGGTAGCGGAACTCCTCAATCAGACTCTTCGGTCCCTCGCCGTGCCGGCCCGGCAGCGCCGCTCGCACCGCGCCCCACAGCGAGAGGTCGTTGATCCGCTGCGCCGCCCACTCGGCGCGCAGCTCGCGGGTGGACACGCCCCAGACCTTCTCCGTGTAGGTCTTGAAGAAGAGCTCGAAGAGACGGCGGCCGAAGCGCGCCGTCACCCAGTCCTCGAAGCTGACCGCCGGGCGCTTGCGTCCGATTCGGGCGCGGGCGTAGGAGGCCGCGCAGCGGACCAGCTCGACCGGCCCGACCTTGGCGATCACGTCGGTCCCTCGCAGCGGGTACTCGACGAAGCGCCCGCGCCAGTAGATCCGCGAGAGCCGCGGACGCACCAGCATTTCCGGCCCGAGGATCTCATCCCACAGCGCCGAGACCTCGGGGCTCTTGGTGAAGAAGCGATGGCCGCCGAGGTCGAAGCGGTTTCCGTCCTCGACCACGGTTTGCGCCAGGCCGCCGATCGAGCTCGTCGCCTCGAAGACGATCACCGGCCGGCCGCGCTTGGCGAGCAGGTAGGCGGCGGTGAGGCCGGCTGGGCCGGCGCCCAGAACCGCGACGGGGAGGCTGTTGGAAGAGGAGGGTGCCATCGGGGGGCGGCGGAAGATGCTATTAGGTATCCCTAATGTCCGACTCACTGACGCTGGCCGCGGTCGTTCCGGCCGGCGATGCCCCCCCGACACTGGATTCCTGTCTCGCCGCGCTGGGAGCGGGAACCAGGTCGCCCGACGAAACGATCGTCTCGCGAGAGCCGGCGGGCGCTGGACCGGCGGCGCTGCGCAATCTCGGCGCCGGGGCCAGCGATGCCGACGTCATCGTCTTCGTCGATTCCGACGTCGAGGTTCACCCCGATGCCCTGTCGCGGATCGCGAGCCGCTTCGCCGCGGAACCCGAGCTGGCCGCCGTGTTCGGCGCCTACGACGACGAACCGGCCGCCCCCGGCCTCACCTCCCGCTTCCGCAACCTCCTGCACCGTCATGTCCACGCCTCCTCGCCCGGAGAGGCGGAGACCTTCTGGGCGGGGCTGGGGGCGGTGCGCCGCGAAGCCTTCGAGGCGATCGGCGGCTTCGATGCCGGCCGCTTCCCCGACTCCAGCATCGAGGACATCGAGTTGGGGATGCGCCTGCGCGAGAGTGGCGCCCGCCTCCTGCTCGACCCGGCGATTTGCGGCCGCCATCTGAAGGCTTGGACCCCGGTGAGCATGGTCCGCACCGACTTCGCTCGCCGGGGGGTTCCCTGGATGCGGCTGTTGCTCGAACAAAGGCGGGGTGGGGAGGGGGCTCTCAACCTTGGGATGCGACATCGGATGAGCGCTTTGGCGACGCTGACGCTCGCCCTGGCCGCCCTGACTCGGAAGCCACGTCTCGCCGCGGCCTCGTTGCTCGCCGTGTTGGCGCTCAACCGCCCCTTCTACTCGCTGCTCCACCGCCGCGGCGGGCTCGAACTGCTGCTGGGTGGGGTGGGGCTGCACCTGCTTCATCAGCTGGTCGCGATCGCCTCGGTTCCCGCCGCTCTCATCCTCCATCTCCGCTCCGCTGTTCCTTTTGTCCGCATAGGACACAAAAGGAACAGCGGAAGGGAAGGGGGATGGTGATGGCCGCGCCCGTGCGGTTGGGGCTGGTGGGGTGCGGGCGGATCGCCGAGCGCGGCTATCTGCCCGCCGCCCGCGATCTCTCCGGGGTCGAATTCGTCGCCTTCGCCGACCCCGATTTCGACCGCGCGCGCGACGTATCCCACTTTGACCCCGCTATAGGGAGGTCAAAGTGGGATATGCGATCGGAGTCGCCTGTTTTCGCCACGGTGGACGGGCTTGTGGAAACGGAGAGGGTCGACGGACTCGTCGTTGCCACCCCGGCCGAGCTCCACGTCGAGGCGGCGGAGTTGGCGGCGCGCGCCGGCATTCCCAGCTTGGTCGAGAAGCCGCCGGCGCCGGATCTGGTCGGGGCGATGCGCCTCGCGGCGCTCGACCCGGCTCCGGCGCTTGCCTTCAATCGGCGCTTCCTGCAGGGCGTCGAGTTGGCGCCGCGGGTTCCGGCGGAAGGCTGGCTCGAATTGGATCTGGAGCTGAGCTTCCGGCGCGGCGGTTGGGGCGCCCACGTCTGCCGCGACGAGGCGCTGCTCGACGCCGGCACTCACCTGATCGACCTGGCGGCGTTCCTCGCGGATTCGACGCCGATCGCGGTACGCGACGCCGCGATCGCGCCCGAGCGGGCGAGCCTGGAGCTGGAGCTGGGACGGGCCCGGGCGCGAATCCGCTGCGCGACCGACGGTCGTTACGCGGAGAGGATCGAAGTTCGCGATCGGGCCGGCGGTCTCCTCGCCGCCAACCGGATCGGCGCCATTCGCGGCCGCGCCGCCCGCTTGCGCGGCGCCCCCGACCCGCTGGTCCGTTCCCTGCGACGCCAGCTCGAGGCCTTCGCGGCAGCGATTCGCGGTGAGGATCGTGGTGCCCTCGCCGGGCCGGCGGACGGCGTGGCGACGATGGCGACGATCGAGGCCGCCCGCCGCTCCGCGGAGCTGGGTGGAGCCGAAGTGACGGTCGCCCTTCCCGACCTGGCCGCCGCGCGATGATCGCGGTGCTCCAGTTCGACGCGGCCAGCGCCGCGCTGCTCTCCCGACTGGGGGAGGAGGGAAGGCTGCCCAACCTCGAGGCGCTGCGCGCGAGGGGGAGGGAGATCGAGCTGGAGAGCCCCGCCGAGCACTTCCCGGCCAGCGCCTACCAAACGCTTTACCGGGGGGTCGAGGTCGGCGACCACGGCCTCTTCTATCCCTTCCAGTGGTCGGCGGCGAAGCAGTCGATCCGCCTCGCCGGTGAGTTCGACGCGGCCCCCGCCGTCTGGGAGCGCTTGGCGCGCGCCGGGCGCAGAACCCTCGCGATCGACCCTTACGAGTGCCATGCTCCACACGAGTCCGACGGTGTGCTCGTCTGCGGCTGGGGGATGCGCGAGCGCGTCGTATTGGAGCGCTGGTCTCGCCCCGATGGCGCCGACCGCGCCCTGCGCCGTCGTCACGGCCGGCCCCCCGACGTGACCGAGGTCTTCGGCGCCCAGCGCCCGACGGAGCTGCGGCGCCTGCGCGAGCGCTTTCTGGCTGCTCCGGCGCGCGTAGCCGACGCCGCGATCGAGCAGCTGCGCGAGCGCTCCTTCGACCTGGTCTGGCTCACCTTCGCCGCGCCGCACCTGGCCGGGCATCGGCTCTGGGATGTCCCTCCCTACATAGGGGACGACCGCATCGACGCCGCCGGGCGAAAACTACTCGGCGAGGGGCTGCCGGACGTCTACGCCGAGGTCGATGCCCAGCTCGGTCGCGTCCTCAAGGCCCTGCCCGACGATGCCGACGTGATCGCCTGCTCGGTGCTGGGGATGGACCTCAACACCAGCCGCGCCGACATGCTGCCGGGGATGCTGGCCGCGGTCCTCGGCGGCGAGGGGGCGACGCAGGACGGTGGCGAGGACTCCGACTCCGGCGCGATGTGGAAACTGCGCGGCGCCGTCTCCGGCCGCCTGCGCGGCGCCGTCGCCGCGGCGATGCCGGACCGCCTCGCCCTGGAGCTGACCGCTCGGATGGAGTTGCGAGGGGTCGACTGGTCGAAAACCCGCGCCTTCGCCCACCCGGCCGACAACCAGGGCTACGTCTGCCTCAACCTGAAGGGTCGCGAGCGCGATGGGATCGTCGAGGAAGGCGAAGTCGACGAGCTGATCGAGACGATCCGCGACGGCCTCGCCGACTTCCACGACCCAGACGGCCAACCCGCCGTCGCTTCGGTCGACCGTGTCTCCGAGCGCTGGCAGGGAAACGCGGCAGACCGCTTGCCCGATCTCGTCGTGAGATGGCAACCAACCTCCTCGGTCGCCATCGACGCCCTCACCTCCTCCCGTTTCGGAAAGGTCAAGCGTCAGGGCTACGGCAGCGGCCGCACCGGCAACCACACCGATGGCGATGCCTGGGCGATAGTCGCCCCCGGAGCCGCCTCGTACCGCGACCCGGGCCGTCCCGCACGAATCTCCGACATCGCCGCCACCGTCGCAGCGCTCACCGGCGCTGATTCAGCCGGTCTTGCCGGAGAGCCGTTGCTCGAATGCTGAGCACACCTGCTGCTGTTGCGAGCTGTGCTGCGCAGACGAGGAGCCCGGGCGCGAGGCCTTGGGAAAAGCTTGCGTGGAGCAGACCGGCGTAGAAGGAAGGGGAGCCAAGCTTCCGTCCTTCCTCAGTTGCTCGGTAGCGGGTGGCGCCTCGGCCATAGCGGTATTGCTGCCGTAGAAAAGAGCGGGCGTTCAGACCGGGGCGGTGGGTGACCACGGCCTTGGGCACAAACAGAGGGGTCGCCCCACGAGCAGCCGCCCGAGTCGCCCAATCCCGGTCCTCCCCTGCTGCTGTTGGAAACGACTCGTCGAAGGGAAGCTCAGAGAGAAGCTGGCGTGAACAAGCCAAGTTGCAGGTAGGCGCAAAGCCAGGAGAAGAAGATCCGGGCTCGGCAGCTACCCGCTGCAGGTAGTTGGCGATCGCCTGCCAGGCCCGATCGGCCGCGCTGGCATCGCTTGCGACCGTAGTCAGGCCGGCTGCACACTCCGCATCGCCGGCGACGATTGGCCCCGCAAGCTTCTGAACCCACCCAGCTTCCGGTTCGCAATCGTCATCCGTGAAGCAAATGACCTCTCCCGTCGCCGCAGCCACACCGGCGTTCCGCGCGGCGGCTGGTCCCTTGCCCTCAAGCCTCACAAGCTTCGCGCCCGCATCGTGGGCGACCGCACCGACTCGTTTTTGCCGGGCAGAGCCATCGTCAACCACAACGACCTCAGCTCCTTCCAGCCCGCGCAAAGCGGCGAGGCACCTGCTCAAAGCTTCCGGCCGATCTTTTGTCGGCACTACGACTGACGTTGACATTGCGGTCAACATAGCCACCTAGAATCGACCTGATGCGCGTCCTGCTGACAAATGACGATGGGATCTCGGCGCCTGGCCTGCAGGCGGCGCGGCGCGGCCTGCGCGAGATCGATGGGGTAGAGGTAGATGTCATTGCCCCGGATTCAAATAGGAGCGCTACCGCGCGCAGCATTACGACACGTTCCCCCCTGACGGTCGAGGAGGTGGAGTTCGGCGACGGAGACAAGGGCTATGCCACTGATGGGACTCCGGTCGACTGTGTCCGTTTCGCTGAACTGGGGCTGGTGGGGCACCGGCCGGACCTGATCGTCTCCGGCATCAATCATGGCGCCAACCTGGGCGACGACATCACCTATTCGGGGACTGTGGCGGCGGCTTTCGAAGGGATCGTGCTGGGCATTCCGGCCGTGGCCGTCTCCCAGCAGTCGAGTGGCGGTGGCATGGGCTACGTCAGCGGGCAGTTCGAGTTCGACGTCGCCGCGGCCTTTACGGCAGAGCTGGTGCGGCAGCTGATGGCCGAGTCGATGCCGGAGGCGACGTTGATCAACGTCAACTGCCCCGCCGGCGAGCCCAGGGGGATCGAGGTCACCAAGCTGGGCAAACGGATCTACAACGACGAGCTGAAGCTGGTGCGCGAGGACGAGGAGGGGCGCCGTCACTACGAGATCTACGGCTGGCAGCCGGGCTACGAGGAGATCGAGGGGACCGATCTGACCGCTGTCGCCAACGGCCGCATCGCGGTGACCCCGATCCACTTCGACCTCACCGATCACGGCGGGCTGGAGCGGCTGCGCGGCTGGCGCTTCGAGGAGATGCTGGCGGCCTGCGCGCCCACATGAGCGGGGACGCCGAACGCGCCGCCGAGCTGCGCCGCCAGCTCGAGCGCCACAACCACCGCTACTACGTCCTCGACGACCCCGAGATCGGCGATGACGAATACGACGCGCTGCTCGACGAGTTGCGCGCGATCGAAGCGGATCACCCCGAGCTGCGCAGCCCGGACTCGCCCACGCAGAGGGTCGGCGCCGCGCCTTTGGACCGCTTCGAGAGAGTCGAGCACGCCGAGGCGATGCTTTCGCTCGCCAACGCCCGCAACGAGGAGGAGCTGCGCGCCTGGGAGACGCGCGTCCGCAACCACCTCAAGCGCCTCGACATCACCGCCTCGCAGTTCAGCTACACGACCGAGCCGAAGATCGACGGCCTCGCTATCTCCCTCACCTACGAAGATGGCGTTCTGGTCCGGGGCGCCACCCGCGGGGACGGGCGCTTCGGCGAGGACGTGACCCGCAACCTGCGCACGATCGGCGCGATCCCGCTGCGGATCGACGACGGTCCGCCGCTGGTCGAGGTGCGCGGCGAGGTCTACCTGCCGATCGCCGACTTCAAAGCCCTCAACGAGCGCCGCGCCGCCGCCGGCGAGCCCACCTTCGCCAACCCGCGCAACTCTGCCGCCGGCTCGATCCGCCAGCTCGACCCGGCGCTCGCCGCGGAGCGCCCGCTCTCGATCTGGTGCTACGGCCTGGGCGCGACCCAAGGCCTCGATCCCGCCACTCACTCCGACGAGCTCGACTGGCTGCGCGAACGCGGTTTCAAGGTCAACCCCGACACCGACCACCACGAGGGGATCGAGTCGGTGGTGAAGCGCTGCCGCTGGTGGGAGGAGCGCCGCGAGGAGCTCGACTACGAGATCGACGGCGTCGTCGTCAAGATCGACGAGCGGGCGCTGTGGCGGGAGTTGGGCGTGGTCGGCCGCGAGCCGCGCTGGGCGATCGCCTGGAAGTTCGCCCCGACCACTGCCACCACCAAGCTGCTCGACGTGGTCTGGAACGTCGGCCGCACCGGCCACCTTGTCCCCTTCGCGATGCTGGAGCCGGTCCATGTCGGGGGCGTCACCGTCGGCACCGCGACCCTCCACAACGAGGAGGACCTGGCGCGCAAGGACGTGCGGGTGGGGGACGAGGTGGTGGTGATGCGCGCCGGGGACGTCATCCCCCAAGTCGTCGCGCCGATGGTCCAGCGGCGCAGAAGAGGCGCCCGCAGAGTCAGGCCTCCGAGAAGATGCCCCGCCTGCGACACGCCTGTCGTCAAGCCCGAGGACGCCGTTTTCAGCGTTTGCCCCAACCGCAAAGGCTGCCCCGGCCAGTCCTTCCAGCACGTCAAGCACTTCGTCAGCAAGGGGGCGATGGACATCGACGGCCTGGGGGAGAAGCAGGCGCTGCGCTTCCTGCAGGAGGGTCTGATCGAGGACGTCGCCGACATCTACGAGCTCACGGAGGAGCGCCTGGTCGCCCTCGAGCGGTTCGCCGAGATCTCCGCCCGCAACCTCGTCGCCGCGATCGACGCCTCCCGTTCGCGCCCTTTCAAACGCGTCCTCTACGCGCTCGGCCTGCCGGGTGTCGGCTACGTCACCGCCGAGGCGCTCGCCGACCACTTCGGCTCGATCGACGAGCTGCATGCCGCCGACCCGGAGCGAATCGAGGAGGTCGAGGGAGTCGGCCCGATCATGGCTGTGCAGATCGCCGAGTCGCTCGCCGACGAGAGCACCTGGGCGCTGGTCGAGAAGCTGCGCGAGAAGGGCCTGCGACTCGAGCAGGACCCCTCCGAACGCCGCGCCACGGGCGGTCCGCTGGAGGGCAAGACGCTCGTCCTGACCGGCACCCTCCCCAGCCTCACCCGCGACGAGGCGGCGGCGATGATCAAGGCGGCCGGCGGCAAGGTGACCAACTCGGTCTCCAAAAGAACCGACTATGTGGTCGCCGGGGAGAGCCCGGGGTCGAAGCTGGCCAAGGCCGAGAGACTTGGCGTCGAGGTCATCGACGAGGATGGCCTCAAACAGATCCTGGGCGGTTGAGGGGGCGGGTGCCCCTCTGCCGGACAAGTCGTTGGGCTAATTAGCCCAACGACTTTGAGTATCCGCCCGTCAGAGGGGCACCCGCCCCCTCATTCGGGACCTGTCAGTAAGAAGCTACGGCGGCGGCGATGCGGTCTTGGCCATCGTGAGCTTGAGAAAGGTTGCTTACGCCGTTCATCAAGATTGAGAAGGCCATAACGCGGCCGCTGCGGTTGAAGCAGTAGCCGGACAGGGCGCTGACTCCGGTCAGGGTGCCGGTCTTGGTCCGGCAGCGGCCCTCGGCGGCGGTGCCGTCCATGCGCGAGGCGACCGTCCCTTCGCGTCCGGTCAGGGCCAGGGACTGGATGAAGTCGTCGCCGGCCTCGCTCGCCCGCATCGCGCGCAGCAGCGCCACCACCTGGGCGGGGGAGGCGCGGTTGGAGCGGGTCAGGCCCGAGCCGTCGACCGCGTGGACACCCGAGCCGAGTCCGCGGGCGAAGCCGGCGACGACGGCCGCCCCCGCCGCGGTGCTGCCGCCGCTGCCAAATCGCGCGCCGAGCAGCTTGACCAGGGTCTCGGCATAGAAGTTGTTGGAGGGGACGTTGGTGGCGTCGGCCAGCTGAGAAACGGTCGGCGAGCGCACCACCGCGACCCGTCTGGCTCTCGCCGGGGTCGCTCGCAGGGCTGGGCGGGCGGGCACTCGAACCCCAGCCGCGCGCAGCGCGCGGGCCAGCGTCGCGGCCGCGGTCTTCGCCGGATCGGAGGCGAAGGAGCGTCCGCCCGGGCCGCTGTAGCCGGAGTTGAAGGCGAGGCCGGAAAGGGGGCCGATGTAGGGACTGACCCCAAAGCCGGAGTCGGCGACCCCGCGCAGGCGGTCGAAGAGGGTGTCGTCGGCGTAGACCCGTCCCGTCACCGCCTCGATCCCGGCCGAACGAATCTGCGACTTCAATGAGAACAGGTTCGTCCCCAGCCCACCGCGGAAGCGCTCGTAGAAAGCGGGAGTGCCGAGCGCGGGATCGCCGCCTCCCTGCAAGTAGAGGCTGCCTCTCAACACTCCGTTCTCGTCCAGGGCCCCGTCGCTCATCACCTTGGTGGCGATTCGCGCGTCGGGGCCGAGTCGCGCCAGCGCGGTCGAGGTTGTGAACAGCTTCATGTTGGAAGCAAGCGACCGGCGCCGGCTCGCGACCTTGCGGCAGGCGACCTCACCCGTCTCCGCATCGACCACCAGCAGGCCGCCGGCGCTGCCGCCCTGTCCCAGCCACGCCTTCATCGCCGCGCAGGACGGCGCCCGCGCGCCCGCGCCGGCCACCGGCATGAGCAACGCGAGCACGGTAATTGCGGCAAACCCCGTAAGCCTCCGCCTCATCTCCTGAGATAATCCACGTTTATGGGCAAAGTTGTGGACATCGACTCCCAGCCTCGCCGGCGTCGAGCCCGCAAACGCCCGTCGAAGACCGCCCTCGTCCTCGGCGGCGGCGGCTTCACCGGCGGCGTCTATGAGATCGGCGCCCTGCGCGCCCTCGACCTGCTCGCGGTCAACAGCACCGTCAACAACTTCGACATCTACGTCGGCACCAGCGCCGGCTCCTTCGTCGCCGGCATGCTCGCCAACGGCTTCACCCCCGAAGAGATGATGCGGGTGATCAACGATCGCCTCCCCTCCGAGCTGGACGACCTCGACCTCGACAAGGTGCTGAAGCCCAACTACCTCGGCTTCGTCCAGAGAGCGGCGAGGCTTCCGCTGCGCACGGTGGAGCTCATCACCAGGCTGGCGCGGATCAGGGAGCTGTCGGCGATCGACATCGGCGTCGGCCTCGCCGAGGCTCTGCCGACCGGGCTCTATTCGGGCGCCGGCATCGCCGACTACGTGGAGAGCGTGCTCGCCGACAGCGGCCGCAGCAACGACTTCCGCCTCCTCGACCGCGAGCTGTACCTGACCGCGACCGACCTCGACACCTGCGAGCGGATCGTCTTCGGCGAGGAGGGCTGGAACGACGTGCCGATCTCCAAGGCGATCCAGTGCTCGACGGCGCTGCCGATCGTCTACAAGCCGGTCGACCTGAAAGGTCGCCAGATGGTCGACGGCGGCATCCGCTCCACCACCAACGTCGACATCGCGGTCGAGAAGGGGGCGAGATTCATCGTCGTCGTCAACCCGCTCGTCCCCTACGTCAACGACTTCGAGAAGACGATCCCGACGGTTTTCGGCACCCGGGTCCGCCGTGTCTCAGACATGGGCCTGCCGGCGATCGCCAACCAGACCTTCCGCCTGATCGCCCACCAGCGCCTGCATCAGGCGGTCAGTCACTGGCAGGAGCGCTACCCAGGCGTGGACATCATCCTGGTCGAGCCCGAGCCCAACGACGAGCTGATGTTCGGCACGCCGATCATGGACTACTCGCGGCGGCTGCAGATCGCCCGCCACGGCTTCGAGTCGGTCACCGCCGCCCTCGCCCAGGACTACGACCGCTACAAGGAGATCTCCGAGCGCCATGGCCTCGAGATCTCCGAGCGCCGCGTCCGCCGCGTGGTCGAGCGCGCCTCGGAGGAGGAGCCGGAGCAGACCTCAGCCTGGCGCCGCGTCCTCGAGCAGACCACCTCGGCGCTTCTCCGCCAGTCCGGCGAAGCGTCCTAGCGGCGCAATCAGCCGGCGTAGAGGGCTTCGATCTCGCCCTCGTGCTTCTGCGCTACGACGGCGCGCTTGACCTTGAGCGTCGGAGTCAGCTCGCCGCTCTCCTGGGAGAGGTCGCGGGGGAGGATCGCGATCTTCTTCACCTGCTCGACGCGGGCGAACTTTTCGTTGATCGTCTCCACGTGGCCCTCGACGGCCTTCTTGATCTCCGGATTCTTGGCCAGCTCCTCGGGATTCTCCGGCAGGCCGTGCTCTTTGGCGTAGGCGGCTAGCTCCTCGGGATCCAGGGTTACCAGCGCGACCAGATAGGGACGCCGGTCGCCGACGACCACGCACTGGCTGACCAGCGGGTGCTGCTTGATCTCCGCCTCGAGGTTGGCCGGGGTGATGTTCTTGCCCCCGGCGGTGATGATGATGTCCTTTTTGCGGCCGGTGATCTTGATGAAGCCGTCGGAGTCGATCTCGCCGATGTCGCCGGTGTGCAGCCAGCCGTCGACGATCGTCTCCCGGGTCGCCTCCTCGTTCTTGTAGTAGCCCTGGAAGACGTTGGGGCCCTTGACGAGGATCTCGCCGTCCTCGGCGATTCTCACCTCGCAACCCGGGAACGGCTTGCCGATCGTGCCGATCTTGAAGTCGTCCGGTTTGGAGATCGTCGCCGCGGTCGAGGTCTCGGTCATCCCCCAGCCCTCCAGAACGAGGACACCGGCGGCGTCGAAGAAGCGCAGGATGTCGGGGTTGATCGGCGCCGCCCCGGATACGGCGAGGCGCAGCTGCCCTCCGAACAGGCCGCGGATTTTCGAGAGCACTTTCTCGTCGGCGAACTTGTACTGCTTGCGCAGCAAGAAGCCCGGCTTACGCCCTGCGCGCTCGGTTTCACGCATCTTCTGCCCGACCTTGATCGACCAGTCGAAGATCGCCTTTTTCAGGCCGCCCTCTCTCTCCATCGCGCTGGTCGCGGTCGAGTAGATCTTCTCGAAGATGCGCGGAACCGAGGGGAAGTAGCTCGGTCTCAACTCCCCAAGGTTGGGGACGATCTTCAGCGGGTCGCGCTCCCAGTAGGCGAGCGTCGCGCCGAGGTCGAAGCTGCCGAGCTGGATCAGCAGCGCGAAGGAGTGGGCGAGGGGGAGGTAGAGGTAGCTGACGTCGTTGGGCTCGATGACGCTGGTCGCGTTGACCATGTCCAGCATCGCCCGGTAGTTGCCGTGGCTGATGATGCAGCCCTTCGGCGGCCCGGTGGTGCCCGAGGTGTAGATGAATGTGCAGATGTCCTCGGGGGTGACCGACTTCCAGCGCGCCTCCCACTCGGCCGCGTCGCGGCGCTCGCCGCGCGTCGCCAGGTCGTCCATCGAGATCGCGTCGTCGCTGGAGCCGGTCATCCGCACCACGTGCTCCAGCAGCGGCAGGTGGTCGCGGACGGCGCGGATCTTCTCCATCTGCTCGTCGTCCTCGACCACGACCACCTTGGCGTCGGAGTTCTCCAGCACGTAGCGGCACTCCTCGGGCGAGTTCGTCTGGTAGATCGGGACGACGGTCGCGCCGGCTGAGAGCGCGGCGAAGTCGAAGTAGGTCCACTCGGGCCGGGTGTTGCCGAGGATCGAGACCTTGTCGCCCTTCTCGACCCCGAGGTCGATCAGCCCCAGCGCGAGCGAGCGGGCCAGGTCGCGAACCTGGTTGAAGCTGCGATCGACCCAGACGTCGCCGTCCTTGTAGCGGACAGCGGGCGCGTCCTTGTATGCCTCCGCTGCGCGCGGCAGCAAGTCGGCAAGCGTGGCTGAGCCCGTCCCTCTCCCCATCGAGGGCGAGAGTCTAGTCAGCCGGTGTGCCTCTTGGCTAGGCGGCCGAAGCCTGCCTCTGCTCCTGCCGGGTCATCAGATGGCGCAAGGAGGACTCGAACAGCGTCCGGTCGATACGACCGTGGAAGATCGGGACGCCCATCTCTACGCACTTGCTGATCACTTCCTGCCGTCTCATCTGAAGCTCGTCGGCAAGCTCGGTGGGCGTGAGGTGATTGGCCACGGGCAGACCTCCCTATGTAGGTGACTGGTGTCGAAATCGCGACTACCCAATATTTACCACTCGCGCTGGATGTGTCAAACGGCTCTTTTCCGCAAGTTGGGAGAATGGCTCGATGGAAGCGACCAGCATCGGCGGGGCGGATACCCGCTCCAGGCGCGGCCGCATCTGGGTGATCGTCGTCTTCGCGCTGGGAGCCGTCGCGCTCGGCTACACGATCGTCGAGATCTCGACCAAAGAAGCCGGGCGGCAGGTGGTCCGCCTCGCCGGGATCTCCGACGCGCAGCGGATTTTCGCCGGGATGCCGCAAGCCGGCGACCGGCTCGGCTCCTCCAACGCGCCGGTCTCGATCCAGATCTTCAACGACATGCAGTGCTCCAACTGCCGGGCCGACTTCCTGGGGACGATCCCCAGCCTTGCCGAGGACTACGCCCGTCCCGGCGACGCCAAGCTGCTGATGCGCCACTACTCGGTCGCCCGCAACCCGGTGGAGGTCGGCTTCTTCGCCGCCGAGGCCGCCGCCGAGCAGGGCTATGGCTGGCAGTACACCTACCTCTTCTTCCGCAACCAGGCGGAGGCCGAGCGCTTCGGCATCGACGACGACTACCTCGGCTCCCTGGCCGGCTCGATCGCCAACCTGGACGTGCCCGAGTGGCGCGTCACGCTGGATCGGGAGAGCGGCCCGGACGGAGCGATCACCAAAACCCTGGAGGACTACGCCGAGCTCGGCGCCGACCTCGGCATCCGCATCCGCCAGGCGGCGATCGTCAGCGGACCGGGTGGAACCCGCACCCTCCAGGACGGCCCCACGCTGGCCCAGATCGAGCGGGCGATCGAGGCCGTCCAGTAGCGACCCGCGCTTTCAGCCCCTGCCTGAGATAATCACTCGCCTTCGGGGCGTGGCGCAGCCTGGTAGCGCGCACCGTTCGGGTCGGTGAGGTCCCCGGTTCAAATCCGGGCGCCCCGATTTTCAGTCAGACGGATTCGTGGCGAGATGTCGCTCGATTTGCTGTTTGCTTTGTGTCCTGGGTCTGGGAAGCTGATTGGATGAGCACGGCCACCGCGACCTCGATAGCTGCACTTGCGGGATTGTTTGGAGCGGTGATCGGAGGTCTTCTGGCCGGTCGCCAGCAGCGTTCTGCGCAGCTGCGTGATCGGATGCTTGATGTGGCGCTTGAGTACGTTGAGGTTCTTCACGCTGCAGTGCCTGACGTTCTCGATGAACCTCAGCCGAAGAACTCGACCACCCATGCAGTACTTGAGCGTGCGCACCGACTGAGTCACCGGGCCGTATTGCTCTTTGGACCTGACTCAGCGGCAGGAGAACAGGCGACCAGAGCTTATTTCGCGACGTTATTCTTTTTTGAGCATGCCCATCAACCGCTCGAGATCGAGGAACGGGTGAGAGGCGGCGAGTCCATTGCTCGAGAAATCGCGCAAGGCATTTGGCTAGCCGACCATCAGCAGGCGGAGGCGGAGGCCGAGCGAGCCGTCCATTGCTTTTCAACCCTGGCTGGACGTTCAATACGCTCGGGAGGTCGTCACCCCTGGCTAGATCAAGGAAGGCGGATGCGCCGAGGGATTTTCCAGACCCCTGGGGGGCGCAGAGTGATGAGGGAACTCCGGGAGGTGTCAGCCCAGATTCGCGAGCACGAGGGAAGGGTCAAGAAGCAGTATGCCGAGTTCCGCAAGAAACTCGATCAGGCAGAAGCTGAAGACTCTCGCGCAGCCGATCCTTGAACTGGATTCGGCGCAGGGCTGCTAGCAGGGGCTACTTGGCTTTGCCAAGGGAGAGACCCCGTGTCTCCACCTGCATTGGGCTGGGACGCTTTGGCTCTGGCGGGGGAGTAGGGGGCGCAGTTGGTGCCATGGCTCAATTCTACGCGGTCGATGCGATGGCGTCTTTGTCTGCATTCCCCATCGGCGCAAGCCTTGCAAATAGACAGGTCGGAGCAAGTGCTATTCCAAAAGGCGAACACAGCCGGACAAGCCATGTGATGCCCTCAAATCGCGCAACACAAGGATCTGTGAATCAAGTGTGATGCACCGCTATTGACAAACCCGCTCCGGTTAGCCAATCGATCCGATCGCCCCGATTGCATCGTCTCCGTGACGCGACTTTCGCTCGCGTTCGGGGTCACACTAGGACCGTGACGCGGAAGCTCATCTTTCTCTTCGCCGCCGTGGCGTTGCTGGCGCCGGCCTCCGCCGGCGCGGTCTCCGCTCCGCCGGGGTTCTTCGGGATCTCGCCGCAGAGCCCGGCGAGCAAGGAGGACTACGACCTGATGGAGCAGGCTGGGATCGGGACCGTGCGGCTGCCGTTGATCTGGTCGGCCGCCCAAGAGAAGCCGCCGTTTGTCGCTGAGCCCGACTGGAACGGCTTCGACCATGCGGTCAGGCTCGCCGCCGAGCGTGAGATGGAGATCTTCCCCTTTCTCTGGGGCACCCCGGATTGGGCCTCTCCGCATCCCAGCGCCGAGCCGGTGAACAACGCCTGGCAGCGCTGGGGATGGGCGACCTTCCTCCGCGATGCGGTCGATCGCTATGGGCCACGCGGCTCTTTCTGGGAGGAGAACCCCAGACTTCCGTTCCTGCCGATCCGCCGCTGGGAGATCTGGAACGAGCAGAACATCGTTACCTTCTCCCACCGCCCCGACCCGCGCCAGTTCGCGCGGCTGATCCGCCTCTCCGGACGGGTGTTGCATCGGGCCGACCCGGGTTCGAGGGTCATCGTCGGCGGCCTCTTCGGAAGGCCGCTGCAGGTCCCGCCGAACATAAGGGCCGGCGACTTCCTCTCGCGCCTCTACCGGGCGCGAAACGTGAAGCAGTGGTTCGACGGGGTCGCGCTGCATCCCTACGTCGTAACCACCAGGGCGATCCGCGCCCAAATCCGGAACCTGCGCCGCATCATGCGCGTGCACCACGATTCCCACACGCCCCTCCTTGTAACCGAGATGGGCTGGGGCTCCGACAGCGGCGAGTCGCGTTGGGAGCGGGGGCTCGAGGGGCAGGCGCAGGGTCTGGACAACGCCTTCGCGATGCTCGCGGCCCAACGCCGGCACTGGCGGATCGGAGGTGTCTGGTGGTTCTCGTGGGCCGACGAGAACGGCGCCTGCCAGTTCTGCGACTCCGCCGGCCTGCTGACCAAGTCTCGCGAGGCAAAGCCGGCCTGGTATGTCTTCAACGCATGGACCGGCGGTGACGCCGACACGGTCCCGCGTGCTTCCTTCCCATTCGGGTAGCTAGGCTGGGGACAACTTCCCTTCCGACACAGGAGACACCCAGATGGCTTTCTCGGTTCCGGACCTTCCCTACGCCTACGACGCGCTCGAGCCCCACATAGACGAGGCGACGATGCGCGTGCATCACGACAAGCACCACCAGGCCTACGTCGACAAAGCGAACGCCGCTCTGGAGGGAACCGAGTGGTCCGACGCTGAGGTCGAGGACGTGCTGCGCGATCTCTCCAGCCTGCCGGCCGACAAGCAGGGCCCCGTCCGCAACAACGCCGGCGGCCACTACAACCACTCCCTCTTCTGGCAGATGCTCGGCCCCGACGGCGGCGGCGCGCCGAGCGGCGAGCTGGCGAGCGCGATCGACGAGGCTTTCGGCTCCTTCGACGAGTTCAAGGAGAAGTTCAAAGCAGCGGGCATCGGCCAGTTCGGCTCCGGTTGGGCTTGGCTGGTCAAGGACGGCTCCGGGGTCGCGATCGTCTCGACGCCGAACCAGGATTCGCCGATCTCCGACGGCAAGACGCCACTGCTCGGCTGCGACGTCTGGGAGCACGCCTACTACCTGAAGTACCAGAACAAGCGTCCCGACTACATCGACGCCTTTTGGAACGTGGTCAACTGGGATTACGTCGCCGAGCGCTTCGCGGACTGAGCCTGGACTAGGACGCGACTGGAGTCGCCGGCCGCGCCGCCTCGGGAAGGTGGCGCGGCTCGGCGCCGTCCTTCGGCGGGATCAGGCTCATCGCGTGCTCGGCCTTGGCGGTGATAGTGAGGCTCGGGTTGACGCCCGGGTTGGCCGGAATCGCCGCGCCGTCGCACACCAGCAGGTTTTCGTAGCCGAAGACGCGGTTGCCGGCATCGACCACGCCGCTCTCGGGACCGGCGCCGACCACCGCGCCGCCGAGGATGTGCGCGGTCGAGGGCGTATTGCGGATCGACTCGGTGAGGGCGCTTTGAGCGACGCCCCCGGTGCGCTGCGCGAACCAGCGAGCTGCTTGCTCGGCGGCGGGGATGTAGGTCGGGTTGGGCCGCCCGGGATCCTGCTCGGTCTGCAGGCGAACCCCGCCACCGAGCAGTTTCCGCTTCGGGCGAAAGTGCATCGCGGCATCCACCGTCTGCATCACGAGCAGGATCACGGTGCGTCTGGACCAGCGGTAAGGGATCGCCATCCGCACTGTGCGCAGGGGATGGCGCAGCATCGCGGCGATCCACTTCAGCGGCCGGGTCAGCTTCGACCCCGGCCCCGTCATTGCGGTGAAAGTGCTCGCCATCGCGTCGCCCGCCTGGCCATAGGTGACGACTTCGATGTGGGTGTCGGGGTCGGGGTAAATACTTGAGGTGATCGCTACCGAGCGGCTGAAGTCGCGTTCGTCGTCGGGCGCGGTGACCGCCTGGATCGACTCCGAGTTGGTGCGAACGAGGTCGCCGAGACGCTCGGAGATTCGCGGCAGCGCGCCGCTATGACGGCAGTTGGCGAGCAGGTTGTTTGTGCCGAGGGCGCCGGCCGCGACAATCACACCGCGTGCGGTTTGCGTTCGGCGCTTCTTGCGCAGCCAGGACCCGGAGCGCTCGCTGGTGACGGCATAGCCGTCTGAACCGTCGGCCGCGCCAAGCGGGCGGATCGCAATCACCTGGCGCTCGGGCTGTATCTCGACGCCGAGCTTCTCGGCGAACCAGAGGTAGTTCTTCATCAGCGTGTTCTTCGCCCCATGACGGCAGCCGACCATGCAGCTTCCGCAGCGCATGCAGCCGGTGCGACTCGGCCCCTCGCC
>DATMBX010000024.1:0-6271 GCA_035558955.1 Solirubrobacterales bacterium | reverse complement strand
GTGCATCGTGGCCTTTCGGTCGACGGTTGCTTCAGCACCGCCGACTTCGGCCTCTCTGCATTGAAATCCTCGATCACGGGGCTTGAGGCGGTTCCGCGGAACCGCCTTGCCGACATTGGCGCCGTGGAATCAACCATCTAGCCGTCAAAGCTCCCCTTTCACCAGGTCGGATAGGAACCAAAGGGCTATTCCTAGCGCGAGGGCAAGCAACCATGTGAGCACCCCGCTCACCGGGCTGATGGTTCCTACAAATGCGCCGCCAAGAATGATTGCCCAGCCGAACACCAGGAGGAGCCATCCCGCCGTTTTACGAGCCTTAAAGGAAGTCGGTAGAGACCTACGCCAGACATCCTCTTCCCTATATCGAGCGAGCCGTTCTTTTCGTGCGGCGAGGTCGCCGGACCCCTCAACCAATCGCGTTGCCCAGATTCCCGATTTTGCTCGGTACGCCTCGAAGTGGGAATCCGTTTCACGATGCTCGGTCAGGCGAATATGGACCGAGCGTTCGCGTGTTTGTCGAGTCGCCTTTGCCTCAGCTTCGGAGTGCGCTTGCGCATCTTGAGCCTCTTTTCGGGCGGCCTTTGCTTCTGCGCGTTCAGCTTTGGTCACGTTGAGAGTTTTCCTGGCGGCGGGCTCAGAGTCAATAGTGGCACGCTGCCACAGGCGTCAGGTGACGGCAACGTATTGTCTGCGTTAAACTGCGGCTGATCGTGACCGTAGGCGAAGCCCTCAACCGTCGCTCCGACTTGCAGAAGCACATCGCGCAGGTCAAGGATCGCCTGGGGGCGAGCGTGCTCGTACAGGAGGGCGACGAGCCGCCCGAGCGCCCCGAGGAGCTTTTGGAAGAGTTGGACACGCTTTGTGAGGAGTTGCAGGCGCTGATCGCCCAGATCAACCACACCAACGCCGCCACCAAGCTCCCCGACGGGACGACCGTCACCGAGGCCCTGGCGAGGCGAGACGTTCTGGCGCTGCGCTTGAGCGCGCTGCGCGGGGTGGTGAGAGAGGCAACCAACAGGGGCGGGGCGCTGTCTCGCTACAGCCGCTCGGAGATCCGCATGGTCCGGCAGGTCAAAGTGGGTGACGTCCAGGGCCAGGTCGACCAGCTGGCCAAGCAGCGGCGCGAGCTCGACACGCTCCTGCAACAGCACAACTGGAGCACGGCAATGGTCGAGTAGACACAGCTGGTAGTCGCGAGAGGCGAGCGCCAAGGCCGGCGACCGGCCAAAGGGTCGC
This sequence comes from Solirubrobacterales bacterium, assembly GCA_035558955.1. GTDB lineage: Bacteria > Actinomycetota > Thermoleophilia > Solirubrobacterales > 70-9 > DASVDE01. The sequence continues at coordinate 5,035 of DATMBX010000024.1, read as the reverse complement.
AAACCAAGGGACCGAACCCCTACCGGAGCGCCGGGGCGGCGCAAGAAAAGCACCGTCAGCCCAGCAACGGGCACCGCGCAACGCGCAACCGGCACCGAGCACGACCAGGCGCTGATTTCGAGACGAGGATGGGTACGGGGATCATGCAATTCGGGTCGCCTCTGACCTGGCCGATGAAGGTCGAGCAGGCGCGCAGCTTCAATGCCTCGCTGATCCTCGTCCCCCAGACCGTCTCCGGGATGGGGGAGCCCACCCAGCGCGACCGCATCTTCGGCTCGGTCGAGACGGTGATCGCCCACGCGGTCAATGAGCCCGAGCGGATCGCCGAGCTGGCCGGCGCCCGTCGAGCGCTGGAGCTGACCCACCGCTTCGAGGAGGGCGTCCGCATTCGCGAGGGCCTCGCCCGTCCCGAGGACCGCCCCCGCGTCGATCCCGACCGGATTCGCGAGCTGGCGACCGGGACGGCTTGGCTGATCCGCCGCGGCCGAGCCGCCAAGCTGGCGGTCCGGCGGGCCCCCGGTGTCGAGCCGGCGTCCCTGCCCGAAACCGAGCGCATCGACACGCCGCTGGAGCGGGTCGAGACGCAGGCGCCGAAGGAGATCGCCTACCTCGACGAGGAGGACTGAGGATGGCCGCGACCGAGACGGCGACAGCTCCGGCGATCGGCCCGGGGCGCGAGGGCAAGCTCGGCAGTGGTCCAGGTGCCCACAAGCGCCCGGTCCTGCGCCTGCCCGAACCTTGGGAGTTCGAGCTACTGCGCCTGATTGCCGAACAGGGAGCGATCCCCTTCGACCAACTGGCCCGCTTCGTCGGTTGCGATCAGCCCCAGGCGGCGAGACTGGCCAAGCACCTGACCAAGGCGGGCTTCGCCGACTACGGCCGCTTCCTCTACGAGGAGCCGCACTGGGTCTGGCTCAGCGGGCGCGGAATGCGCCTCTCGGGCACCGGCTTCACCTACCTGCGCCCGCGGGTCGAGGCGATGGCGCGGATGCGCGCCGTCAACGAGATCCGCCTCCACATCGCCGCCCGCGCCCCCGAGGCGCGCTGGCTCTGCTCGCGCAGCGTCGTGCGCGAGCAGAGCAGACGCGGCCACCGCCCCAACGCCGTGGTCGAGATCGGCCGCGAGCGCCACGCCATCATCGCCCTCCTGCGCTCCAAGCCCCAGGAGCGCCTGCGCGCCATCGTCGAGACCCACATGGCCCGCTACGACGCCGTGATCGCCTTCGCCAACCCCGTCCCGCGCCGCCTCCTCGAGCGCCTGGCGGCCGAGAACCACTGGCCGAAGCTGGTCGTGCGCGCTATTCCCCGGCCGGCAGAAGCTTCGCCGCATCCTGTGAAACCCCGCAAATAGGCGCGATCCGGAGGCAGGGTTTCCCCCGTGACCTAGCCTAGCCTTCTTCCCATGCAAGACGAGTCGGCGCAAGCGACAGAAACCCCGACCACCCTCGACCAGGCCCTCCTCGGCGAAGCGGTGGCGCTGGCTCGCAGGATCGAGGCCCAAGCCGAGCAGGCCGAGCGACTCCGTGCTCTCGCCGACCGAATCGACGAACAGACCCAGCGGGATCGCGGTCTTCTCGAGCAGCTGGAGGGCGCACTCGGGCGCTCGGTTCAGCTTTCGATCGACGACCTTGACGGACGGCTCCGGGGCCAGCGCCTACAGGACATCGCGATCAAGATCCTCGAGGATCAGATCGGCCGGGGCCAAGAGATCCACTACCGTGCCTGGTACCAGCTCCTGCAAAACCAGGGCTATCGCGTCGGCGGCAAAGATCCGCTTGGCACCTTCCTGGCGCAAATTAACCGCGCCGATGCGGTGGAGAGCACCGGCAGACGCACGGGTCGCTACAGACTCAAGGTCGCTTAGTCGCGAGCGCAAAAACTAGGGGTGGCTCAAGCCGCCGAAAGTCCGTCCACCTCTGCTTTTAGGATCGCCGCAAAACGTAGGTACTCGTTGAATCGATCCAGATTCCAAGGGAGCAGACGTGGCAAGAGGCGACATCCACACAGTTCCACATGGCGACGGTTGGGCTAATAGAGTCGAAGGCGGGGAGCGGGTATCCAACACTGCGCCGACGAAGAGAGAAGCCCAGTCGACCGGCCGAGATATGGCTAAAAGTCGAGGTGCTGAGCATCTCATTCACAACAGAGACGGGAAGATCGGCGAGCGTAACGGCCCTTATCCGCCTCGCCGTGATCCCCGTCGCAGCAAGGGCTGAGTCCAATAGACACCCTGCTCGCGACGATCGTCTCCTCGGCCCTAGCCGCTGTCGGCAGTGGTTTGCTCCGTTCGCACCGTCAGGCGCGCCGCCTTGACGCCGAAGCTGACCAGCGTCTGGTGGGTGCGCTCAGCGAGTTCGGTTCAGCGCTTGACGCGCTGATTCTCGAGCTAGGACAGCTACCACGGCCGCAACGGCGAGCAGTCACCACCTGGCGCTGGGTCGAGCGCCACTTCGGCACTCTCGACTTCTTTGTCGGCCGCCTTGCCCGTGTTTTCTTCGGCCGTCAGCTCTACGCCGCGCTCGACCGCTTACAGCGTGCCACCAACGCGTTGATGCTGATCGCGCCGCCGCCCGTGATTGAGGCACTGAACCCGATCTTCGAGCGCCTCTCTTCCTTTGGGGATCGCGGCGAAAATTGGTTCGAACTTCTACAGGGGGAGCGATCCGCCTTCGCCGCAGCCAGCCGCTCGATCGTGACCTCCGAGCCCATCGACTTCGTGCCGCCGCGGGAGCACTGATGGCCACCCTGCTTGTCGGTTATGACCTCAACAAGCCCGGTCAGGACTACAGCGGGTTGATCAAGCGACTGAAGAACGTCGGCACCACCTGGTGGCACCGGCTCGACTCGACCTGGCTGGTCAAGACGACGATGTCACCCTCCGAATTGCGCGACGACCTGAAGAACTACATCGACTCCGGAGACGAATTACTGGTCATCGATGTAACTGGTGCGGGTTGGGCTGGCACCGGCTTCAGCAACTATAGATGGTTGCACGACAACCTCTGAGAGGGGATCAAAGAGATGGAACCACATGTTTGCGTTGTTGCGAATCGAGCCGGTGACCGCCGCGGCGAGTACGTGCAGATCGCCAACTCCGGGCCCACGGCAGTTGCCCTCACCGGTCTTGAGATCACCGATTACACTGTCAGCGGCACGTTCACGTTTACCGCTTTCTAGGGGCGCAGGGTGGAGGCGCGCTAATGCTTTCCCCCGGGAACTCGGCCTATGTCTTCAGCGGGAGAGGCGAAAATGAGCGACTTGATGACGGTGACTTGCTGCTTTTCGCCGGCCGCTCAGCGCCAATTTGGAACAACGATGGTGACGTCGGCTATCTGCGGCGCACCGACGGAATTTTCGTCGATTCAAGGACAGTCGGCGATCCCAAACGACACCCAAACGGCCACTGAACGACTGGAGAAAGGAGAACCATGCGCCTCACAACCGTGTACCTGCGCTTCTTCCGCTCCTTCAACTACGACTACGAGCGCCGGGCCAAGCCCTCGCCCGACCGTCCCGACTGGGAAAGCGTCGACGGACAGCAGCGGCCCTTCATCCGCGTCCCGATCGAGGAAGAGGTCACGGCAGTCGTCGGTGCAAACGAGTCCGGCAAGACCCACTTGATCGCCGCCGCCATTCAGGCCCTCACCGGTGACGACATCAATCGCGGCGATTTCTGTCGCTACTCCCAGCTCTTCTCCGTTGAGGAGGACGGATTGCGCACCCCGGACCTCGGCATCGAGGTGGCGATCGACGGTGGAGACTTCGACGACCTCGATTCCGCCCCCGGCGGGCTCAAGGCCGATGATCGGGTGGTTCTGCTTCGACTCGGCGGCTCGCCGCCCGCCTTCTTTGCGCCTTCCGGCGAGGCACTCGAGTTGAGCGAGGCAGAACAGGCCGCGATCCTCGAGCGGCTGCCGGAACCGAAGACGATCGAGACCCGCGTTGCCATTCCAGACAGCGTCTCCTATTCAGCTCTGCGCGGCGAAGACCCGGGACCCCTCGGCACTCGGCTGCGCCGCCGCCGGCTCGGCGACGCCCTGTCTGGCCTGGCCGACACCGAGGGCATCGGCGCAAAGGTGCCTGACATCCTCGCTGCGATCACCTATGAGCCATCGGACCCGGAGCAAAAGACGATCGCCGCCGAGGAGGCCATGGCGCGCAAGCTGCTCTTCGAGGTCGCCCGCATCGATCCGCGCCGGGTGGAGGACCTTGAGAAGGCTATCCGGGAGGACAAGGAGGGCCAGGCGAAGGCCTTGGAGGGACAGATGAATCAGGCGCTTTCCCGCCGCCTCAACTTCGCGCGCGTGTGGCGGCAGGACGCTGACTTCGAGCTGCTCATTGACGCCCATGAGCACGGCATTTCCTTCACAGTCCACGACCGAACCGGGCGCTCCTACTCCTTTGACGAGCGCAGCACCGGCCTGCGCTACTTCCTCAGCTATTACGTGCAGCTTCTCGCCATGGACCTTCCTGAGGAGCGCTCAGCGGTACTTCTCGTTGACGAGCCCGACGCATACCTCTCCGGGGAGGGGCAGCAGGATTTGCTGAAGATCCTCGAGGATTTCGCGCGTCCACACGACAGGTCGCGTCGCGATCAGGTCGTCTACGTGACCCACTCACCGTTCCTGATCAACAAGAACGCCGGTCACCGGATCCGGGTGCTGGACAAGGGCACCAACGACCAGGGCACCCGCGTCGTCAAGGACATCGCCAAGACGCACTACGAGCCGCTGCGCTCGGCTTTGGGCGACCACGTCGCCGAGACAGCCTTCATCGGCGGCTCCAACCTGGTGGTCGAAGGGCTCGCCGATCAGGTCCTGCTCGCCGGCCTCAGCTCGCGGCTGCGGCGCATGAAGGCCAACTCTCTGAGCGAACTCCTCGACCTGAATCAGGTGACCATAGTCCCTGCCGGATCGGCCCCCAGCGTTCCCTACATTGTCTACCTGGCGCGGGGCCGCGACGAACTCAAGCCTGCTTGCGTTGCCCTGCTCGATGGCGACCAAGCCGGCAAGGAGGCAGTCAAGCGGCTCAAGCG
>DATMBX010000023.1:0-10789 GCA_035558955.1 Solirubrobacterales bacterium | reverse complement strand
GTGCATCTCCTCCACCTTCAAGTCTGGCCGCACCGCGAGCAATTGAGCCCGCCGTCGCAAGCTGGCGGTCCCAACCCGCGCCCCCTCCGCCACGTCATCGAGCGACGACCCAACCCCAATCCAAACATCCGCCGCATCCTCTCGCGACGGCACCGCAGCGATCACCAACCCCTCAGGCATCTCCGCCGGCACATCCTTAGCCGAGTGCACACCAACATCAGCTTCCCCCGCCAACAGCGCCCGCTCAACCCCCCGCACAAACCGCGCCTTGTCCCCAGGTGGGCCGTCGGAGGAGACTTGGACCAGCTCGGCTCCACCCAAGAGGTCGGCCACCTGACGCGCCTGCGCCATTGCAAGTGCACTTCCGCGGGTAGCGATCCGAATCATCAGAGCGTGTGGTTGGGTCTATCCAGGTAGGGGTGGAACGTCTTGTACTTTTTCGCTGCCAGCCATCGCGGACAGCCGCAAACGCGGCTCGAAAAAGTTAAGCGGAACCCCTACCTGGATAGACCCTCCTGGGCAAGTTAAGCGGAACCCCTACCGGGATTGGCCCTCCGCAACTCCGTCACTTTGCTCGTGGCTTCCCCCTCCGGCTCAACCTCCGCCGCATCGAGCCCGAACAACTCCCGCAGCGCGCTCACGTACAGGTAGGCATCGTCGCTGCCGGCCGAGCGCTTCATCCTCAGGGTCGGCTCATGAAGGAGGCGGGACGCAATCGCTTTTGCCATCGTTCTCACCCGCTCGCGGTCCTCTTCGCCGAGGCTCTCCCAGCGCGGGTCGTTCTCGGCCAGCACCCGGCGCACCACCTCGTCGGCGCGCTCGCGCAGGGAGGAGATCGTCGGCACCACCTCCAAGGAGGCGAGCCAACGCTCGAAGCGCTCCTGCTCGGCGGCGAGGATGCGCTCCGCGCGTGTCGCCTCGGCCTCGCGTCCGCCGGTGTTGCGGGCGACTATCTGCTGTACGTCGTCGATGTCGTGCAGGCTGACCCCGGCGATCTCGCGACAGGCCGGCTCGATGTCGCGGGGCACGGCGATGTCGACCAGCAGCAGTGGGCGGCCGTCGCGGATCTCCATCACCGCGGCGATGTCGTCGCGCTCGACGATGTGGTGGGGGGAGTTGGTCGCCGAGACGACGATGTCGGCCGCCTCCAGCTGCTCGGGCAGCTCCTCGAAGCGGACCGCGGCGCCGTCGAAGCGCTGCGCCAGGCCGATCGCCCGATCGTAGTGACGGTTGGCGACGAAGACGCCGGCGGCGCCGCGGGCGACCAGAGCGCGGGCGACCAGCTCGGCGGTTTCGCCGGCGCCGATCACCAGCACCCGCCGGTCGGCGAGGTCGCCCAGGGCGTGGCGAGCCAACTCGACCGCGACCGAGGAGATCGACATCCCCTTCTCGCTGATCCCCGTCTCCGCCCGGGCGCGTCCCCCGGCGGCGAGGGCGCCGCGGAAGAGCCGGTTGAGGATTGGCCCGGTCCCGCCCTCGACCAGCGCCAGCTCGTAGGCGCGCTTCACCTGTCCCTGTATCTCGGCCTCGCCGACGATCATCGAGTCGAGACCGGCGGTGACGCGGAAAAGGTGGTGGGCTGCCTCGCCGGAGCGCAGCGAGTAGAGATGGCCGAGCAGCTCGGTGGGGCGGATCTCGGCCTGGCGAGTGAGGACGCCGAGCGCCGTCGACTCCGCCTCGACCGGGTCGGAGACGACGAGGTAGAGCTCGGTGCGGTTGCAGGTGGAGATCGCCGCCGCCTCGTGGATGCCGGTCGCGTCGGTCAGTTCGCGCAGAGCGCTGACGGCACGCCCCTCGGTCAGGGAGAGCCGCTCGCGCAGGTCCAGCGGCGCGGTCTTGTGAGAGACACCAAGCGCCAGAAGCTCAGACATCGGCGGTCACCTTCTCGGTTTCCTCGCGGTTGCGCTGCTCGGCGAACCCCGCCAGCTCCTTCAGTTCCCGCTCGACCCGCTGCAGGCGCGCGGCCATGATCGCGACGTAGACGAGGAGCAGGAGGACGAAGACGACGTAGGCGGCGGCGACGTACTTGCCGGCCTCGTCGAGGGGCAGGGCGGGAGCGCCGATCGGCAGGATCACTCAGCTCACCTCCGGGGCGACGCGGCTGGCGCCGCCGGACGCCTGCGCGTCGAGGGCGCGCCGCAGCCGCGAGAGCTGCCCGCGGGTGCTCTTCGCGGTCAGCTCGAACTTGACCAGGGTCACCCAGAGCAGCGCCATCGCCGCCAGGCAGACGAGAAAGGTCAGCCGCATGTCTCCCGGCAGGCCCCCGTTGGCGGTGGCGAAGACGCGCGGGTGGACGAGGCTCTCCGCCAGGCGCACGGCCATGAAGTTGAGCGGCACGAAAGCCCCGGCGGTGATCGCGAAGACCGAGGCGTAGCGGGCCTGGCGGTCGCGCTCCTCGATCGCGTAGCGGAACGGGTAGTAGGTCGCGTAGAGAAGGAAGACGATGAGGAAGCTGACCAGGGTCGGCTCGTCCCAGACCCACCAGTGGCCCCAGGACGCCTTGGCCCAGATCGAGCCGGTGATCAGCACCGCGACGCCGAAGATCACCGACATGTGGATCGAGACGTAGGAGTAGGCGTCCCACCGGCGGTCGCCGCTGCGCAGGTGCAGCACCGCGAAGACGCCGCCGGCGACGAAGCCCAGCAGCGCGGTGATCGCCAGGGGCACGTGCAGGTAGAAGATCTTCTGGACGAAGCCCTGGTCGGCGTCCAGCGGCGCGTAGAAGAAGACCAGGGAGAGGCCGAGGGCGAGCATCGCCACGGTGGCGATCGAGAGGGGTTTCAGTCCTTTGCCGTACATGCGTTTAGCGCGGTGGGGAGCGGAATGCGCTCAGTCCTCCAGCAGGAAGTCGAATACGGCGTATCCGACCAGGAGGAACACAAGATCGTATAGGCCGAGCACCGCCAGCCAGGTGCCGAAGCGCTCGTAGCCGGGACCGCCCACGGCCAGCAGCGGATCGGTGGCGCCGGTGGCGGCGATCATCAGCGGCACTACGAGAGGGAGAAGCACCAGGGGGACGAGGAGGTCTCGGGCGCGGGAGTGGACCGCCATCGAGGAGATCAGCGTGCCGGTGGCGGCGAGCCCGAGGTCGGCGAGGAGCAGGACGCCCGCCAGCGGGAGGAGCGCCGTGGCCGAGTCGAGGAAGAAGACCGCGAAGACCGGGACGACGATCGCCTCGAGCACGAGCAGGTAGACGAGGAGCGCCGCGGCCTTGGCGGCGAAGAGGGCGGTGCGGTCGATCGGCGCGAGGCGGATCGCGTCGAAGCCCCCCTCCTCGCGCTCGGCGACGAAGAGGCGGTTGACGCCGAGCACCGCGGCGAACAGCAGCGTCGTCCAGAGGACGCCGGCGGCAAGGCTGCCGGAGAGGCTGGTTCGGTCCAGGCCGAAGCGGAAGATGACGAAGGTGGTTACCGCGAACAGCGCCATCGCTGGGAGCGACTGGAGGGTGCGCAACTCGGCCCGCAAGTCCTTGGCGAGGATGGCGGCGAAGGCGTTCACCGGACCGCGGCCTCCGTCAGCTCGGCGGTCCCGTCGACGCTGAGGCGGAGGACCTTGTCGGCGTCGGGGAGGACGCGCTCGGGGTCATGGGTGACGACGATCCGGGTCCGCCCCTGGCCGGGGCCGATCAGCGCCCGTGCCAGTTCGCGGCCGTCGGCGTCGAGGTTGGAGTCGGGCTCGTCGAGCAGCAGCAGCGCCGGCTCGTGCAGGACGCAGCGACAGATCGCCAGCCGCTGGCGCATCCCGGCAGAGAGCTCGGCGATGCGCTCGTCGGCGCGCCGCGACATCCCGGCGGCGGCCAGCAGCCCGTCGATCCGCGCTCCGGCGTTCCCCCGGTCGATCCCGTGCAGGCGGGCATGGAAGAGCAGGTTCTCGCGTCCGGTCAGGTCGCGGTAGAGCAGCGGCTCGTGGCCGAGGTAGCCGACTCGGCCGCGCAGCTTCCAGGCCTCCCGGGGGAGCGAGCAGCCGAGCACGTCCACTTCGCCCGAGGTCGGCCGCAGCAGCGTCGCGAGGATCCGCAGCAGCGTTGTCTTCCCCGCCCCGTTCGGCCCCAGCACCACCAGCGACTCTCCGGCGGCGAGCTCGAATCCGACTCCCTCGAGGGCAGCCCGGTCGCCGTAGTCGCGCCGCAGGTTGCGGACGGCGATCGCCGCGTCGTTTGCGTTGGTCGGGTCCACGGGGAGATGCATACTCAATCGCAGTGGAGAGACTTTTCGACAGCGGGGACGGGCGGAGCGCCGATGCGGTGCCTGCGGCCGACGCGCCTTTGGCGGTGCGGATGCGTCCTCGTAGTCTGGATGAACTTGTGGGCCAGGAGCATGTTCTGGGGGAGGGATCGGCGTTGCGGACCGCGATCGAGAGCGGGCATCCGCACAGCGCGATCTTGTATGGGCCGCCCGGTTCCGGGAAGACGACGCTTGCGCGGATCGCGGCTGCCGGGGCCGAGGGTGCCTTCGAGGAGGAGTCCGCGGTCAACGCCGGCAGAGCCGAGATCCGGGCCGTAATCGAGCGGGCGCGGGAGCGCCGGCAGGGGAGTGGCCGGCCGACGGTCCTCTTCCTCGACGAGATCCACCGCTTCAACAAGTCCCAGCAGGACGCGCTGCTGCCGGCGGTCGAGGAGGGGCTGTTGACGTTGATCGGCGCAACGACCGAAAACCCCTACTTCGAGGTCAACTCGGCGCTGCTGTCCCGCTGCCAGATATACGAGCTGCGGCCGCTGGAGCCGGAACAGGTTGAGGTGCTTCTGCGCCGCGCTCTCTCCGATCCCGACCGGGGTCTTGCCGGCCCGCCGCCGGTGGAGGACGCGGCGCTGGAGATGCTGGCGCACCGCTCGGGCGGCGACGCCCGCGTCGCGCTCTCGGCGCTGGAGCGGGCGGTCGAACGTGCTGCTGCCGACTTTGACCACACTGGGGCGGGGTCAAAGTCGGCTACGGTCGATGTCGCCGCGATCGAGGACGCGCTGCAGCGAAAGGCGCTCGACTACGACCGCCAGGGCGACCGCCACTACGACTTCGTCTCGGCCTGGATCAAGGCGACCCGCGGCTCCGACGTCGACGCCTCCCTTTACTACCTGGCTGTGATGCTGGAAGGCGGCGAGGACCCTCGCTTCATCGCCCGCCGTATGGTCATCCTCGCCTCCGAGGACGTCGGCAACGCCGACCCGCAGGCGCTGCTGGTCGCCGACGCCGCGGCACGGGCGGTCGACCGGGTCGGCCTGCCGGAGTGCGCGCTCAACCTGGCGCAGGCTGCTGTTTATCTAGCGCTCGCCCCGAAGTCGAACGCCTCCTACAAGGCGCTCGGCGCCGCTCGCGCCGAGGTGCGCGAGAACGGCGCCAAGACCCCACCCGACTACCTGCGCGACGCCCACTACCCGGGCGCCGGAAAGCTCGGCCGTGGTGAGGGCTACCGCTACTCGCACGACGAGCCGGGAGGTGTGAGCGACCAGCCGCTGATGCCGGAGGGCCTGGAAAATCGCCGTTTCTACACTCCGACCGATCGCGGGTTCGAGGCCGAGCTGGGCGAGCGACTGGCGGAGCTTCGGAGACGATTTTCCGGTGGTTAGACCCGGCGCAACTTCCCAGAACCCGCCGTGTTTAAGAGTCGGCTTTCCGAGCTAGAGCCAGGGAGAGCCGACACACCACCGGCCGGAGGCCTGGACTGGGGGCCTCCGGCCGGGGCTTCACAGGGAGAGAGCGCTGAAGGTCCGCGGGGGGCGGATCTTCAGCGTTTCCGCTTTTGCAGAGTGCGCACGCCGACCTTCAACAGGGGGCCGGCGCCCTCGCGAAGGGCTTCGGCGCGGGCCGCGCCCTTGCCGTATAGGACCTTCGCCGAAGCGCGGACGGCCTCGCCGAGGGTGGCGTCGTAGGGATGCCACCAGAAATCGCGGGTCAATCCCGGCTCCCAGGCGTTCATCTTCACGTTCACGCATTCGTAGAAGCCGAATTTGGAGTGTGAGCGGCCGACGCCGGAGTCCTTGACGCCGCCCCAGGCGCACTGGCAGGCGCCGTGGCTGAAGGAGTGGTCGTTGACCCAGACCATCCCCGACTCGATCCGGCGCGCGATGCGCTCGCCCTTTTGGCGGTCCTTTGTCCAGACCGATGCGCCTAGCCCAAACTCGGAGTCGTTGGCGAGGTCGATCGCCTCCTGCTCGGAATCGACGACGATGATCGGCAGCACCGGGCCGAAGATCTCCTCGCGCATGATCCGCATCTCGTGGGTGACGCCGGTCAGCACCGTCGGGGCGACGTACTTGCCCGACAGGCCGGGGACGTCAGCCGGCCCGCCGCAGAGCTTGGTCGCGCCGGAGGCGACCGCGTCCTCGATCAGGTCGACGACGATCTCGTACTGGCCGTCGGAGGTCATCGGGCCGATCTCGGTCTCCCACTGCAGCGGATCGCCGAGTCGCAGCTTCTGCGCCTCGCCGGCGACGCCCTCGACGAAACGGTCGGCGATCTCGCGCACGACGTAGACCCGCTCGATCCCCGAACAGGTCTGCCCGGCGTTGGCGAAGCCGCCCCAGACGGCGCCGCTGATCGCGTTGTCGAGGTCCGCGTCGGCGCAGACGATCATCGGGTCCTTGCCGCCCAGCTCCAGGACCGAGCCCTTCAGCTGATGCGCGCAGACCTCGCCGACTTTGCGCCCGACCTCGACCGAGCCGGTGAAGAAGATCTTGCCGGCGCTGGAGCGCGCCAGCGCGTCGCCGACCGCGCCGCCACCGTGGACGACCCGCACCAGGCCCTCCGGCAGCCCCGCCTTCTCGAAGACGCGGGCGATCGCCTCGCCCAGCAGCGGCGTCAGGCTGGCCGGCTTCAGCACCACGCCGTTGCCCGCCATCAGCGCGATCGCAACCTCACCGAAGGGAATCGACCAGGGGTAGTTCCAGGGCGCGATCACCCCGACCACGCCGATCGGCTCGTAGCTGAAGCGGCCTTTCTTGCTCATCAGGAAGGCCTGGGACATCCGCACCTTCTCGTCGGCGAGGATCTTCGGGCCCGCCTTCGCGCACCAGTGCAGCGCGTCGACGGTGGGCAGCAGCTCCATCGTGTAGGCCTCGGCGCGCGGCTTGCCCTGCTCGCGGACCAACAACTCGGCGATGTCGTCGATGTCGTCGAGCAGCGCGTCGGCGGCGCGGCGCATGTAGCGGGCGCGGTCGCCGTGGCTCAGCTCCGCCCAGGCGGGCTGGATGCGGGCAACGCCGTCGACCACGGCCTGGACCTGCTCGGGCGTGATCGTCGCGACGGAGCCGACGAGCTCTCCGGTGGCGGGGTTGAACGACTCGAGGGTCGACGGACCGGTGCGAACTTCGGTGGCGGCTTCCATACCTCGATTCTAAGCGCGTCGCGGGTACGCTCCGCCCGGCATGGCGCCGCTGGAGCTGATTTGCGTTGCGGTTTGGTCCTTCGCGGTCGCCGTCGCCGGCGGCCTCGCCGGGCTGGTGCTGGGGAACCTGCGGCTGCCCGTAGTGCTCCAATTCTCCACCTCGGCGGCGGCCGGGGCGGGCGCCAACGTGGCAATCAGCGCCGCCTCGGCCTTGACGGCCTCGATCGCCCACTGGCGCGGCGAGCGGATCGACTGGCGCCTCTTCTGGTTGATGGCGCCGCCGTCGCTGCTCGGCGGGATCCTCGGCGGGGTCGCCTCCGGCCTGCTGCCGCAGCGGCTGCTGCTGGCGATCATCGCGCTCGTCGTCCTCTACGGCGCAGTAGAGATAGCCCGCCAAGCCGGTGAAACGTTTTTGCCCCGTATAGGGGGGACAAAACGTTTCACCGGGGAGGAGGCGGGGGCTTCCGAGGATGCCACGGTGGCGATCACGATCGCCTTCGCGGTCGGCGTGCTCGGCGGCCTGGTCGGGCTGATCCTGGGAACGCTGCGGTTGCCCGCCATGGTCAGATGGCTTGGCACCGCCCCGAAGGCGGCTGTGGGCACCAACGCCGCGACCGGCGTCGTCGTCGGCATCGGCGGCCTGATCGGCCACCTCGCCGGAGGCGTCGACTGGAACCTGCTCGCCGCCGGCTGCCTCGGCGCCGTCCCGGGCGCCTACCTCGGCGCCCATCTGACCGGACGGCTCGACGACGACGCGCTGCTGCGAGCAATTGCGGTCATTCTCGTTGTAGCGGGACTCGCGCTGGGGGCCCAGGCCGTGATCTGACCGTTCCGCTGCGACTTATCTTCGTATGTCAGGGATAAATCGCAGTGGAGCGGGTTAGTCCGGTCTCTAAGGTGGAGTAATGAGTTCGGAGCCTCTGCGACTTGGCGGGATGGCCCTTCGCAATGGGCTGCTCATCCATGGGCCGACGCATTGGGCCGCCGCCGTTCGGGATAGAAGCGGGGGGCTTGTGGTGGGTTCGGAGCGGAAGCCTGAGCTTGCTCCGAGGCTTGCGGCCAAGGTTCCCGGCATCAGGGGGCCGCTGAAACTTGCGGAGGCCATGGCCGTGCTGCCGTTGGTTCGTCGCAGGCTTCCGGAGGCGCGACTGCCTTTCGAGGATTGGCGCGTTGTCGCCGCGGTCGGCGGGACGCTGACGATCAGCGGGATGCTGCGGAGGCGGATGCGAGGGTCGGCGTTGCGCGAGGGTCTGGTGCAGGCGGTGGGAGCGGTGCCGGCCGTGGTCGCCCTGATGGACCGCGACCTCGCCGCCTACCACGGGGTCGAGCACAAGGCGATCGCCGCCTACGAGCAGGGGATCGACGATCCGGCGACGGTGCCGAAGGAGCACGACCGCTGCGGGTCCAACCTGATCGCGCCGATGATGCTGCTCTCGGCCGGCGGAACCGTGCTTTTGGAGCGGATGGTCGAGAAGCCCGGGCCGGTGGCGCGGGGCTCTGTGGCACTCGGCGGGGCCTCCATCGCGGTGGAGATGTTCGCTTGGAGCGACCGCCATCACGGCAGCTCGCTGGCGGAGGCCTTCCACGCACCGGGCCGGGAGATCCAGCGCAGGCTCGCCACCAAGGAGCCGACGCCGGAGCAGCTCGAGGTCGGGATCGCGGCGCTGGCCGAGATCCTGCGTGTCGAGCCGGGCGACGGCGCCGAGGACGAGCCGCCGCCCGCCACGTAGACTGGCGCCCGCGTGTTTGGCCGAATCGATCACATCGGAGTCGCCGTCGAGGACATCGACGCCGCGATCGCTCTCTACGAGACCCGCTTCGAGATGGCGCTGGCGCACCGCGAGACCGTCGAGTCCCAGGGGGTCGAGGCTGTCCTGCTCGACGTCGGCGACGGACACGTGGAGCTGTTGCGGCCGCTCGGCCCGGACACCGCGGTCGGCAAGTTCCTCGCCCGCAAGGGCCCCGGCCTGCACCACGTCGCTTACGCCGTCGAGGACATCGAAGCGACGCTGCCCCGCCTCGCCGCCGCCGGCATCGAGCTGATCGACGCCGAGCCGCGGGTCGGCATCCGCGACAGCCGCGTCGCCTTTCTGCACCCACGCTCGACCGGCGGTGTGCTGACCGAGATCGTCGAACCCGCGAAAGGACACTGATGGCGGAAGCGCAGCGAGTGGAGGTCGGTTTCGAGGGCGGCCAGGTCGTCTCCGTCCGCCTCACCGACGAGGAGCTGAAGGACCTCCGCAAGGCGGTCGAAAAGGGCGGCTGGCACGACGTCCACACCGAGGACGGCGTCCTCGCTCTCGATTTGGGGGATGTCGTCTTTCTCCGGATCGACTCCGGCGAGCAGCGGGTCGGCTTCAGCCTCAACGACTGATGCGCGCTCGGACGCTTCTTAGCGTCGCCGGGCTCGCGACGCTGGGCGCTGCCTTGTGGTGGCGAAAGAACCCGTCGGCCTGTCCCTATGGGCAGCGCTTCTGGGTCGAGGCGCCCCACCCGATCGTCACCCGCGACCGCCTGCGCGACGTTCTGCGCCCCCAATCCGGCGAGCGGGTCCTGGAGATCGGCCCGGGCACCGGCTACTACACCCTCGACATGGCGGAGTGGGTCGGCCCCGAGGGGACCGTTGAGATCTTCGACCTGCAGCAGGAGTTCCTCGACCACACGATGCGCCGGGCCGCGGAGCGGGGCCTCGCCAACGTCGCTCCAACCCAGGGCGACGCCACGTCCCTTCCCTACGGCGACGACACCATGGACGCGGTCGTCCTCACCGCGGTTTTGGGGGAGATACCCGACAGAGCCGCCGCCCTACGCGAGATCCGCCGGGTCTTGAAGCCCGACGGCCGCCTCGTCGTCGGCGAGCTGTTCGGCGACCCGCACTTCACCACCCTCGCGAGCCTCAAGGCCCAGTCCGCCGAAGCCGGCCTCACCTACGAACATCATTCCGGCAACCGCCTCGCCTACTTCGCCCGTCTTTCGTGACGCTCATTTGACGCGCTCTCCTGGGCACTGGATTTCAATTCCCCCGCCTGCTGCTGTCCAGCTTCCTTAGCGGTTTCGGCCGCCTGGCCGGCGACGTCCTTGCCGCGCTCGATCGCTTCCTGGCCTGTTTCGATGGCCTGTTCCTTCACCTGGTCGGCGATCGGCCCGACGCGCTCATCCTCGATCCTCGTGGAAGGAATCATCATGCCGACGAGAAATCCCGCCGCCGCGCCGCCGAGGGCAAGTCCGATCGGATTCTCCTCGGCGATGCCGACGACTCGTTGAGCTCCCTCTTTGACCTGCTCGCCGTCGGGAGTGGTGTCGCCGAGGCGCGACCTCGTGCCCATCATCTGGGCGCGCAGCCGCTCCCTCTTGTCGGCAACAGACTCCTTGACACGAGATTTCACGTCAGCCTTGTGTGCCAGCGCGTCTACGGTGTCGCCCATCTCGGTCCTCGTGCGTTCTATCTCCTCGCGGATGTCGCTCGACTCTT
>DATMBX010000022.1:0-2751 GCA_035558955.1 Solirubrobacterales bacterium | reverse complement strand
CGCGCAGCTTGTCGGAGGCGAGCGAGTAGCGGCGGTCGTGGCCGGGGCGGTCCTGGACGTATTCGACCAGGGACTCGTCGGCACCGGTCAGCTCGAGGATGCGCTTGACCACCTCGATGTTCGGCAGCTCGTCGGGCCCGCCCACGTTGTAGACCTCGCCGGGCTCGCCGAACTCGAGCACCGTGTCGATCGCGCTCGCGAAGTCCTCGACCCAGAGCCAGTTGCGCACCTGCATCCCGTCGCCGTAGACGGGGAGCGGGTCCCCCGCGAAGGCGTTGAGGATGCAGAGCGGGATCAGCTTCTCCGGGTACTGGCGCGGGCCGTAGTTGTTGGAGCCACGCACGATCGAGGCCTCGATCCCGTAGGTGTGGACGTGAGCGGAGACGAGCAGGTCGCCGGCCGCCTTGGTCGCCGAGTAGGGCGAGGAGGGGTCGAGCGGCGATATCTCGGTGAAGGAGCCGGACTCGATCGAGCCGTAAACCTCGTCGGTGGAGACCTGCAGGTAGCGGGAAACACCCAGCTCGCGGGCCGCGTCGAGAAGGGTTCCCGTCCCGATCACGTGGGTGCGGGCGAAGGCGTCCTGGTCATCGATCGAGCGGTCGACATGGCTCTCGGCGGCGAAGTTGACGACCGCGTCGGCTCCTTGCATCGCCTCGCGGACGATCGCTGGGTCCTCGATCGCGCCGACGATCAGCTCGACGCCGTCGGGCAGGTTCTCCCGACGTCCGGCGTAGGTGAGCTTGTCCAGAACCGTGACCTCGTGCTCGTCCCGCACCAGGCGGACATAGGTAGAGCCGATGAACCCGGCGGCCCCGGTAACGAGAAGCTTCACGCCGCCTCCCTTTCGGTTTTTCTTTGGGCGAGGTATCCGGCGAGGCCGTCCTGCCAGGTGGGCAGCTCGATCGCGTGCCGGCGCTGGCTGACGAGGGCCGAGTAGGCGGGACGGGGCGCGGGGCGCCCCATCATCTCCGTCGTCCCCGAGAGGACTTTGCACTCGACCTTGGCCTGCTCGAAGATCTCCCGCGCGAAGTCGTACCAGGAGCAGTGCCCGGCGGCGGCCATGTGGTGGATGCCGAACTCGATTCCCTCAATTAGGCGAACGAGGCCGTAGGCAAGGTGCCAGGTGTAGGTGGGCGAGCCGACCTGGTCGCGGACGACGAGGACCTCGCCGTGGTCGGCGGCGAGGCGCAGCATCGTCTCGACGAAGTTGCCGCCCCCGATGCCGAAGAGCCAGGAGGAGCGGACGATGAAGTGGCGCTTGTTTGCCGCCGCGGTCGCCTCCTCGCCGGCCAGCTTGGTGCGGCCGTAGGCGGAGAGCGGCGCGGGCTGGTCGGTCTCTACGTAGGGCGCGCCCTTGGCGCCGTCGAAGACGTAATCGCTGGAGACGTAGACGACGGAGGCGCCGACCGCCGCTGCCGCGCCGGCGACGTTGCCGGCGCCGATCCCGTTGACGGCAAATGCGGCCTCCTCCGCCTCCTCGGCGCCGTCGACGTCGGTCCAGGCGGCGCAGTTGATGACGACGTCGGGGCGCTCGAGATCGAACTTCTTTCCGACCGCGGCCCCGTCGGCGACGTCCAGCTCCGCATGGCCGAAGCCGACCACATCGTGCCCGGCGTTGCCGGCGGCGAGCATCACGTCACGGCCGAGCATCCCGGCGGCCCCTGTAACCAGCACCTTCATCTACGAGAGTTTCGCGGGTTGAGGTCTTGCACGAGCCGAGACAGGCTAGTCAAGCCGGAGTTGGCGGCGGAGCGTCGACGATCTGGGGTGGCGGAATCGGGCGAAGGCCGGAAATGCCTTCACCGGTGACGAAGACGCATAGCGCCAGATTGCCGGAATGTGCAGCGCTCTCATAGAGGATCGCCTTTGCCCCGGCTTCCCAGAGGGCCTCTCCCACGCGCTGGAACGCCGGCCACTGCCGCTGGGTTGGCCTGGGACTCTGTAATCCGCGCTCATCAAGCGCGGCGCCCGTCGAGAGATCGATGACGTCGTCGAGCCGAATGTCGTAGCGCCAGAGATCGCGAGGCAGGCCCATCTCGGGTGGAAGGCCCCGCTCTGCCAGGCCGCGATACCACTCTGCCCAGGCAGTCTCTTCCTCCTTCGCGAAGTAAAGAGCGCCAACCGTACCGCCGCGCTGCCAGCGACCGTCAGCTGGAGGGTCTGCGTGGTGCAGCGGGTTGCCGTCGTGCGGCAGATGCCTCCACCAAACCCCACCGATCGACGGCATCGATTAGCTGAACGGGGCGTCCTCGAGGGAGGAAACCACTCGGGCGACCCGGCGGTAGTCGCCGCGCGCCAAGAGATCAAGCGGCTTGCGGTCGTCCAACGCCTCGATCGGCCGGCGCAGCCACACGGGGATGTAAGAGCTCTCCATCACCCGCTGCAGCCGCTCGACCAAAGCCGAAAGCTCGATCAACCGGTCGGCGCGCTCGCCGGTGGGGTTGCGGGTTCCGGCCAGCCAGGCGCGCGCAGTCGACGGAGCGGCCCCCGTAGCCCTCGCGATATCGGCGTCGGTGAGTCCGGCGATGTCGTGAACTCGGGTTGCCTCGCGCGCGTATGGGTGGACTACCGTCGCCATGTGTAGCGCTAGAGTAGCAAGATTGTGAAACCGGACCTGGGCTAGGTGTAGTTACCCAGAACGTTGTTCCAGCTCGGCGAGCCGAGCCGCGGGCGTCTTGTGGCCGAGAGAGCCATGTCGTCGCGTGAAGTTGTAGTGGGTTAGCCAGCCGGGAAGGGCTGCGGTTCGCTCGG
>DATMBX010000021.1:0-3452 GCA_035558955.1 Solirubrobacterales bacterium | reverse complement strand
CGCCCTGGCGGCGGGGTTGAGCGGATGGCTCGCGGCCGAGTTTGCGGCACGCGACGTGCTCGCCGTCAACGCCTTCGTCGGCGCGATGGTCGGCTTGGAGCGCTCGGCGCTGCCGCTGGTCGGGCGCGAGGAGTTCGACCTCGCCTCCAGCACCGCCGTGCTCTCCTTCATCGTCGCCTTCGGGCTGGTAAAGGCTCTGACCAACCTCTTCGCCGGAGCGCTTGCGCAACGGGTCGGGCGGCGGCGACTGCTGATCGCGGGCTGGGCCGTGGCACTGCCGGTGCCGCTGCTGATCGCCACGGCGCCGAGCTGGGCCTGGATCGTCGCCGCCAACGTCCTGCTCGGCGTCAACCAGGGTCTGGCGTGGTCGATGACGGTGGTAATGAAGATCGACCTCGTCGGGCCGAAGCGGCGGGGCTTCGCGCTTGGGCTGAACGAGGCCGCCGGCTACGGCGGAGTCGCCCTGGCCGCCGGGCTGAGCGGCTGGCTCGCGGCCGAGTTCGCCGCGCGCGACGTGCTCGCCGTCGCCGGGGCGCTCATCGCGGTGGTCGCATTCCTGCTCAGCGTTCTGTTCGTCCGCGACACCCGCGCCCACGTCGCCCTCGAGCAGGCCCACCACCCCGACGCCGATGGAAACCCGCCCCGACTGCGAGAGGCGTTCGCGCAGGCGAGCTACCGTGCGCCCACCCTGCGCTCCGCTTCGCAGGCGGGGCTCGTCAACAACCTCAACGACGGTCTCGCCTGGGGACTGGTCCCGCTCTTCCTCGCCGCCAACGGCGCCGGGGTCGCCGCGGTGGGGCTGGTCGCGGCGGTCTACCCGGGAGTCTGGAGCGTCGCGCAGATCGCCACCGGCGCCTGGTCGGATTCAATCGGGCGTAAGCCTCTGATCGTCGCCGGGATGCTGGTGCAGGCGGGTGCTCTTGTACTCCTCGCGCTCAGCAACGGAACGATTGCGATCGCCGTCGCGGCCGCCGCCCTGCTCGGCCTCGGCACCGCGCTCGTTTACCCGACGCTGATCGCCGCGATCTCCGATGCCGTCTCCCCCGTCGCGCGTGCGCCGGTGGTCGGCGTGTATCGGTTCTGGCGCGACATGGGCTACGCGCTCGGCGCCCTGATCGCGGGCGCCACGGCCGACGCGCTTGGCTACGGGGGCGCTATCGCGCTCGTGGCCGGGCTGACCGCCGCGTCTGGGCTGTGGGTGCTCGTCGACATGCCGGCCCTACGAGGCGAAGCGGCGATGAACGCCGGGGAACCCCGAGACTTGTCCTACAGTGGTTCGAAGTGACAGGGGGAAAGCACCGATGAAGGGTCGCCGCGCCTACGGGCCGCTGCCGCCGGGGCCGCGAGCACCGGCCGCGGTCAACATGGCCCGCCTCGTCCAGCGCCCGATCGAGTCGCTGGTTGGCTGGCGCGAGCGCTACGGCGACGTCTACACCGTGCCGCTCATCGTCTTCGGGGTCGGTGTCTACGTCTGCGACCCGGAGGCGATCCGCGGAATGCTCACCGGCGATCAGTCAGACCTGCACGCGGGGGAGGCCAACGCCCCCCTCTCCCCCGTCCTCGGCGACAAGTCGGTGCTGATCCTCGATGGGCGCGAGCACATGCGCCAGCGCAAACTGCTGTTGCCGCCCTTCCAAGGATCGGCGGTGCAGAACTTCCGCACGGTAATCCGCGAGGTCGCCGAGGCCGAGGTGGGCGGCTGGAGGGAGGGCGAGCGCTTCGTCATGCGCGAGCGGATGAGGGCATTGACCTTCGAGGTGATCGTCCGTGCCGTGTTCGGCGTCACCGAGCGTGAGCGGATCGAGCGGCTGCGCAGCGCCCTCGTCTCCGTGCTCGACATGCAGATGATCTTCGCGCTGCCCAGCCCCCTGCGCCGCGATCTCGGGCGCTTCAGTCCGTGGGGTCAGTTCCAGCGTCGCTTGAAGGCCGCCGATGCGCTGCTTTACGAGGAGATCGCCCGTCGTCGCTCACAGGCCGACCTCGAGGAGCGCACCGATGTTCTCTCGCTGCTGTTGCGCGCCCGCGACGAGGAGGGCGAGCCGATGTCGGATATCGAGTTGCGCGACGAGCTGATGACGATGCTGCTCGCCGGTCACGAGACCACCGCCACCGGCCTTGCCTTCGCCTTCGATCTGCTGCCGCGCAGCCCCCGCGTCCTGGCCCGCCTGCGCGATGAGCTGGACGGCGGGGACGACACCTACCTCGATGCCGTAGTCACCGAGACGCTACGGCTGAGGCCGGTGATCGACGCGGCGGAGCGCACGCTGACCAAGCCCCGCACGATCGGCGGCTGGGACCTGCCGGCGGGCATCCGCGTCTACCCGGCGATCACCGTCGTCCACTTGCGCGAGGACCTCTACCCGCAGCCGCATGAGTTCCGCCCGGAGCGTTTCATCGAGGAAGAGGCGCCCTCCTACGCCTGGCTGCCCTTCGGCGGCGGAATTCGCCGCTGCATCGGCGCCGCGCTCGCGCAGGCCGAGATGGCGGAGGTGATCCGCACCGTCGTCTCGCGCGTCGACGTCGAACCCACGCGACCGGATCGCGAACCCGTGGTCATGCGCGGCATCACGCTCGTCCCCCGCCACGGCACGCCGGTCCAAGTGCGGCGCGTGTCAGGAAGGCGCCCTTGCTTCGTAGCTACGGATGCTTCCGAACGGCAGTCGGCAGCCTTGAGGTCTTGACGGCCAGGCGAAGGGCGGATTGAAGTGCGTGCCGGAGCGGGGCAGCCAGGACTCGAACCTGGAATCGCCGGTTTTGGAGACCGGTGCCTTAGCCAGTTGGGCCACTGCCCCGAGGGCGGGAATCGTAACGAGCGCCAGCGGCGTTCATGCGGGCGGAGGGACTTGAACCCCCACGGGCCGAAGCCCACCAGGACCTAAACCTGGCGCGTATGCCAATTCCGCCACGCCCGCGTGACCGCCCCTTTCGGGGCTTAACGAGTGACCAATGCCATGTCGTCTCTCACAGATTCTATGATCGACGGCGTGGCAGTTGGAGAGGTAAGGCCGGGCTATGAGTTGTGGCGGCCCAATCGGGAGAAATCCGAGTCGGTCACGACCAAGTTCGTGATCACATTTCTGCTGGCCGCGACGGCGTTCGTCGCCGCGCTGGTGACGATCGCCGGGTTCTCGCTGCTCGAGGGCGGCAGCAGCATGGGCATCATCTGTCTGATTTTCGCCGCCCTCTACGCGTTATTCGCCTTTCTCGTCTTCCGCTGGAGCCGAGGCATCCTGCCGGTTGCCGCGGCGCTGTCGATGATCCTGGCGATTTTCTGCGCGGTCGGCGCCGACAGCTGGTTCGCCCGCGACAAGGCCGGCTTCGACGAAGCGATGCTGCCGTCTTCGCTGATCGGGCTGCTGGTGGTGATCATCGTCCTGCTGCAGATCCTCATCGTCGCCGCCGCCCTCTACGGCTTCAACCAGAACTGGCACGTCGAGGAGGAGCGCCCGATC
>DATMBX010000020.1:0-8081 GCA_035558955.1 Solirubrobacterales bacterium | reverse complement strand
CAGAGCCCCCGCCGGCCAGACCCCACCCGGCCTCCGCCACATCCGCATCGCCCTCAACCGCGAGGGCAAGCTCAGCACGGCCGGCCTACCGGTCTGTCGCCGCAACCAGATCGCGGCCGCCACCCCCGCGGAGGCGCTCGCCACCTGCGGGCCCGCCCTGGTCGGCTCCGGCGGCATCGTCGCCAGAACCTCCTTCGAGGACCAGAAGTCCTACCTGCTCCGCGGCGACCTCCTCTTCTTCAACGCGGTCGTGCGCGGCCGCCCGGCGATCCTCGGCCACCTCTACCAGAGCTTCCCCGCGCCGATCACCAGAATCATCGACTTCAGCATCCGCAGAACCGGTGGCGCCTTCGGCACGACGATCGCGGCGACGCTGCCCCAGTCGGTCAACAGAAACGGCTACCTCAGATCGATCTTCCTCCAGCTGCAGCGCCGCTACGTCTTCCGCGGCCAGCCCCGCGCCTACCTCAGCGCCCGCTGCGCCGCCCCGCCGGGCTTCCCCGGCGCCGTCTTCCCCTTCGCCCGCGCCTCGATGACCTTCGACGACGGCCGCACCCTCTCCAGCACGCTCGTCCGCAGCTGCAAGGTCAAGCGGTGAAACGCAAAAGTCGGCGCATAGCTGCTTTTTGCGTTTCACCTCCGGCTTTTACCGGGGGAGGATCGAAGGTGAAACGCAAACGTCAGCACATAGCTGCTTTTTGCGTTTCACCTCCGGCTTTTACCGGGGGATGGAACACCAGGGCTGCCGCGACTTCTTCGCCGCCTTCAGCTCGCTCCGCTTGGCATTGACGCGCGCCCGCGCCTTCCGGTACACCGCTCGCGCCGCCCGCCGCTCGCGCTCGCCGCTGTAGAGGGAGCGCCGCAGCCGCGCGGTCGCCCGCTGCAGTTTCGCCTGCGCCCTGGTCAGCCCGGTCCGCGCCCTCGCGACCGCTGTCGTCGCGGCGGCGCACCGCCCGGCGATCGTCTCGTAGGAGCCGAAGGCGCCGGCCCCGCCCCCGCCGCTCAGGCTGTAGGCATCCCCGAAGCCCTCCGAAGCTCTGACCTCGATGAAGTATTTCTGCGGTCTCAGGGACAGCGTCGTCGTTTTCTGGTGCCCTCTGGTGACATAAGACAAGCCACCGACGGGCGTCGCCGCCGTGTCCAGGACAATCGCGTCGACATTGGAGACCGCGGCCCCGCCGCCAAGGTTCCCCAGCGTCAGCGTCACCTGAGCCTCCTCGCGCGAGGTCACATAGAAGAAGAAGTAATCGACGTCCCCCTGCGACTCGATCCCGCCGCTATAGGCCAGACCCGCGGCGAGCGGCCCGACGGCGGCGGCCACCGTGTCGTTGGGCTCGTAAGGCCCCGCCGCCCGCGCCCCCGCCGCGAAAACCAGCGCAAACAAGAGCACAACCGCCAGCCCAGCGCCAGCGGATCCAACCCCCCGCCTAACCCAACCCAGTTCGCCTGCTTCAGTCACGCCTACCCCAGCGCCGCCGCCAGCTCGCGCGAGTCCGCCACTGCCGGGTGTTCTGGCAACGTTACGGTCAGCGCGCCGTCGCGCTCCAGCGTCCAGCGCACGTTCAGCAACACCATTCCGATCACGCTCCCATCGGACCCGTAGTCGACGGCATGACCCTCCGTGGTCGCCAATGTGCGGGTCGGTTCACGTGGTTCTCCGACACTCAGATAGAGCACATCTCCGCGAGCGTCGTATTCGACGCAATCGAACTCGGTGCCTGCGATTGTGACGCTCATCTCTGCGCTTCCCTCGGATCGTTGTGTTGCACAAGTGCGGTGACGACGAAGCCCGGAACTCGTGTGAAGTCTACGACCACCCTTAACCACCGCCCGGGATCCAAGTCGCGCCGGTAGAAGCGTTCGCGGCCGGGGCGGGGATCCTCTTCCCGTACATCAGGACGGGCAACGGCCCCGAGGATCGCGTCGATGTTGTCGAGCATTCCGGGTCGCCTGCGCTCCAGATGCCCGCGCGTCCTTTCGTCGAGGACGACAAGCCTGCCGTCGGGATCGATGGTTTCCAGAGCCACCAATCCCTAAGCCGCTGTCGCGCCAGATTCGCCCCGCCCGGGGACGCGCATGGCCCATCCAAACCTCGATGTTCCATAAATCGATGTCACATAGGCGTACGATGGGGGGATGACCGCGCCGACCGCCCCCGCCGCCGAGCCCGCCCAGCTGACGATCGACGAGCTGGCGCGGCGCACCGGGATGACCGTGCGCAACATCCGGGCCCACCAGTCCCGCGGCCTGCTCCCGCCGCCGCAGGTCCGCGGCCGCACCGGCTACTACGGCGCCGAGCACGTCGCCCGCATCGAGCTGATCCGGGAGATGCAGGCCGACGGCCTCAACCTGGAGGCGATCCGCCGCCTGCTCGAGGGCGTCGGCGACTCCTCCACCGAGGTGCTCGACTTCGCCCGCGCCCTCCGCGCCCCCTTCGAGGACGAGCAGCCGGAGATCGTCGAGGCCGGCGAGCTGTCCCACATGTGGGGGGACGCCGAGCCCGACCCCGCCCTCATCCGCCGCGCCGAGAAGCTCGGCATCCTGCGCCCCCTCCCCGACGGCCGCTTCGAGGTGATCAGCCCCCGCCTGCAGCGCGCCGGCCGCGAGCTGGCCGACCTCGGCGTCAGCGCCAAGGTCGCCCTCGCCATCGTCGAGAAGCTGCGCCGCCACTCCCAGGGCGTCGCCGACGCCTTCGTCGACCTCTTCCTCGAGGAGGTCTGGAAGCCCTTCGACCGCTCCGGCCGCCCGGAGGAGGACTGGCCCAAGGTCCGCGAGGCCCTCGAGCGCCTCCGCCCCCTCGCCTCCGACGCCCTCCTCGCCGTCTTCCAGATGACGATGAGCGAGGCGACCGAGAAGGCCACCGAGCGCACCCTCAAGCACGAGGTAAGCAAGACCTCCGCGAAGTCCCGCCGCGGCCGCTGAGCCGCCCGTCGCTCCGCCCTGCGTGGGTTTTGCGCGCCAGAAGTTCCACTTTTGCCGGGCTGTGCGCAAGACACGCGCGCCTTGGCCTGCGACAATAAGTTTCATGCAGGAGAGCTGGACCGACAGCCGCCTCGACGACAAGTTCGATCAGGTCGACAAGCGCTTCGATCAGGTTGACCACCGTTTTGACCAGGTGGACCAACGCTTCGATCGTGTTGACAAGCGATTCGACCGAATGGACCAACGGACTGATCGCCTTGAGCGGCGGGTCGATGACCTCAGCCGGCACATGGACGAGCGCTTCGACTCCCAACAGCGAGAGATGAACACGCGCTTCGACTCCATTCAGCGCTCCCTGCTCCAAGCCGCCGTCGCCCTGAGTGCCTCCGTCCTCACGACCGGCGCGGCGATCGTCGCCACTCAGATCTGACGCAGATCCAGCCGGGCTGCGAGGGCAAACGGACGGCCCCAGGCTTCAGCCACCTGCCATCGAGCATTTTCTCCGCATTTTTCCGAGGTCAAAACTCCCGATTTCCAGGGGAAAGCTGAACTCGGGTTGACATTCAGACACACGTGTGTCTAAATCTCTCCAGTGAGTTAGACAATCGCGTTTCCGAACGCGAGCGCTAGCAGGGAAACAGGGAACGAGCCCCCGGGAAGGGCTCACCGAAACAGGGAGAGGTATCCGCAGTGAAACGGGACGAATCGGCACCGCTCAAGGCGAGTAGCCACCCCATTCACGAATCCACCTTCTTCACCCAGTCGGCGAACGCCTGCTCTCCCTGGCAGACGACGCCAAGGGCTCGCCCCGGGCGCCCGGGGCGAGCCCTAGCCACTTCATTCGCACAGCAACGCCAAGTCAAACCAAAAGAACAAGACGGGGGAGGGCGTAGCTGCGTGAGCACCCAACCCCTCCTATTCGAGTCAAGGCCGGCCGGTTGGGATCCGCCCGCCTCTACACAAGGAGAGAGAGAGTCTGATGTTTAACCGAATTCGTGATCGCTTCGGCACTGCCGGGCTGATCGTTTCCGTCGTGGCGCTCGTCGCCGCACTCGCCGGCACCGCATTTGCCGCGGCCGGCCTCAACAGCAAACAGAAAAGCCAGGTCAAAGCGATCGCCAAGACGTTCGCCGGCAAACCCGGGGCGACGGGTCCCGCGGGACCTGCGGGCCCCGCTGGTGCCAACGGCGCCAAAGGCGACACCGGCGCCAGAGGCGCCGATGGGACTGCCGGCACTGACGGCGTCGACGGCAAAACCGTCCGCTCCGGCACCACCGCTCCTGAGGGCAGCGTCGCCGGCAACACGGGCGACTTCTACATCCGCACCTCGACCAACCAGATCTTCGGGCCCAAAACCGGCGCCAACGGCACCAATACCGGCTGGGGCAGCGCCACCAGCCTCCAGGGCGCTCAGGGCAATCCTGGTGCTGACGGCAGTCCCTGGGTCGTCGGGACCGCGCCAATCGGGGCAACTCTGAAGGGCACTTGGTCCGCGCACAGCTCCAACGCTGCTGCCAACGAGGCCATCCCGATAGAAATCAGCTTCGGCGTGCCCGTGCCGATCGGCGACGGGGGCTCGTACATCGTCGACATGATCCCTCCCGGCGGGCCGGATCCGGCTGCAGCTGTGTTCGGAGAGCCGATTTGCACCGGTAGCGCCAATAACCCCACCCCTGTCACCGGCCCCGGGGCCGGTGCGCCAGTCATCTGCGCCTATGCCCATGCTCGGACGAACCTGGACTTCCCGGGCGAAGCGGGAGGACCCTTCCTCTTCGCCGGCACATTGCTCGGATCCGAAGGTGGCTCCGTCGTTGCACCCGAAGCCGCAGCTGCGGGCCCCGCCAAAGCCTTTGGCTCCTGGGCGGTCACCGTCGCCCCTTAGGTAAGGAATGACCGAATCCAGAAACCTGGAGAAAAGCCCGGACGACTGCCGAGTGCGGTCGTCCGGGCCCCTCTCGGCCGATGTATCCGGCCCTGCTCAAGACCTCCAACCAACCCAATAAGAGGACAACGTCACCGTGATCAGATCGCCTTACTCCGCGTTCTTTCAGCGTCGGCTCCGCACGGCACCGGTGCTCGCCACGCTCGCGCTTAGCGCGGTGCTCGTCGCGACCGGGATGCTTTTCCTCATCGCCCCCGCCCACGCCTCCAAGCAGGCCGTCGACTTCTTCGGCGGCTCGGGCACGCTCGGCGGGCAGTTCACCCAACTCCAAAGCGTCGCCGTCAACGACAGCGGCGCCGGCCCCGCGAATGCCGGCGACATCTACGCAATCGATTCGAGGTGCTGCCAAGGTCAGGGCGGGGCAAACCGCATCCAGCGCTTCGGCCGCGACGACAACGGCACCCCCGGCACCACCCCTGTTGCCACGGTCGATGACACCTACTTCTTTATCTCCGCCTGGGGCGCCGACGTCGACGCCACCCCCTCCGGCGGCTCCGACTATGAGATCTGCACCGTCGCTGCCGAGTGCCAGAGAGCCGTCCCCTCCGGCGGCAACGGCACGCCCGCCGGCAACGGCGCCCTCAACTTCACAGACTTCGAGTCCGGGGCGATCGCCGTCGACGGGGACACCGGCAACGTCTTCGTCACCGACACGAACAACAACCGCATAAACGTTTACGACGGAACCGGGGTATTCCTGCGCTCCTTCGGCTTCGATGTCGCCGCCTCGGGCCCCGGCAACACCGGCGCCGGCTATGAGGTCTGCGTCGCCGCCAACGGTGACGTCTGCAAGGCCGGCGTCTCGGGCGCGGGCACAGGCCAGCTCGGCGCCGGCTCCTTCAGCATTGCCGGCGCCCGAGGAATCGCGGTCAGCGCCCCCGACGGAAACCCCGCCACCGCCACCGTCTTCCTCGCCGACTCCGCCAACAACCGCGTAAACACCTACAACCTCGACGGCTCGGGGCCGGCCTCGATCGGCTCCGCCGCACAGTTCGACTCCGGCTTCCCACGGCATGTCGCCGTCGACTCCCGCGGAATTGTCTATGCCTCCAATCAGAAAAACTCCAACCAGATCGAGCGCTACGACTCCCAGAACGCCAACGGCGGCGGGATCGGCTTCCTCGCTCCGATCGCGGTCGGTGTCAACGAGATGCAAAGACTCACCGTCGCTGCCGCCGCCGGCACCTACAACCTGACCTTCGACCCCGACGGTCCCGGTCCGCTACCGCCGGAGACGACGATCGACATACCCTTCAACTGGGACAACAACGACAGCGGCGGTGCAGGCGACAGCAATGGTTTGGTCGATAGCGTCCAAGACGCGCTGCAGGCCCTCCCCTCGATCCCCGATGGATCGGTCTGGGTGCCAAGCGGTCAGGGAGACGCCGCCGGCTCAAACCCCTACGTGATCCACTTCGGCGGCGCGCTGGGGGCCTTCGACCACGCCGAGCTCACCTGCTCCAATGGCGCCACGCCGCTCTCGGGAGGGAGCGGCTGCTCGGTCGCCACGGCGATCGATGGCCAGCCGGGCCTTATCCCGGGCACCATCGGCGGCGCCAGTAGCGTCCATACCGATGCCCTCGCCGTCGATCCCGACTCCGACGGTGGTGGACCGGACTCCGATTCCCTCTTCGTAGCCCGGGGAGCCCTCACCCAAGTAACCCAGCAGTTCGGCCCCCTCAACGTCCCGGGTCTGTCGGCCCCACCCTCAGCCGACGACGATCGTCACGGCACGCTCGGGATCTTCAGAACAGGCGGAATCGCCGTCGAGCCTGCCACCGGCCGCCTCTACGCCGCTGCCTCCACCGGAGACGCCGGACAAGGCATCTACGTCCTCGCCGACACCGGCCCGCCGCCGACCGCTAGCCTCGACTCCTGCGACAACATCGCCCCGACCTCGGCCGATTGCCACGCGACGATCGACCCCAATGGCCCGCCTGCGACCCGCTACCACTTCGAGTTCGTCGACCACGCCTCCTACCAGACCAGCGGCTTTGCGAACGCCACATCCCTGCCCGAGGTCGTCCTCGGCATCCAGGAAGACCCCCAGGCCGTCGACGTCACCTTCGAGCCGCTCCCGATCGGCCTCGATCCCAACAGCACCTATCACGTCCGCGTCCTCGCCGCCCGCCGCTTCGCCGAGCCGGTGATCTCAAACGAGCTCAGCTTCACCACCACCCCGGCACCGCCCCTGGCCGAGACCGCCGGCGCCCCGGTTCGCACCACGGCCACCGCCCAGCTGAACGGCCGCGTCACCCCGCTCGGCACCGCGACCGCCTTCCACTTCGAGTACGGATCGGCCGGGCCCTGCGACGCGAATCCCTGCGACTCGACGCCAACCATCGCCGCCGGCGCCGGGCTGATCACCCGCCTCGTCGCAGCGAACCTCAGCGGCCTCTCGCCCGACACCATTTACCACTACCGCCTCGTGGCCGACAACGGCATCGGCTCTCCGGTCGCCGGCGAGGACATGACGCTCACCACCCGCGCCTCCGAGGAGCTTCCGGGCCAAAGCGACGAGTTCCCCGGGCCGCCCGGCTCCGACCGCGCCTGGGAGCTCGTCTCGATTCCCGACTCGTCTGGGAATCCACCCTCACTTTTGTTCCCTCGGGCCTTCTCGAACGACGGCAATCGCGCCGTCTACGCGATCGCCGGCGGCACGCCGATCTCCAGCAGCGGCAGCTTCGTCAGCAGTCACTACGCCGAGCGAACTTCGAGCGGGTGGCAGTCGAGCAACATCGGGCCCCCACGCCAGCAGTTGGCCGGAGACAGCTGGACCGGAGTGGCGGCTTCCGCCGATCTGTCGACCGTGCTCACCCAGAATGAGGGCGCCGACTCGGGGTCTGAGCAGGAGGAGTTGTGGCGCCTTTCACCGGGGAGAAGTCCGACCAGGCTCTACGAGCGCGTCCCCGACTCGGGCATCGTCACGTATGGCCTCTCTCTCGATGGAACTCGCGCCCTCGCCATGGTCGGGGGAGGGATCGGGACACCCGATCCGGCCTATCCCGAGGCCGGTGAGAGGACGAACCTCTATGACGTCGGCTCGCCGACGCCGCAGCTCGTCAGCCTCCTCCCCGGCGACGTGGTCAGCCCCTGTGACGCCGGCCGTTGGTTCGGCGTGGGGGACCGGCACAGCCACTGGATCTCCGATGACGGTTCGTGGGCGATTTTCACGACCAAGCCGAGCTTGCCGTGTCCGGCGCCCACCGACCCGGTT
>DATMBX010000019.1:0-3229 GCA_035558955.1 Solirubrobacterales bacterium | reverse complement strand
CGTACGCCTCGGGCTGGTAGTAGTCGTAGTAGCTGACGAAATACTCGACCGCGTTGTGCGGGAAGAAGCGGCGGAATTCCTGGTACAGCTGCGCGGCCAGCGTCTTGTTGTGCGCCATCACCAGGGTCGGGCGATTCACCCGGGCGATGGTGTGGGCCATCGTGAACGTCTTGCCCGAGCCGGTGACGCCGAGCAGCACCTGGTGCTGATCCCCGCGCTCGAGCCCGTCGACCAGCTCCTCGATCGCGCGGGCCTGGTCACCGGCGAGCTCGAAATCCGTGACGAGCGTGAAGCGGTCGTGGACCGAGGGCATGGGTGGCGTTACGTGCGGTGGAACGGCCCGGTTCAGGGCTGGGGCTTGGGCGGCGCGACGTAGGGCGCGAAGTAGCCCTTGCGGGTCCGGATCTTCACCTGCCGCAGATCCGGCCGCGTCAGCCGCACTTCGACCGATCGCCACGCGCCGTTGGTGCGCCGATCGCTCGAGACGTAACCGAGCAGGTAGCGCGAATCGATCTCGGCGACGATCCGATCGTACATCGACTCGACTTCCTTCATCGAGGCCGGAAACAGGGCCTGGCCGCCGGTCACCTCGGCCAGCTGGGCCAGCTGCAGGCGCTGCTGGGTCCGCACCGACGACGGCTGGTGCTCGAGGAAGCCGATCGCGTACACCGACACGTCGCTGGCCTTCACCGCGTTCAGCAGGTCGACATAGGTGAGCGCCGAGCGGGTATCCCCGCCATCGGTGAAGACGATCAGCACCTTCTGACCGGCCTGGTCCTGCGAGCCGCCGAGGTAGATTCCGACCGCGTCCCAGAGGGCCGTCCACCCATCGGGCTTGCGGCCGCGCAGGCGGGCCACCATGCGGGTGAAGTCGTTCTGCGTGTAGGTGGCGATGCGGACCTCGGTGTCGAAGTCGACGACCGTCATGTCCTCGGCGCGAGGCAGGCGATTGAGGAACCTGATCGCCGCGCTCCGGGCCAGCTCCATGTCCGCGGACATCGACCCGCTGGTGTCGAACACCAGGCCGATGTGGAGTGGGAGGACTGCGGCCTCGCCCTCCGCGGAAAAGAAGCGGAGGTCCTGCTTCTTGCCTTCCTCGTAGACGACGAAGTCGTCCTGCGTCAGGCCCGCGACCGCGACGCCGCCTTTGTCGATCACCGCGACGCCCAGGTTGACCAGGTCGACGCCGCTGCGGAATGCAGGCTGCTGGGGAATGGCCGCCAGTCCTGCAGTGAACACCACCGCGGTCAGGCCGAGTGCGGGAAAGACGGAAGGAGGAGGCCGCACGGTACACGTGAGAATAGCGCAATCGCCGCTCTCAGCGGCTCACCCTGCCGCCGCGAGCCGAGGCGACTCGGCCGCCGCGCGCGACGGGATGAAGCAGGCGTATACTTGGAAGGTCAGGGGGACGCGGCGGGCCAGCGCCGACGCCATGTGAGGGACCTCCCCGTCCCCATCAGTTATGAAGTGTCTCGCGGTCTGCCAGGACGAACTCCTGATCCGCACGCTGCATCAGGTCCTCGCCCCCACGTTCCCGGTCGAGTTCCTCGTCGAGAACCGCACCCTCGGGCGACGTCTCCACGACAACGGGCTGCCGATCTCGCTCGCGGACCCGAAGCGATGTGACGCCTTCCTCAAGGTCGATCTGTCGCCGTCGGACTGCGTCATCATCCAGGATACGCATCGCAAAGGCCTGGGGCGGGTCATCGATGCGGCCCGCGACGCCGGAGGGACGTTGATATACGTCCTCGGCACACGGCCCGACGCCGAACGGGAAGGCGAGCTGAAGGACCAATTCCCCGACGTCACCTATCTCACCCTCGCCGAGCTCGTCAGCCCCACCCTCACCGTCGCCCTCAGCCGCTCCCTCACCCGCGCCCGCGTCCAACAGTACCAACGCTATTTCGAAGACGCGGATCGCGTCCTGATCCTGCTGCACAACGATCCGGATCCGGACGCCATGGCCAGCGGCCTCGCGCTGCGCACGCTGCTGCGGCGCAACAAGACGACGGCGATCATCGGCGCGGTGCAGAACGTCACCCGGCCCGAGAACATCCGGATGAAGCACCTGCTCGACCTGCAGGTCGAGACGGTGAGCTCGGCCGACTTCGCCAGCTTCGATCGCATCGCCACGGTCGACGTCCAGCCGCACTACTTCGGCGGCGCCCTCGAGCGCTGCGATCTGGTCGTCGATCACCACCCCGAGCAGGCGAATCACAACGCGGTCTTCAAGGACATCCGGCCCGACTACGGATCGACCTGTACGATCCTGACCGAGCACCTCCGGGCCGTCGACATGGACATCTCGGAGCGCGTCGCGACCGCGATGCTCTACGCGATCAAGTCGGACACGCTGTTCTTCGCCCGCCAGACCAACCGCGTCGATCTCGACGCGTTCTCTCACCTCTACCCGCTCGCCGACGCCGCGCTGATCCGCAAGATGGAAGGCGCCGACCTGTCGCTCGATCGGCTCGAGTACGTGACCCGCGCCGTCCGCGACGGCACCCTCGCCGATCAGGTCTTCACCGCGTTCCTCGGCAAGGTGCCGCGCGAGGACTGCATCACCTACGCCGCCGACTTCTTCCTCGATCTCGAGGACGTGCGCTGGACGGTGATCTCGGGCGTCGTCAACGAGATGATGATCATCTCGGTCCGCAACCTGGGCTACTCGCGCAACGCCGGCGACTTCGTCAAGAAGGCGTTCGGCGACATCGGCAGCGCCGGCGGCCATCGCGCGATGGCCAAGGCGGTGGTCCCGATCCATCGCTTCGCCGAGAAGTTCGGGGCCATCGACCCGGTCCGCCTCGGCACGCTGATCCGGTCGCTGGTCGCGCAGTTCCTGCACGAAGCCGCCGCCGACAAGAAGAAAGAGCCGGTCGGCGCCAAGTAGGGCGCCTCCGCCGACAACTCCCAACTCCCAACTTCCAACTCCCAACTGCCAAGGCACTCCCAACGCCCAATGCCCAATGGGCTGGCAGAGAACCCAGCCAGGTTGGGAGTTGGGAGTTGATTGGTAGTTGGAATTTGGTCGTTGGAAGTTCGCGTCGCGCGCTAATCGAGCGACGCGAGCCGCTCAGCGATCGACGGCTGCTCGTCGCGCTCCGCGTACGGCAACCGCGTCGGGGTGGGTGTCGGCGCCGCGGGCCCGGTCGGGCGCGCCGCTTCGGCCCGCTCCAGTTCGTCGCCGCTGGCCCCCAGCACCGGATCGATGAACTGGCGCTGGGCGTCC
>DATMBX010000018.1:0-8495 GCA_035558955.1 Solirubrobacterales bacterium | reverse complement strand
TGAGATCGTCGAGGGCCAGGTCGACACCGACGAGGACGGCTACATAGTGACCCAGCCCGGCTCGACCAAAACCAACCTCGCCGGCGTCTTCGCCGTCGGCGACGTCGTCGATCGCACCTACCGCCAGGCCGTCACGGCTGCGGGAACCGGCTGCATGGGCGCCCTCGACGCCGAGTGGTACCTGCGCGACACGCCGCCTTCGCCAGAGGCGCACTGGATGCGCGGCGGCGAGCCGACCGAGGTCGCACCGACTCCGGGGACGTAGCCAGAGCCGGCTAGACGAGCTTCTGGACGACGAAGGCGCGCGTGCCGGCGGGCGTGTCCACGTCGACCGGCTGGCCGAGCGGGGCGTCTCGAAGCGCCTTGCCGATCGGCGACTCGGCGGAAAGGCGGCCGGCGGCGAGGTCGGCCTCGGTCGAGCCGACGAGGGTCCAGGTGTTGACCTTGCCGCTCCCCTGGTCGAGCACCTCCGCGGTGCGACCGAAGGCGAAGCAGTCGCCGGCGCCATCGGCTTCGACCACGACGGCGTTGTCGAGTCGCTGGCGCAGGCGCTTGATCCGCGTCTCCAGGTGCGCCTGGTCCTCCTTGGCGACGTGATACTCGGCGTTCTCCTTGAGGTCGCCCAGCTCGCGGGCGGCTTTGATCCGCGCCGCCATCGCCGTCCGTGCCGGCCCTTCGAGCTGCTCGATCTCCTCTCGCAGGGCCGAGATGCCCGCGGGCGTGATCGCCCCGTCCTCTCTGGCGCCTTCCGCCATCTCGGGCACGATTGCAGATACGACCGGCCGGGCCTCAGTCGGGGGTGACGATCGCGAAGCCGGGGTCGGGTTCGTCGAGCAGTCCGAGCAGCTCGCCGAGCTTCGCGGCACCGCCGTCTACCCGCAGCCGGCCGCTCTCGGCGAGGGCGGCGACGTCGGCGGTTTTGAGCACCATTTCGTCGAGCGCCTCGCGGTCGATGACGAGGGCGGCCTCCGCGGCGGGGTCGTGCCGGCCCGGCCGATGGCGCAGGACGCCGTTGCGCACGGTGATCGCGTGCGACTCGTCCGGCGAGGTGACGATCCAGTCGATCCGCAGGTGCAGGTCCCAGGCACGCGGGCCGTCGAGCCGGATCGCCATCGCGTCGAGCAGCTGGGCGACGGTGAGCCGTCGCAGGATGTCGGGGGGCGCGGTCGCCGTCGGCGTTCCGTAGATTCCCTCGCGCAATTCCCTGGCGCCCATAAGGAAGAAGTTGCGCCAGGTCGCGTTCTCGGCGCCGTAGCCGAGTTGCTCCAGCGTCTCGGCTTGCAGTTCCCTCGCCTCGCGGTTCTCGGGCTCGGCGAAGACGAGGTGGTTGACGACCTCGGCGACCCAGCGGTAGTCCCCGGCCTCGAAGGACGCCCGCGCCTTCTCCAGGACCGCTTGGGCCCCGCCCATGAACTCGACGTAGCGGCGCGCCTGCTCCTGCGGCGGGTGCTCCCATAGGTGAGCGGGGTTGCCGTCGAACCAGCCCATGTAGCGCTGGTAGATCGCCTTTGTGTTGTGGCTGATCGAGCCGTAGTACTCGCGGCAGTGCCACTCCCTGGTGAGGCTTGGCGGCAGCTCGATCAGCTCCGCGATCTCCGGCCCGGTGTGGCCCTTGTTCAGCAGCCGCAGGGTCTGGTCGTGCAGGTAGGAGTAGAGGTCGCGCTGCTTCTCGAGGAAGTCGACGATTCGCTCGCCGCCCCAGCGCGGCCAGTGGTGGCCGCCGAAGAGGACGTCCGAGTCGCCGCCGAACAGTTCGATCGCCTCGTCGAGGTAGTGCGCCCAGATTCGCGGGTCGCGGACCAGGGCGCCGCGCGGGGTGAGGATGTTGTGCATCGCGTGGACGGCGTTGTCGGCGACGCAGAGCGCCCTACTGTCGAGGAGGTGGATGTTCATCTCCGCCGGCGCTTCGGTGCCAGGGGTGAGCTGGAAGGCCATCCGCACCCCGTCGACGACCCCTTCCTGACCCGTCTCGACGATGTCGAGATTGGGTGGGATCAGCGTGATCGTGCCGAGCGAGGTCGTCTGCCCGAGGCCGGCGCCGACCTGCCCGTCCGGCCCCCGGTCGAGCAGCGCTCCGAACATGTAGCCGGCGCGGCGCCCCATCGCGGTGCCGGCGAAGACGTTCTCGCTGACGGCGTGGTGGAGGAAGCCCGCAGGGGCGATGACCGGGATGCTCCGGGCCTCGATCTCCTCCTCGCTGACGATGCCCTTGGCGCCGCCGAAGTGGTCGACGTGGCTGTGGGTGTAGATGAGCCCGGTGACGGGGCGCTCGCCGCGGTGCTCGCGGTAGAGGGCCAGCGCCGCCGCCGCGGTCTCGGCGGAGACGAGCGGATCGATCACCACGATCCCCTCCTCGCCCTCGATCACGTGCATGTTGGAGAGGTCGAAGCCGCGCAGCTGGAAGACGCCGGGCGCCAACTCGAAGAGGCCGGCGATGCGAGTCAGCCGGCTCTGTCGCCAGAGGCTGGGGTGGACGGTATCCGGCGCCTCGCCTTCGAGGAAGTCGTAAGAGCGCAGGTCCCAGACCACGCGCCCCCGCTCGTCCTCGACCACCGGCGGGTCGAAGGGGGCGATGAGCCCTCTGCGCGCCTCCTCGAATTCACGGTCGTCCTCCACGGCTAAGCGGTTGTCAACCGGGGGGACGGCCGGTAGGCGTCGCCGTACTCGCGCTGCAACTCGGTCAGCAGGGCGACGGCGCGGCCGGTTCCGATCAGGTCGGTGAACTCGAGCGGGCCGAGGGGCCAGTTGAAGCCGAGGCGCATCGCGGTGTTCATGTCGGACGGAGAGCCGACCTCTTCCTCCAGCGCGAAGGCGGCTTCGTTGGCGATCTGAGCGACGAGACGAGGCAGGATCTCCGGCGCGGCCGGGTCGATCTCCGCCAACTTCCCCGGGTCAAGCGTAGGTTTGGCCGTTCCGCTGCGACTTATCCCTGTATATCGAGGATAAGTCGCAGCGGAAGCTGATTTTGGGTCGCTGGAGGGGGGCTCGTCGTAGTCGTAGAAGCCTCGGCCGGACTTGCGGCCGAGGCGGCCTTCGGCGACCAGGCGCTCCTGGATTTGGCTTGGGCGCCAGCGCTCCGGTTCGCCTCCTTGGGCATAGAAGGAGCGGGCGACTCTCAGGTTGACGTCGAGGCCGATCAGGTCGATCAGCTCGAACGGGCCCATCTTGAAGCCCCCACCTTCGCGGCAGACGCGATCGATCGTCTCGACGTCAGCGACGCCGTCGGCGAGCATTCGCAGGGATTCCAACGAGAAGGGTCGGGCGAGGCGGTTGGCGATGAAGCCGGGGCTGTCGTTGGCGCGGATCGGGATCCGGCCCATGCGCTCGCCGACTTCGGTGGTTGCGTCGAGTGCCTCTTGGCTGGACTCGGCGGTCGCGACCACCTCGACCAGCTTCATCAGTGCCGGCGGGTTGAAGAAGTGCATGCCGACGACGCGCTCAGGGTGGGGCACCAGCGCGGCAATGGCCGTCACCGGCAGCGAGGAGGTGTTGCTGGCGAGGATTGTGTTCGGCCCGCAGGCATCGGCCAGGGCCGCGAACAGCTCTCGCTTCAGTCCCAGGTCCTCGGGCGCCGCCTCAATCACCAGATCGCACTCGTGGAGGTCGGCGAGGCTCGGGGCGGCGCCGGCGCCGGCGCTCGCCGTCTCGGCATCCTCCTCGCTCCACATCCCCTTTGAGGCGCCTTTCGCCAGCGCGCCGCGCAGCCGCTCTATTCCGGCGTCGAGCGCGGCCGGTACGGGGTCGTGCAAGCGGGTCTCGTAGCCGCCGAGCACGGCGATCTGGGCGATCCCGGCCCCCATCGTCCCGGCGCCGACGACGCCGACCCGCTCGACTCTCATCTTCCTTCGAATCTCGGCTCGCGCTTCTCGAGGAAGGCCTGCATGCCCTCGACGCGATCCTCCGTCGCCATCGAGAGCTCGTACAGCCGCCGCTCTGTCTCCAGTCCCGCCGAGAGCGCCGTTTCTTCGGCGGCGAGCACCGCCTGCTTGGCGAGCCGCGCCGCGATCGGCGGGCGCTCGGCGACGGTGTGGGCGAGAACCATCGCCTCCTGCAGCCAGCGCCCCTTCTTCACGACTTTGTTGACGAGGCCCATTTCCAACCCCATGTCGGCGTCGAAGCGGCGGCCGGTGAGGACGTACTCCATCGCGCGCTGCTTGCCCAGCACCCGCGCCAAGCGCTGGGTGCCCCCGCCGCCGGGGATGATCCCGAGGGTGATCTCCGGTTGGCCGAAGCGGGCCGTATCGGAGGCGACGATCATGTCGCAGGCCAGCGCCAGCTCGCAGCCGCCCCCCAGGGCGTAGCCGGAAACCGCGGCGATCATCGGCGTCTTGATCTTCGCCAAGCGCTTCCAGAACTCGGCGGCCGGGTGGTAGAGCGCCTCGGCGAAGCTGCGCTCGCTCATCGCCTTGATGTCGGCGCCGGCGGCGAATACCTCGTCGGAGCCGGCGATCACGATGCAGCGGACCTCGGGGTCGGGGTCCATCCGCTCCAGCTCGGAAGCGAGCCGCTCCATCACCTCCGGCGAGAGGGCGTTGCGGACCTCCGGCCGGTTCAGCCGCAGCAACGCGACGCCCCCGTCGCGCGAGGTCTCGACGACTTCGCTCACTCCGCCTCGAGGGGCATCATCGCGTTGATTCCGGTCGCGGCTCGGCCGATGATCAGCTTCTGGATCTGGGAGGTGCCCTCGTACAGAGTCGTCACCCGCGCGTCGCGAAGGTAGCGCTCGACCGGGTAGTCGTCGACGTAGCCGGCGCCGCCGTGGACTTGGATCGCCAGGTTGGCGCACTCGACCGCCGACTCCGTCGCGTAGAGCTTGGCCACAGAGGTTTCCATCGTGTTCGGCTTGCCCTGGTCCTTCAACACCCCAGCCCGGTAGACCAGCATCCGGGAGGCGTCGCGCTTGAGGATCATGTCGGCGATCATCTCCTGCACGAGTTGGAAGCGGGCGAGGGGAACGCCGAACTGCTTGCGCTCCTTCGCGTACTGCACAGAGGCCTCCACGCAGCCATCGCAGATGCCGATGCAGCCGGCGGCGACGCTGTAGCGGCCGTTGTCGAGGGCGCTCATCGCGACCTTGAAGCCGTCGCCGATCTCACCGAGCATCGCGTCCTCGCCGACCTCGACCTCGTCGAGGGACAGCTCCGCCGTGTCGGAGGAGCGCAGGCCGAGCTTGCCGTGGATCTCCTGCGTCGTGAAGCCCTCGCTTGCGGTCGGCACGAGGAAGCAGGCGAGCCCCCGGTGTCTCAGCGAAGGGTCGGTCTGGGCGAAGATCAGCGCCACCTCGGAGAAGTTGCCGAGGGAGATCCACATCTTCTGGCCGCTGATCGACCAGCCCGAGTCGGTCTTGGTCGCGCGCGTGCGCAGGTTGGCGGCGTCGGAGCCGGTGTCGGGCTCGGTCAGGCCGAAGCAGCCGAGCGCCTCGCCGGAGCAGAGCCGCGGCAGCCATTTCTGCTTCTGCTCTTCTGTGCCCCACTTCTCGATCGAGCCGGCGACCAATGAGGTCTGCACCGAGACCACGGTGCGGGCGGAGGAGTCGGCGCGACCGACCTGCTCGACGATCAACCCGTAGCCGATGTAGTCGAGCCCGCGACCGCCGTACTCCTCGGCGACGGGAGCCCCGAGGTAGCCGACCTCTCCCAGCTTGCTCGCCAGTTCGCGGTCGAAGCGAGCGGCGCGGTCGTTGTCTTTTACCCGCGGCAATATCTCGCGGTCGGCGAACTCGCGCGCCGCCTCGGAGATGAGTCG
The DNA here is from genome assembly GCA_035558955.1 of Solirubrobacterales bacterium. Lineage (GTDB taxonomy): Bacteria > Actinomycetota > Thermoleophilia > Solirubrobacterales > 70-9 > DASVDE01. Next base: position 2,750 of record DATMBX010000018.1, on the reverse strand, counting down.
CTGCTCGTCGGTCAACTGGAAGTCCAAGTCAAAGTTCCTTTCCAAGGGTGGCCGCGAAGGCTTCCTGCGCTTCGCGGGTGCGGGGACCGGGGGACTGGGGAAGCTCGGCGCCGTCGATCGCGGAGACGGTCTGGATCTCCCGCGTGGTCGAGGCGAGAAAGGCCTCCTGGGCGGCACGCAGGTCGGCGACCGGCCAGGCGCCCTCCTCGACGTCGAGGGCTTTGACCAGGCGGTCGCGGGTGATCGACTCAAGTACGCCGTTGTCGAGCGCCGGCGTGCGCAGCGCGCCCTGCGGCGAGACCCAGAAGATCGCCGACGTCGGCGGCTCCAGCACGATGCCGTCCGGCTGCACGAGGACCGCCTCGTCGGCGCCCTGGGATTGGGCGATTCGCGTCGCCTGCATGTTCGCCGCATAGGAGAGCGACTTGACCCCGTTGAGGATCACCGTCGGACAGTAGGTGACGGTGGCGAGCTTCAGCGTCTCGGCGTGCGCGGGGAGAGGCTCGGTCATCGCGAGGCGCCGCCCGCCGCGGGTGACGATCAGCCGCAGCTGGCCATCCGCGTCTCCGGCTTCGGCCATCAGCGCCTCGATCTCCCGCTCCAGCGCGGTGCGGTCGAACTCGAGCTGGATCGCCCCGGCGGAGCGCTGCAGCCGGTCGATGTGGTCAGCCAGCGCGAAGAGCTTGCCGCCGTAGATGCGGATCACCTCGAAGGCGCCGTCGCCGCGGTAGAGGCCGTCGTCCTTGAGTGGGACAACCGCCTCCCCCGTCGGGGAGATCGTCCCGTCGACGCTGGCCAGCTCGGAAACCGTGCTCATCGGACCGGCGAGGCTATCCATCACAACTGTTTCGCGCTTCGCTCACGGCGCGAAGAATCAGATATGCACGCTTGTTCGCTCCGCGCTCACGCTCGTTCGAACACAGTGGCCAGCCCTTGGCCTACGCCGACGCAGAGGGTGGCGACGCCGTAGCGGGCGTTGCGGCGTCCTAGCTCGCGCACGAGGGTTGTCGTCAGGCGGGCGCCGGAGCAGCCGAGTGGGTGGCCGAGGGCGATCGCGCCGCCGTTGACGTTGAGGCGTTCTTCGTCGATTCCCAGCTCCCGCGCGCAGGCCAGAACCTGGGCGGCGAAGGCCTCGTTCAACTCGATCAGGTCGACGTCGTCGAGGGAGATGCCGGCGGCGGCGAGGGCGCGCGGGACCGCCTCGACCGGGCCGATTCCCATGTAGGCGGGGTCGACTCCGGCGACGCCGGTGGAGACGACGCGCGCCAGCGGCTCGGCGCCGAGCCGGTCGACCCCCGCCTCGGAGGCGATCAGCAGGCAGGCGGCGCCGTCGTTGAGGGTCGAGGCGTTGCCGGCGGTGACGGTGCCGCCCTCGCAGAAGACCGGACGCAGCCCGGCGAGCTTTTCCGCCGAAGCGTCGGGACGCGGGCCCTCGTCGGCGGCGACGGTGACGGTCTCGCGCCCGCGCGGCGCCTCGATCGGGGCGATCTCCTCTTCGAAGCGGCCCGCTTCGACGGCTGCCACCGCCCGCTGGTGGCTGCGCAGCGCGTAGGCGTCCTGAGCCTCGCGGCCGATCGCGTAGCGCTCGGCGACGTTCTCCGCCGTCTCGCCCATCGACTCGGTCGAGACGCCGAGCTCGGCCATGCGCGGGTTGATCAGGCGCCAGCCGAGGGTCGTGTCGTGCATCGTCTGCGGCCCGCGAGGAAGGCTCCGCTCCGGCTTCTCGACCACCCAGGGCGCCCGGCTCATCGACTCGACGCCCCCCGCCAGGTAGAAGTCGCCCTCTCCCAGCTTCACCGCACGGGCGGCGGCGTTGACCGCGTCGAGGCCGGAAGCGCAGAGCCGGTTCACGGTCACCCCGGGCACGCTCGCTGGCAGGCCCGCCAGCAGCGCGGCCATCCGGGCGACGTCGCGGTTGTCCTCGCCGGCCTGGTTGGCGGCGCCGAAGTAGACCTCGGCGATCCGCTCGGGATCCACCCCGGTGCGCTCGACCACGGCGCCGGTCGCGTGAGCGGCGAGGTCGTCCGGGCGGACGCCGGCGAGGGCGCCGCGGTAGGCACCCATCGGGGTGCGAATCGCGTCGAGCAGGTAGGCCTCCGCCATGGGCGGATTAAAACGGGAGTGGCCCTCCCGGCGTATCCTCGGGCCGTGGGCATGGTCCTCATCACTCTCGCGGTGCTCGGCGTGCTGGTCGGCATCCTGCTGCTGATTGGCCACTACTACCCCGGCAGCAGCGCCGAGCTCGTCGACTGGAAGCCCACCCGCTCCCCCGAAGTCGAAGCGCAGAACGAAATCGACGACGTGCAGCAGATGCTGGACGCCCAGAACGAGATGCGTCGCCGCCGCGGCGCGCCCGCAATCGACGAGGGGGCGCTGCGAGCCGAAGTCGAAGCGGAGGAGCTCGAGCGACTGCGCCGCGGCGATCCGTTCGACGGCTGAGCCGGCGGCGTGGCGCGGGCGCTGATCGTCGGTTGCGGCTGCCGGGGGCGGCAGCTGGGAGCCGAACTGCTCAGCGAGGGCTGGGCCGTTCGCGGAACCAGCCGCGAGAAGGCGGGGCTGAGCAAGATCGAGGCGGCCGGCATCGAGCCCGCGCTGGCCGATCCGCTGCGGCCGGGCACGGTGCTCGACCTGGTCGGCGACGTTGCCGTACTCCTCTGGCTGTTGGGCTCGGCGCGCGGGGCCGAGGACGAGCTGCTGGCGATCCACGGCTCGAGCCTGGAGCGACTGCTCGAGCGGCTGGTGGAAACGCC
>DATMBX010000017.1:0-33259 GCA_035558955.1 Solirubrobacterales bacterium | reverse complement strand
GCCTTGAGCCGGAAGTCGCGCATCCACTGCGGCTCGTCCTTGTACTCGGAGATCGATTCGACCACCTCGCGGCTCAGCCCCTTGGGCGCCTTGTAGGCGTAGCCCGTCTCCGAGTCGTGGAAGCCGAACTTCTCCTTGTAGTCGGAGTTGATCCCGGCGAGCTCTCTTTTCTCTGCGACGGCCTCAGGTGTGGCCATGGTCAATCGACCTCCAGAATGATCGTGTCGTCCTCGATGGACACCGGGAACGTTCGCACCGGAGCATAGGCGGGGAGCGTCTTCGGCCTGCCGGTGGTCAGGTCGAAGAGCGAGCCGTGGCGCGGGCACTCGACGGTGCAGGTGGCGGTGTCGAACTCGCCCTCGGCGAGCGGCCCGTCGTCGTGTGAGCAGCGGTCCTCGATCGCGTACAGCGCCCCGTCGCAGTTGAAGACCCCGATCTTGGTTCCGTCGTGCTCGACCAGCCGCATCGCGCCGGGCCCCAGCTCGGTGAGCGGGCAGACGGGAACGGTTGTCGTTGCGGCTTCGGTCAAGAGGGCTCCAAGATTGCGACCTGCGACGGTTAGTGCGGGTTGCGACTTAATCCTACTTCTACAGTCGGATTTTAGCGGGCGGCCCCGGCCCCGTGCTGGGTTGACCTTGGCACGCCCGACCAGGATGCCGCCGCTGAGTTCTACGGCGCTCTCTTCGGCTGGAGCGTCGAAGCGGACGGGAACGCGGAGCAGACCGGCGGTTACCGGGTCGCAACGTGATGGTCGAGCCGATCGACATCCCCGCCGGCCGCTTCGCGATCCTCACCGATCCGTGGGGTGCGAGCTTCGCCGTGATCGCGCTCAGTGAAGAAGCCCAGGCGAGCGCCCCCTAGGGATGCGTTCCGCTGCGACATATGCCTGACATACACGCATAAGTCGCAGCGGAACGGTTAGAGCGTCGTTGCTTCGGCTGGGTCTCCCGGTTCGCCCTCGTCCTCCCAGTCGGCCGGCTTGCCGAGGCTTGCGCTCTTCACGACCTTCAGCCCCAGCATCGCGCACTTCATCCGCGTCGCCGAGATCTCGATCCCAAGCAGGTCGAGGACGTACTCCTTCGGCAGTCGCAGCAGCTCCTCGCGGCTCTTACCGGCCAGCTCGTCCGTGAGCAGCGAAGTCGCCGCGGTGGAGATCGCGCAACCCTGCCCCTCGAAAGCGATCTCGGCCACCTTGCCCTCTTCGTCGAGCCGGATCGTCACGTGCTGCTCGTCGCCGCAGAAGGGATTGTTGTCCTCAAACTCGAGGTCCGGTCTCTCCAGCCGTCCAAAGTTATGCGGCCGCTTGTAGTGCTCGAGGATCTGATCGCGGTAAAGCTCGTCCATCAGAGGCCGAAGACCTTGCGCGCGTCTTGGAGGCCCTCGACCAGGCGGTCGATCTCCTCGGGGATGGTGTGGACGGCGAAGCTGGCGCGGGCGGTGGCGGCGACGCCGAGGCGATCCATCAGGATCTGGGCGCAGTGGTGGCCGGCGCGGATGGCGACGCCGTGGCGGTCGAGGATCTCGGAGACGTCGTGGGCATGGACTCCTTCCAGCTCGAAGGAGACCGGGCCGACCCGCTCGGGGCCGGGCGGGGGGCCGAAGATGCGCAGCCCCGGCACCTCGGCCAGGCGCTCCAGTGCGTAGTCGGCGATCCCGCGCTCGTGCTGCAGAACCGCGTCCATCCCCAGGCCGTCGAGCCAGCGCAGCGCCGAGGCCATCCCGATCGCCTGCGCGATCGCGGGAGTTCCCGCCTCAAAGCGAGTGGGTGGGTCGGCGTAGGTGGTTCCACCCCGCGTCACCTTGCGGATCATCGATCCCCCGCCGAGGAAGGGCGGCATCGCGCGCAGCAGGTCGAGCCTGCCCCAGAGGGCGCCGATTCCGGTCGGGGCGTAGAGCTTGTGTCCGGTGACCGCATAGAAGTCGACGCCCAGCGCGCCAACGTCGAGCGGCAGCTTCGGCGCCGCCTGGGCGCCGTCGGCGAGGATCAGGGCGCCGGCGTCGTGCGCCAGGCGCGAGATCTCGGCCAGCGGGTTCTCGGTTCCGAGCACATTGGAAACGTGGGTCACCGCGACCAGCTTCGGGCCCCGCTCCAGCAGTGTCGCGAAGGCATCCATGTCGAGCAGTCCCTCGTCGGTGACCGGCGCCCAGTCGATCTCGGCGCCAACCCGCTCCGCTAGCTGCTGCCAGGGGACGATGTTGGAGTGGTGCTCCATCTCGGTGAGGACGATGCGGTCGCCCTCGCCGACGTTGGCTTCCCCCCACGCCCGCGCCACCAGGTTGATCGCCTCGGTCGCGTTGCGGACGAAGACCACCTCGCGCCGGTCGGCGGCGCCGATGTGGTCGGCCACCGTCGCGCGCGCCCCCTCGTAGGCCGCGGTCGCCTCCGCCGACATCGTGTGCGCGCCGCGGTGAACATTGGAGTGATGGCGGCGCTCGTAGCGATCGACCGCCTGGATCGAGGCAAGCACCCGCTGTGCGCTGGCGCCGCTGTCGAGGTAGGCGACCGGCCGCCCGTGCACTTCCCGCTCCAGCGCCGGAAAGGCTGCGCGCACCTTCTCGATCGGGAACGCCGGCGCCTGGACGGAGCTCTTGGTGCTCGTCGGCTCCATGTTCCCGAGGCTAGGCAGAAGCGCCCGCCTCTACCTCCTCGCGGATCCAGCCATAGCCCTTCTCCTCGAGCACGCCGACCAACTCCGGCCCGCCCTCTTTGACGATCCGCCCCTCGAACATGACGTGGACGAAGTCGGGCTTCACCATGTGCAGGATGCGCTGGTAGTGGGTGATGATCAGAACGCCCATGTCGGGGCCGGCAAACTTGTTGACACCTTCGGCGACCACTCGCAGGGCGTCGATGTCGAGACCGGAGTCGGTCTCGTCGAGCACCGCGATCTCCGGCCGCAGCAGCGCCAGCTGCAGCAGCTCCATCCGCTTCTTCTCGCCGCCGGAGAAGCCGTCGTTGAGGTAGCGGCTGGAGAAGTCCTGGGGGATGTTCGCCAGCTCCATCGCCTCTCTGGCGAGCTTGGCGAAGTCTTTGATCTTGATTGGCTCTTCGCCTTTCGCTTCGCGGCGGGCGTTGATGATCATCCGCAGGTACTTGCTGACCGAAACGCCGGGGATCGCGACCGGGTACTGGAAGGCCATGAAGAGGCCCGCCTGCGAGCGCTCGTCGGGGTCGGCCTCGGTGATGTCCTCACCCTTGAAGACGATCGAGCCCTCGGTCACCTCGAGCGCCGGGTGGCCCATGATCGCGTTGGCCAGAGTCGACTTGCCGGACCCGTTAGGACCCATCAGGGCGTGGACCTTGCCCTTCTCGACGTCGAGGTCGAGCCCGCGCAGGATCTGCTTGTCCTCGGCGCTCACGTGCAGGTTGCGAATTTCCAGCTCAGCCAATGTCACTCCGTTTCTGGTTTGAAAGTCAGGGTCAGGCGGCGCTGCCGACGGCAGCCGCTTCGCGACGCGTTTCGGGGCTGGAGAACTCCACCAGCTCGGCCAGCGTCGTGCCCGCCAGGGCCTTGGTGACGCCGCCCTGCACGCGCGTCCACAGCAGCTTCGTCGCGCAGGCGCGGTCGCCGTCGTTCTCGTGTGAGCAGAGCACCTTGCCCTCCGGCGTCTCGTGAAAGCACTCCATCGGGGCGATCTGCCCCTCCAGCGCCTCCACCACCGAATCCATCGTGATCTCCTCGGCCGGCATCGCCAGGCGATAGCCGCCGTGGGCGCCGCGGGTCGAGGTGACGAGCCCGGCCTTGCGCAGTTTCGCCACCAGGTGCTCCAGGTAGGAGAGGGGCAGCCGCTCCGCTTCGGCGACGGCGCTGAGGGAGACCGGCATCGAGCCGGGCTGGCGACCCAGCTCGACCATTAGTCGCACTCCGTACTCGGCTTTGGTCGAGAACAGCATCCATTAAATCCTACAAGAACGGTCGGTTATGGAGGCCGGCCCGTTCTACGCGGAGGCTTCGCCCGCCGCCGCCTTGCCGAGCTCGACGTGCGCTCGGCTGTCGCGACCGCGAATCAGGACGAGCGTCAGCACGAAGCCGAGCAGGGCGAACCCGGCGCCGCCGAGGAAGGCGGCCTGAAAGCCCTCGGTGAGGCCGTTGTCAAGGCTCGAGGCGCCGGAGGACATCACGTCCTCGGTGCGCGAGGTCGCCACGGTTGAGAGCACCGCGAGGCCGAGCGCGCCGCCGATCTGCTGCGAGGTGTTGATCAGCCCGCTGGCGAGGCCGGCCTCGCTTTCCTCGACGCCGGAGACGGCCGCGATTGTGGTCGTCACGAAGGCGAAGCCGAGCCCCGCCGCCGCGAACAGCGACGGCCCGAGGATGTCGGTGGTGAAGCCGCCCCCGACGGACACTTGGCTGAACCAGACCAGGCCGACGACGATGAACAGCATCCCGACGGCGAGAACCGGCTTGTAGCCGAGTCTCGTCACGAGCTGGGAGGCGATGCCGGCCGAGGCCATGATCAGCACGGCCAGCGGCAGGTAGGAGAGACCGGCGTGGATGGCGCTGTAGCCGAGCACCTGCTGCATGTAGAGGGAGATGAAGAAGAACATCGAGAACAGCGAGGCGCCTACCAGCAGGCCGACCACGTTGGCGCCGGTCAGCGTCCGGATGCGGAAGATCGAGAAGGGCACCAGCGGCTTGGCGGAGCGCAGCTCGATCGCGATGAAGGTCGCCAGCAACAGGGCCGAAAGCGCGATCAGGCCGATCGTCTGGCTCGATCCCCAGCCGGCGTCGGTCGCGTCGACGAGCGCGTAGACCAGGATCGACAGCGCCACGGTTACGGTGACCGCGCCGGCGACGTCGAAGGCGCGGGTCGCGTGTTCGGCGCGGCTCTCGGCGATCAACCGTGGGGTCAGCGCCAGCGCGATCAGGGCGACCGGCACGTTCACCCACAGCACCCACTCCCAGCCGAGGCCATCGGTGAGGATGCCGCCGAGAAGGACCCCGGCCGCGCCGCCCGAGCCGGCGACCGCGCCCCAGACCCCGAGCGCCTTGTTGCGCTCGGCCCCGTCGCTGAAGGTGGTGGTGACGATCGAGAGCGCGGCGGGGGAGATGATCGCGGCGCCGAGGCCTTGTGCGGCGCGCGCGGCGATCAGTTGCCCCTCTGTGGCCGCGAAGCCGGCGGCGAGCGAGGCGACCGCGACCAGCAGCAGGCCGGCCATGAACACGCGTCGGCGCCCGAGCAGGTCGGCGGTTCGACCGCCGAGCAAAAGAAAGCCGCCGAAGGTGAGCACGTAGGCGTTGACCACCCAGGGCAGGTTCTCCTGGGAGAACTCGAGCGCTCTGCCGATCGAGGGGAGATCCGCTTTCCCAGCGACGGGCTGCGGCATAATCAGTGGAGCAACCTACGGAGGAGCAACAGCGGCAATGACCACCACCAAGCAGTCGACTTTCGGCGCCACCCTGCGGACCACGATCCTGCTGGCGGTGCTGTCGGGCCTCTTCGTCGTGATCGGCTTTGCGATCGGCGGGCAGAGCACGGCCCTGCTCTTCCTCGGGATGGCCGCCCTGATGAACATGGGCGCCTACTTCTTCAGCGACAAGATGGCGCTGAAAATGAGCGGCGCCAAGCCGGTCTCCGAGTCCGAGGCGCCGAAGCTCTACCAGGCGGTGCGGGAGCTGACCACTCGCGCCGGGCTGCCGATGCCGCGCCTCTACGTGATCCCGCAGGACCAGCCCAACGCCTTCGCCACCGGCCGCAACCCCGAGCACTCGGCCGTCGCCGTGACCCAGGGGATCCTCACCCTGCTCTCCGAGGACGAGCTGCGCGGCGTCCTCGCCCACGAGCTGGCCCACATCAGACACCGCGACATCCTGATCCAGTCGGTCGCGGCGACGATCGGCGCGGCGATCACATATCTCGGCTACATGCTGCTCTGGTTCGGCGGCGACGAGGATTCCGGCCCGCTGGGGCTGGTCGCCTCGCTGGCGCTGGTCCTCTTGGCGCCGATCGCGGCGACGATCATCCAGCTCTCGATCTCGCGCCAGCGCGAGTACGCGGCCGACGCGGGCGGGGCGGCGATCTGCGGCAACCCGGAGTCGCTGGCCAGCGCGCTGCTGCGCTTGGAGCAGGGGGCGGCGGCGATGCCGATGCACGTCAACCAGGCGGCGGAGCCGCTCTACATCGTCAAGCCCTTCTCGGCGAAGGGCATAGGCGGCCTCTTCTCGACCCACCCGCCGATCGAGGAGCGGGTGAGAAGGCTCCGCCAGATGCGCCCGAGCCTCGGTTAGCTCGGGACCTCGCTATACTTTTTGAAGTAAAGCTGATCCGGATTTAGGAGATTTCGATGGAGGGTGCAGTCCGGGCTCCGATCGAGGAGATCGAGCCCTTCGAGGCCGAGCAGGAGATCGAGGCCGGCGACGTCGTCCTGATCGACACCCGCGAGCCGCACGAGTACCAGGAATCCCACCTCGAGGGAGGCAAGCTGGTGCCCCCGGGCCTGCTCAAGGAGGAGATCGAGGCGGCCGCCCCCGACAAGGCCGCCCGCACGATCCTCTACTGCCGCAGCGGCAACCGCTCGGCGATCGCCGCCGCCCAGATGGAGGACATGGGCTACGAGGACGTCGCTTCGATGGCCGGCGGCATCCTCGCCTGGCAGGAGCAGGGTTTGCCTGTCGTCGCCGCAGAGGGGATGAGCCCTGAGCAGCGCGACCGCTACTCCCGCCACACGCTGCTGCCCGAGGTGGGGGTGGAGGGCCAGCTGAAGCTGCTGAACGCGAAGGTCCTCCTGCTCGGCGCCGGCGGGTTGGGCGCGCCGACGGCGCTGTACTTGGCGGCGGCGGGGATCGGCACTCTGGGCTTGGTCGACGACGACGTGGTCGACGCCTCCAACCTGCAGCGCCAGGTGATCCACAACACGGAGCGGATCGGGGAGTCGAAGACGAGTTCGGCGCGTGTGACGATCGAGGCGCTCAACCCAGACGTCGAGGTGGTCGAGCACAACATGCGCCTCGACGCCGGCAACATCCTCGACGTCATTCGCGACTACGACGTGATCGTCGACGGCGCCGACAACTTTCCGACCCGGTACCTGCTCAACGACGCCTCGGTGCGCCTGCGCAAGCCGGTCGTCTCGGCGTCGATTCTCAGCTTCGACGGGCAGATCTCCACCTTCGTTCCCTTCGAGGGCCCCTGCTACCGCTGCCTCTACCCGACGCCGCCGCCGGCCGAGCTGGCGCCGAGCTGCTCCGCCAACGGGGTGCTCGGGGTGATGGCCGGGACGATGGGGACGCTGCAGGCGAACGAGGTGATCAAGCTGGTGCTCGGCGTCGGCGACCCGCTCGTCGGCCGGCTCCTTCTCTACGAAGCGCTGGGCACGCGCTTCACCGAGCTGAAGGTGCGGCGCGATCCGGCGTGCCCGATCTGCGGCGAGAACGCGCCGGAGGTCCCCGAGTCGGAGATGGGCAAGTTCCCCGACTACGAGGCTTTCTGCGCCGGCTAGCCGGTAGGTTTCCGGCCCGATGGCAATCGTTCGCATCCCCCCGGTCCTGCGCCCGCAAACGGGCGGGCAGCCCGAGGTCGAGGCCGGGGGCGGCAACGTCGGCGAGGTGTTGCGGGCGCTGACCGTCGCACACCCCGACACCGAGTCCCAGCTCTTCGGCGAGGACGGCGACCTCAACCGCTACGTCAACGTCTATCTCAACGACGAGGATGTGCGGGTGCTCGACGGGCTCGACACTGCGGTGTCCGATCGCGACACCGTCGTGATCCTGCCCGCAATGGCCGGCGGCTAACCAAAAGGAGTCGCTCCGCTGTTCCTTTTGTCCGCGGAGGACACATAAGGAACAGCGGAACGTGGGTGCGAGGCTATACTTTTTGAAGTAATGCTGGAGGAGCTCCAGAACCGGCCCTGCGGGGGGCGTTTCGGCGACATCGTCGAGTCGATCGGCGGCACGCCGATGGTGCAGCTCTCGCGGCTCTCCCCGAAGCCCGAGGTGAAGATCTTCGCCAAGCTCGAGGGTCGCAACCCGACCGGCTCGGTCAAGGACCGCGTCGCCAAGGCGATGATCGAGTCGGCTGAGGAGCGGGGATTGATCGAGCCGGGGCAGACGCTGCTCGAGCCCACCTCCGGCAACACCGGCATCTCCCTGGCGATGATCTGCAAGCTGCGCGGCTATCCGCTGAAGGTGGTGATGCCGGACAACGTCACCGGGGAGCGCAGCCAGCTGTTGAGCATGTACGGGGCAGACATCGTCTACTCGGAGGGCGCGAAGGGATCCAACGGCGCGGTTGAGCTGGCGCTGGAGATGGCCGAGGCCGACTCTTCTTATTACATGCCCTACCAGTACGGCAACGAGGCGAACCCGCGTGCCCATTACGAGGGCACGGCGGTCGAGATCCTCGAGGATCTCGACGAGGTGACCGCCTTCGTCGGCGGGCTCGGCACCGGCGGCACGCTGATGGGCAACGGCAGACGGTTGAAGGAGGCCAACCCCGAGACCCTGATCGTTGCCGCCGAGCCGATGCAGGGCGAGCTTGTGCAGGGCCTGCGCTCGCTCGACGACGGCTTCATTCCGCCGATCATCGACCTCGCCATGTTCGACCGCAAGATCATGGTCTCCAACCGCGACGCGATCGTCTGGACCAAGCGCCTGCTGGAGGAAGAAGGGATCTTCGCCGGCGTCTCCTCGGGAGCGATCGCCGCGATCGCCGCCCGCCTCGCCGGCGAGCTCGACGGCGGCAATGTCGTCTTCCTCATCCCCGACGACGGCTGGAAGTACCTCTCCTCCGGCGTCTACACCAAACCGATCGAAGAGCTAGAGGACATCGACTCCACCGTCTGGTGGTAATCCGCAGATGCGGATCTCCCAGGCCTTGATCGACGAGGTCGTCTCCCATGCTCGGGAGGACGTGCCGAACGAGTGCTGCGGGTTGATCGGCGGCGTCGACGGGGTGGCCACCGACGTCCTCAGGGTGCCGAATGCGGCGGCAAGCCCGCTGCGCTTCGAGATGGACCCCCAGGAGCAATACAACGCCTGGAAGGCGATTGAGGACGACGGCAAGGAACTGCTGGGGATCTACCATTCCCACACGAAGAGCGCGGCGTATCCGTCCCAGACCGACGTGAACCAGGCGGTTGCGTGGCCCGATCCGGTCTGGGTGATCGTCTCCCTCCAGAACCCGGACTCGCCGGACGTGAAGGGCTACTGGCTCAGAGATCTGAAGATCGCCGATGCCGAGCTCGTCGTCGAGTAGCGGTGCTCCACTGGTCAAGGTCGCCTACGCCGGCAACCAGGCGGAGGCGGAGATGATCCAGGGACTGCTCTCCGAGCACGGGATTCCCAGCATGCTGCAGCGAACGCGCGGATTCGACGTTCCCGACTTCCTCGCCGCCGGCCCGCGCGACATCCTCGTCCCCGAGGCGGTCGCCGAGAAGGCGCGGGAGGTCTTGGAGGGGACGCCCGGCGCTCGCTAGCTGACGCCGCTGGGCCGGTTCATCTCCCGCAGGTAATCGCGCCAGGCTGCTTCGATGTCGCCGATGCGGCCTTCGAATGCGGCCTCCAGGGTCGGCGTGGCGCCGCCGGGCAACAGTTGCAGGGCGAGGCGCTCGCAGGCCTCGGGCCCGCGTTCGTTTTCCAGCAGGTCGAAGATCGTGCCGCCGAGGATCACGGCGTCGCGGCGAGAGGGCGGGAAGGAGGGGCGGGAGCTCTCGCGCAGGCGGCGGATCGTCGCCGCCCGGTAGAGGCCGACCTGGCGGGCGAAGTACTGCGCGCCCCCCTCCGCCAGCCAGGCCCAGCCGAGGTAGCGGGCGAAGCGGCGCGGCGTCCAGGAAGGGGGGAGATCGGGGTTGTTGGCGGCGATCACCAGCTGCGCGTAGAGGCGCTCGGCGGTGCCGCGCAGCGCCTCGCGCGAGTCCTCCCCCGCGGCGCGCCGCTCCATATGGGGATCGTTGAGGACGTGCAGCTCCGTCGCCATCGCCCAGCCGGCGAGGTAGCGGCGCCCGGCGGGGGCGGCCGACCAGCGCGCAGCGGGCAGAAAGGGATGGGCGAGCGAGAGCCAGGCGGGATTGGTGTGGACGACGACGGAGACGTCGCCCGGGACGACCTCGAAGCGGTCCTCCAGCCTCAGCCGCAAGTCCTCCATCCGATCGAGAGTCCGCTCGGCGAAAGCCGTGTCGCCGCTGTCGTGGCGGGCGGTAAAAGAAAGAGACTCAGTCTCGACCCAAGGCACCTAGGCCAAGGCGAGCTCAGCGTCGCCCGCACAGACCGCCTTGATCTCCGCGCGGGCGCGGTCGAACTCCTCGTCGGCCATCACCGGGGTTCCCTCGAAGGGCAGGTCGCGGTCGATCTCGACCCAGGAGCGGCAGCCGTGGTACTCCTCGCGAACCCGGACGGTGACCGGCCGGGGAATGCGATGGACCCGCAGCAACAGGATGTGCAGGGGGTGGCGCCGCTTCCAGTTGAGCCGCTTCTCGGCGTAGTCGGGGGTCCAGACGTAGAAGGGGGAGAGGGCGTCGACGACGCGGGGATCGGTGATCGTCACGTGGTCGGTCACCTCGGCCCAAGCGCGCAGCCGCACGCGGTCCGGCTGGGCGATGCCGCCGTCTTGGAGCAGCGCCCTGGGGGGTGGCTCCTCGTCGGGCCAGACGCCCTCCTCGAGGGCGCGGCGCAGCTCGGGATGGTGGGACTCGCGCACGAGGTCGTTGCGCTGATGGTCGAAGGTGGGGTAGAGGAAGAAGCGCTCGTGGTCGAGCTCGAAGTGCTTGTTCTCCTCGCGGATGCCGCCCTTGCGCAGGGTAAGCAGCTGCTCACCCTCGGAGAGCGCACGAACCGTTACGGCCCATTCCTTGAAAGCGATCGGCATTTGGAAGCTGTACCTGAGAAGGTCGGTGAATCTGTGACTGGGAGGAGGACGCCTCAAGCCCTGTCTTGACGACTGACGCCGCCTGGATTCAGCAGTTTAGACGAGGCGACCCAAATCGCCAAATTAATGGTCCTTTGAGCCTGCTCCGCCCCCGCCCGGAGTCTCGATTCGCAGCCTGTCGCCGGGTCTGAGGCTGCCTTCGGCCTTGCTTGGAAGTGGCTCGTCGTTGACGAGATTGCGCCCAGGGGCGCCGTCGGCGCCGCCGTCGCGACCGCGCGGGGGATGGCGACGGCGTTCGGTGATCAGCGTGAATCGCATCGGCGCCAGGGCCTCGATATCGCGGACGATGCCATCGCCCCCGTTCTGCCGCCCGTCGCCCCCACTGCCCCGCCGCACCGACAGCTCCCGCACCCGCAGGGGAAATTCGGTTTCAAGCGCCTCGATCGGCGTGTTGAGGGTGTTCGACATCGCGACGTGGATGGCGCTCGGGCCATCGGCGTCGGGGCATGCCCCCTGGCCGCCGCCAAGCGTTTCGTAATAGGTGAAGCCCTCTCCGGCAAGCGTCAGGTTGTTCATCGTTCCCTGGCCCTGGGCGGGAGCCGGGAGGGCGCACCCCAGCGCGGAGATGACCAGGTCGGCGACGCGGCTGGAGGTCTCGACGTTTCCAGCGGCGACCGCGGCTCCCGGGTGGGCGTTGAGCAGGCAGCCCTCCGGCGCGATCGCCTCGATCGGGCGGTGGGCGCCGGCGGAGGGTGGGGCGTCGGGGTCGGTCAGGGCCCGGACGGCGAAGAAGGCGGCAGACTTGGTGACGGAGAGCGGGCAGTTGAGATTGCCCTCCACCTGGGCGTCGGTGCCGGTGAAATCGAGCGTGAGCCGGTCCCCTTCGATCGTGGCCGCAACCCGCAACGTCACGTCCCGCGACGCTCCGCTGCGACTTATCCCTGCATGTCCGGGATAAGTCGCAGCGGAATGAAAGTCGTCCTCCAGCACGTCCTCGGCCGTGTAGGTCCCGTCGGGGAGGTTGGCCAGGGCGGCGCGGGTGCGGCGTTCGGCGTAGGCGAGGGTCTCGGCCATCCCGGCGCGCAACTCGTCGAGGCCGTGGCGCTCGGCCAGTTCGATCAGCCGCTGGGCGCCGACTCGGTTGGCGGCGCGCTGGGCGCGCAGGTCGGCGAGGCGCTGGCGCGGCGAGCGCATCCGTTCGGCCAGCTCGCGCAGCGTTTCGTCGTCGGCACGTGTCGGCGGGATCACGACGCCTTCGTCTTCCAGGCGGGTCGAGCCGGCGGGCATTCCACCCGGCGTGGGGCCGCCGACATCGGCGTGGTGGGCGCGGCTGGCCACGAACCCGAGTAGCGAGCCTTCGACGAAGACCGGATCTATGAGGGTGATGTCGGGGAGATGGGTGCCGCCCCGGTAGGGATCGTTGAGGATCCATGCTTCGCCCGGCCGTTGTTCGCGGTCGAGGATCGCCGCCACCGCATCGGGCATCGAGCCGAGGTGGACGGGGATGTGCTCGGCTTGCATGACCAGCTCACCCCGGGCGTCGAAAAGCGCGGTCGAGCAGTCGCGTCGTTCCTTGATGTTGGCCGAGTGCGAGGCGCGGATCAGGACCGCGCCCATCTCCTCGCAGGCGGCGCGCAAGCCGCCGCTCATCACCTGCAGCTCAATGGGCCCCAACTGCGCCGTTCCGCTGCGACTTATCCCCGATATACGGGGATAAGTCGCAGCGGAAGCTCGTTTGCGGGTTTGGGCGCGGATCGTGCCAGTGTCGTCGACCTCGGCGCTCCAGCCGGGCGGCAAGACGAAGGTCGCCTCCGGTAGCTCGAAGATCGCCGGGCCCTCGGCCCGCGCGCCGGCGGGCGGTTCTCCGCGCAGCACCCTCGCTTCAATCCACTCACCCCCGAAGCGGGCGCGGCGGGCGCTCTCGACCAGCCTTCCCGCGACGGATGCCGCGGGCTGCGGTTGGGGGCCGGTGACGACCATCGCCAGACGGATATCGACCAACTCGATTTCGCCCGCGGGGTCGCGATAGCCATAGCGCTCCTCGTGGGCGGCGGCGAAGCGCTCGGCCAGGTCGGCGGGGTCGGGATCGACCGGCCCGGCAATCGTCAGCTCAAAGGCCTGGCCGCGATAGCGCATCCCGAAGGCGACCTCGGGCTCGGCCCCCTGTAGGTCATGGTCTTCGGTGGCGATGAGGTCTTCGACCTCGCGGGCGATCCGCGCCGCGGTCAGCGCCCGACCGCTCAGCATCACCGTGCGGGCGGTGTCGCGACGGCGATCCGAGGCGCAGAGGCCGAGCGCGGAGAGGACGCCGCCGGCGCGCGGGCAGAGGATTCGCTCGACTCCAAGCTCGGCGGCGATCGCGGCGGCGTGCATCGGCCCAGCGCCGCCGAATGGCAGCAAGGCGAAGCGGCGCGGGTCGACGCCGCGCTCGACGGTGACAACGCGAAGCGCTCGCACCATCTCCTGGTTGGCGACGCGGACGATTCCTTCCGCGGCCTCCAACTCATCCAGCCCGAGCGAATCCGCGAGGCGCGTGACCGCGCCGCGCGCCGCGCCGACGTCCAGGGCGACCCCGCCGGCCAGCTTGGAGTCGGCCGCCAGGTAGCCGAGCAGCAGGTTGGCGTCGGTGACGGTCGGCTCGGCGCCGCCGCCGCCGTAACAGGCAGGCCCGGGATCGGCGCCCGCAGACCGCGGCCCGACCCGCAGCGCCCCGCCGGGGTCGCGCCAGCCGACCGAGCCGCCGCCCGCGCCGACCGTGTGCACGTCGACCATCGGCAGCTGGATCACGCGACCGCCGATCGTGCGGGAGTCGGTGCGACGCACTTTGCCGTCCTCCACTACGCATACGTCACACGAGGTCCCACCCATGTCGAAGCCGAGGGCGTTGCCGTCGCCGGAGATGCCGGCCAGTAGGCTCGCGCCGACCGCGCCGCCGGCGGGCCCCGAAAGCACGCTCCAGGCGCCGGCGCGGGCCGCCTCCTCGGCGCCGGTGACTCCTCCCGAGGAGCGCATCACAAGGGGTTGCGGAAGTCCGGCATCGGCGGCGACATCCTTGAGTCGGCTCAGGTAGTCGCCGAGCAAGGGGGAGAGGTAGGCGTCGATCGCCGTCGTGGAGCAGCGCTCGTACTCGCGGAAGCGCGGCAGCACCTCATGCGATGCGGAGACGTGGACGCCGGGCAGCTCCCGGCGCAGGTGTTCGGCGATGCGCCGTTCGTGTGCGGGATCCACATAAGAGAAGAGCAGGCAGACCGCAACCGACTCGGCGCCGGACTCGCGCAGCGCCTGCGCCAGCCGCTCCGGCTCGCCGTCGGCGAGGAGTTGGATCGCTCCCTCCGGCCCCATTCGCTCCGCGGCTTCGAAGCGCATCTGCGGCTCGACCAGCGGCGCCGGCTTCGGCGCGCAGAGGCGATAGAGGTCGGGGCGGTTCTGACGGCCTATCTCCAGCTGGTCGGCAAAGCCGCGGGTGGCGATCAACGCGGTGCGGGCGCCGCGCTCTTCGAGCAGCGCGTTGGTGCCGACGGTCATCCCGTGGGAGAAGGACTCGACGTCGGCGGCGCGCGCCCCGGCTCGCCGCAGCACCTGCTCGATCGCCGCCATCGTCCCCACCGACTCCTCCCCGGGCGTCGTCGGCGTCTTCGCCGTGTGGAGCGTCGCGCCGTCGAAGAGGACGGCGTCGGTGAAGGTCCCTCCTACGTCAACTCCAAGAAGCATTCCTGGACGCTAATGCTCATTCCGCTGTTCCCTATGTCCGCATAGGACACATAAGGAACAGCGGAGCGGAATCTTGGCGGTTAGCCCCACTCTTCGCGGCGGATCGTTTCGTCGGCGGCGCGGACTATGTGGATGCCGTCGAGCGCGGGGTCCATCGCCGGGAAATCGGCGCGGAGGTGGCCACCGCGGGACTCGCGCCGCTCGAGGGCGCAGGCGGCGATAGCGCCGGCCAGGGGGTAGGGGTCGTCGAGCAGCTCGCGCAGCTGCTCGACGCGACGCACTGGACCGGCCAAGCGCCAGACCGTGTCGCGGGTCGCCTCCGTCGGCGGCTCGAAGCGCCAGTCCGGCAGCGGTGGGCGTTCCGTCGCGCCGGTCTCCTCCAACGCCGCCGTCGCGGCGCGCGCGCCGAACACGAAGCACTCGCTGAGCGAGTTGGAGGCGAGCCGGTTGGCGCCATGCAGCCCCGTGCAGGCGCACTCACCGACGGCGAAGAGGCCGGAGAGGGAGGAGCGCCCGTCGAGGTCGACCGCTATTCCACCCATCACGTAGTGGGAGGCGGGAGCCACCGGCACCGGCTCCGAGCGGGCGTCCAGCCCGGCCTCGGCAAGCGAGGTGAAGATGCTGGGGAAGCGAGCCGGGTCGACCGGGCGCAGGTCGAGCTGGACGTGGGAGGATCCGTCGGCCTCCATCCGGGCGAGGATCGCCGCGGTGACCGCGTCCCGTGGGGCAAGCTCGTCGGTGAAGCGCCGGCCGGTCGCGTCGAGCAGCTTCGCTCCCTCGCCGCGCACCGCCTCGGTGACCAGCATCCCGTCGAAACGGGTGCCGGGGAGCGCCAGCGCGGTCGGGTGGAACTGACAGAACTCGAGGTCGGCGAGGTCGGCTCCCGCCGCTGCGGCCAGGACCGGGCCGGCGCCGATCGCTCCCCACGGGTTGGTGGTTCGCTTCCAGAGGGCCGCGGCGCCCCCTGTAGCCAAAACGGTCGCCGTCGCCGCCAGTGGGCCATTTTCGGTCAGCAGCCCGTGGCAGCGCTCGCCGTCGCTCCACAGCGCCAGCGCCGAGGTCTTCTCGAGAACCTCGATCCGCGGTTCGCCGGCGACCATCGCCGCCAGTTTCGAGGTGATCTCGTGACCGGTCTGGCTGCCGCCGGAGTGGACGATGCGCCGCCGGGTGTGCCCGCCCTCGAGGCCCAGCGCCAGCTCGCCTTCCTCGTCGCGGTCGAAGACGACTCCGCGCTCGATCAGCTCGTGGACGGCGCCCGGCGCTTCTCTTGCCAAGACCTGGACGGCGGAGGGGCGGCAGAGCCCCCGGCCCGCGGCGATCGTGTCGGCGGCGTGGCGCTCGGGCGAGTCGCCGGGGTCCAGCGCCGCGGCCAGCCCCCCTTGGGCCCAGAAGCTTGCGCTCTGAGAGAGCGGTGTGCGGGAGACAAGGCAGACCGGGCCGCCGGCCTCGGCCGCGCGCAGCGCCGTCCAGAGTCCCGCGGCGCCGCCGCCGACGACGGCGACGTCGAACTCGGCGATTGCGGCTATCCCCGCGCCTCTCTGCGGATCGCCTCGACCTGACCGCGAAGCCAGGCGGCGGCGGATTCGCGCGCGCGGGCCGCTTCGTCGGAGACCGCGGCCTCGGCTTCGGCGGCGCGGCGTTCGGCCTCCTCGACCCGCTTCTCCGCTGCTTCGGCCTGCTTCTCGATCTCTCCCAAGCGGCCCTCGGCTGCGGTCAGCGCCATCTCTTTTGCCTCGCGCTCGCGGCGCAGATCCTCCTCGTGGGTGGCGGCCAGGTCCTCGAGCGCATCGGCGGCGCGATTGCGCTCCTGTTCGAGGCGGGCGCTCAGCTCTTCGACGCTCGGCTTGGCGGTTTCCTCACTCAAGACGCTCAATCTATTACGGGGCGGCGAGAACGTCACGGTAGGCCTCGACCACCCGCGCGCCCATGCGCTCCGCCGAGAAGGCGGCGGCGCGGGCGGCGCCACGCAGTCGCGGGTCCGGCGCCTCCAAATGGGGTCGGGCGGCAGCGCTCCAGGTGTCGAGGTCGAACGGTGCGCAGAGCGCGCCCTCGAGGCCGGCGAGCGCGAACGGGGCGATCCCGACCGGGGTGGAGAGGACCGGCACGTCGCAGGCGAGGGCCTCGACGCAGACCATCCCGAAGCCCTCGTAGTCGGAGGTGACGAGCACCGCGTTGGCGGCATTGACCCAGAGCGGCATTTGCTCGGGATCGATCGCGCCGCCGGTCAGCAGTTCGGCCCCGGCTGCCGCGGCCAGCTCCCGCGCCCGGTCGGCGCGCTTCTCCGGGCGCGCGGGATTGGCCGGGAAGAGCAGATAGCGGCCCTCGGGGTCCAGTCCCAGCTCCCGCCGCGCCTCTGCCCGCGGCAGCGGCCGGAAACGCGTCAGGTCCGGCCCGCAGGGCAGCACCGCCGAGCCGGGGACGCGGGGCAGCCCCGGCCGTCCGTCCTCGGGAGCGAAGAGCGCCCGTGAGACCCCGGCGACGAGGTCCATCCGCCAGGCGAGGCGGCGCGACAGCGGCCCGACCACGCCGTGACGGACGTCGGTGCCGTGAAAGGTGACGATGAGCGGCCGCGCCCCGGCCAGGCGCGCGCACCATCCCGGCAACCCGTAGTGGGCGTGGACGAGGTCGAAGCGCTCGCGCCGCAGCAGCGCCCGAAGCCGCCGGGTCGCGGGGATGTACTGGCGCGAGCCGGGTGGGAACTCGAACACCTCCACCTCGACCCCGTGGCGCCGCACCGCGGCGATCTGGTCGTGGACCCAGCGCCCGCGCTGGGGCGCCGCATCGTCGGGGACGAAATTGGTTACGACCAGGACGCGCACCGCGTGAGGGTATCCCTGCATGGGTTGGAAACCCCGCGCCTGCGGAAATTTCCACATCTACGTCACAGATTCGGCGCTCCCGCGTCTAGATCGGTCACGCGCGGCCCCCGAGCATCGGTTGGGCAAACCGCGACAAGGAGGCTTCGATGATCTACGCGTTGATGGGGTACCTACATGCCGCGATGGGGCAGAGGGTGCGGGCGATCCGTGACCTCGCCGAGCGCGAGCGCGGACAGGGGACGGTCGAGTACGTCGGCCTGATCCTGCTCGTCTCCCTCTTGATGGTGGGGATGGTCGCCGCGATGAAAGGTTTCAACGGCAAACAAGGCACGGAGCTGGCCGACGTGATCGTCAACAAGATCAAGGAATCGGTGGACAAGGTCACCTTCAAATGAGTGGCGAGGGGCGGCTTGCCGCTGGGGCCGCCCCGCCCGCCTCTTCCGATCGGATTCGGCTTGTGACCCCCACCAATTCCCCAATTTCCGCGATTCCGCCCGTTCGGCCATCTATGCTGTATTACAGCATGAAGCATCGAACTCAGCTATACCTGAGCGAGGCGCAGTACCGCTGGCTCAAAGGCCGGGCTGGAAAGTCGGGCAGCATCGCCTCGGTCGTGCGGGAGTTAGTCGATGCCGAGCGCCTGCGGCGTCCCGATCCCGCTGAGGATCCCTTGCTTCGCTACCTGCTGGCGGAGTCGCCGGGCAGGGGGCGCGAGGGCACCAGCGTCACCACCCTGGATCGCGACCTCTACGGCCAGTGAGGACTGTCTTCGTCGATACCAGCGCCTTCGTCGCCTTGCGCAACGAATCGGAGGCCGAGCACGAGCGGGCGCGGGCGGCGCTCGCGGGGCTGATCTCCGAAGGCGCCGCCCTCTTCACGTCCAACTACGTCTTCGCCGAGACTTATACGGCGTTGATGGTGCGAGTGGGCCGTGAGGAGGCGATCGAGTGGGGACGCAGGTTTCGCGCCGGCGGGGCGGTCGAGATGGTCCGCCTAGACCAGGAGATCGAGGATGAGGCTTGGGAAATCCTCGAGCGCCATAGCGACAAGAGTTGGAGCTACGTCGACGCGACCTCTTTCGCCTTGATCGAGCGCGACGGGGGGAACGAGGCGTTTGCTCTCGACACCCATTTCGCCCAGCGGGGATTGCGGGTTCTTCCCGAGAGTTGAGCCTCCGCGCGAACTCCTCGCGTGACAGACTCGCCGGCATGCCCGCCTCCCGCAGCTACGACCGCGCGCCCGCCGACGTCCGGCCGGTCACCATCGACCCCGGTTTCGTCGCCCCCGCGGACGGCTCGGCGCTGATCTCGATCGGCGGCACGCGGGTGATCTGCACCGCTTCGGTCAGCGACGCGGTTCCGCGCTGGATGCAGGGGCGCGGCAAGGGCTGGGTGACGGCCGAGTACGCGATGCTCCCGGCCTCCACCGGGGATCGCAAGGCTCGCGACATCTCACGCGGCAAGCAGGACGGCCGGGGGGTGGAGATCCAGCGCCTGATCGGTCGCGCGCTGCGGGTCGTCGTCGACTTCGAGGCGATGGGGGAGCGCAGCGTCTACGTCGACTGTGACGTGATGGAGGCCGACGGCGGCACCCGCTGCGCGGCGATCACCGGCGGCTACGTCGCGTTGCGCCAGGCCTTCCAGAAACTGCTCGACGCGAGAGAGATCGAGGAGATGCCGCTGACCGGCTCTGTGGCGGCGATCAGCGTCGGCATGGTGGACGGGCGGGCTCTCTGCGACCTCGACTACGTCGAGGACTCGGCCGCCGAGGTCGACGCGAACGTGGTGATGACAGGGGAAGGGGGCTTGGTCGAGGTGCAGGCGACGGCGGAGCGCACGCCGCTCTCTCGCGCCTCGCTCGACGAACTGCTCGAGCTCGCCGAGGGCGGAATCGCCCGCCTGCGGGAGGTGCAGGAGAGGGTTTCGTGATCCTCGCCAGTCGCAACGAGCACAAGTTGCGGGAGCTGGCCGAGATCCTCAGCGGGATCGAGCTGCGTCCGCTGCCGGCGGATGTGGAGATGCCTCCCGAGGATGGAGACAGCTTCGCCGCCAACGCCCTGATCAAGGCGCGCGCCGCCCATGCGGTGACGGGCGAGGCGGCAATTGCGGACGACTCCGGGATCGCGGCGGAGGCGCTTGAGGGGAGGCCGGGCATCCACTCGGCCCGTTACGCCGGCGAGGGTGCCAGCGACGAGGAGAACCTGGCCAAGTTGCTGCGCGAGGTGGCGACCGCGGGCGAGGAGCGCCGCGCCGCCTACGTCTGCGTCATCGCCATGGTGGACGAAGGCGGTGAGGAGATCGCATTCGAGGGGCGCTGCGAGGGACGGCTGATCCTGGAGCCTCGCGGCGAAGGAGGATTCGGCTACGACCCGGCTTTCGTCCCCGACGACACCGGCTCCGGCGACGAGCGCACGATGGCCGAGCTGAGCCCGGCCGAGAAGCACGCGATCAGCCACCGCGGCCGGGCGGCTCGGCTGCTCGCCGCCCACCTCGGGGTCGCGCCGTGATTCGCACCAAAAGCGGCGCGGCGGGGCTCTCGATCGCTTCCAACTCGATCCTGATCGGGTTGAAGCTGGCGGCGGGGGCGATCACCGGCTCGATCGCGATCCTCACCGAGGCGATCCACTCGCTGATCGATTTGGTCGCCTCGGTGGTCGCCTTCGTCTCCGTTCGCAAGGCCGACGAGCCGGCCGACGCCGAACACCCCTACGGACACGAGAAGGTCGAGAACCTGGCGGCGACGATCGAGGGGATGCTGATCCTGGTCGGCGCCGGGATCATCGTCTACGAGGCGACTCGCCGTTTGGTGACGGGGGCCGAAGTGGAGCTGCTCGGAGTCGGCATCGGCGTGATGGGCTTCTCGGTCGTGGCCAACCTCGTCGTTTCCACGATCCTCTACCGTCAGGCGGCCGCACACGACTCGCCGGCCCTGGAAGGGGACGCCGCGCACCTGCGCACCGACGCGATGACCTCGGCGGGAGTGCTGGTCGGCCTCGCCCTGGTCGAGATCACCGGCGACGCCGCCTTCGACTCGATCACGGCGCTTTTCGTCGCGGCGGCGATCGTCGTCGCGGGGATCAGGATCATCCGTCGCTCGTCGGGGGTTCTGGTCGACGAGGCGCTGCCCCCGAAGGAGATGGACCGGATCGAGGCGGCGATCGCCGCGGCGCGCACCCCGGAAGTCGCCGGCTACCACAAGCTGCGCGCCCGCCAGGCGGGCAGCCGCCGCCACATCGACTTTCACGTCCAGTACCGCTCGGGAACCAGCCTCGAGCGCGCGCACGAGCTGGCCCACGCGATGCGGGCCGAGATCGAGGCCGAGATCCCCCACGCCGAAGTCCTGATCCACGCCGAGCCGGAGACTTCCTTTCACGACCCCGACCGCGACCGCAGCCCATATCGAGCGGGCTAAGGGCTGGGCAGGAGATTTACCGCGGCCGCCAATCCGACCGCGGCGACGGTGAGCGAGTAGCCGGTGTAACCGCTGACCGCGAACAGCAAGACGGCGATCGCGCAGACGGCGACGACTGTGATCCATGAAGCTCGAGCCAGGGACACGGCCCGCTATTTTCACCTAGATGGGAGACGGTGCAACCAGAGAGGTCGTCTCGGGCGAGGCCGCGGAGCATGCGCTGGCCTTTCTGACCGAGATGTCGCCCGACCTGCGCGGGGGCGCGATCCTCGATTCCGAGGGCGCTGTGCTGGCCGCGAGCGGGCACCCCGGCCGTTGGAGAGAGGACGCGGCGGCGTTGCTCGGCGTCGCCGACCGGGCGGGCGCGGAGCCCGTCGAGCAGGTCCACATCGCCACCGAGCAGGGGGAGGTCTTCGCCCTGCGCCACGCCGGGCTGGCCGCGATCGCGGTGACCGAGCGCTTCGCCCTCGCCTCGCTGCTGTTCTTCGACATGCGCGCGGTCCTGCGCGACCTCGCCGCCGGCGGGAACGGAGAGGCCGGATGACGCCGCCAAAGCCGCACCGGCTGCTGCTCGACCGGGTTTCCGGCTACGCAGACGAGGCCGCCGCCTATATGCGCCGCCGCCGCATCGCCCGCCGTCCCTTCGCCCGCCTCTACTACGGGGGCGGGCGCAGCAGCGACCATGCCGCCGACTCGGTCGACGGCGGCGAGCTATTCGTCGCAGCGGGCCGGCTGATCGAGGTCGCCGGGAAGCGATCCGATCCGTGAGCCTGATCGAGCCCGCCGTCGCCGAGCGGGTTCTCGCTCGGGCGCTGGCCTCCGGAGGAGAGTTCGCCGAGGTCTTCGCCGAGCGGCGCCGGGGCCTGGCGATGTCGATCGACGAGTCCCGGATCGAGTCGGTGCAGTCCGGGGCGGAGGAGGGCGCCGGGGTCCGCGTGGTCCGCGACGGCACCACCCACTTTGCCCACGTCGACGGGCTCGACCCCGCCGACCTCGAGCGCGCCGCCGCCGAGGCGGCATCGGCCCTGCGCGGAGACCGCGCGGAGCCGCATCCGCTCGAGGCCGTCGCCACCACTCCGCAGCCGATCGAGCGCCGTCCCGAGGACATCCCCGCCGAGCGCAAGGCCGGCCTGCTGCGGGAGCTCGACGAGCGCGCCCGCGCCTGGGGTGGCGAGATCGCCCAGTTCTCCGCTTCCTACAGCGAGGCCCGCCGCGAGGTCGCCCTCGCCAACTCGGACGGTCTCTTTACCGGCGACGACCGTACCCGGGTGCGCCTCGGCGCCCAGGCGGTGGCGCGCCGCGGCGACCTCGTCGAGACCGGGTTCGAGACTCTCGGCGCCCACCGCGGCTTCGAGTTGCTCGAGGACGACCCGGCGAAGATCGCCGAGAAGGCGGCG
The DNA here is from genome assembly GCA_035558955.1 of Solirubrobacterales bacterium. Taxonomy (GTDB): domain Bacteria; phylum Actinomycetota; class Thermoleophilia; order Solirubrobacterales; family 70-9; genus DASVDE01. The sequence goes on along the minus strand of DATMBX010000017.1, from coordinate 11,121 downwards.
ACCACGGCGCTCACCCTGCTCGACGCCGACCCCGCCCCGGCCGGCTCGATGCCGGTGGTGGTCGGCGGCGGCTTCGGCGGCGTCCTCTTCCACGAGATGACCGGCCACGGCCTGGAGGCCGACCACGTGCAGAAGGGGGCGAGCGTCTACGCCGGCAAGCTCGGCGAGGCGGTCGCCCGGCCGCTGCTCAGCGCTTACGACGACGGTCGCCTTCCCGGCGAGTGGGGGACCGAGGCGATCGACGACGAGGGGACGCCGACCCAGAAGACGCTCGTGGTCGAGGAAGGGAGGATCGCCTCCTTCCTCTACGACCGGCTGCGGGCCGACCGCGACGAGGTCGCCTCGACCGGCAATGGGCGCCGCGAGAGCTTCCGCCATCTGCCGATCCCGCGCATGACCAACACCTACATCGCCCCCGGCGACGCCGAGCCCGAGGAGATGATCGCCGAGGTGGCGAACGGCTTCTACGCGGTCTCCTTTGCCGGCGGCCAGGTCGACCCGGCGACCGGGGACTTCGTCTTCGGCGTCTCCGAGGGATACATGATCGAGGGCGGCAAGGTGACCCGGCCCTGTCGCGGCGCGACGCTGGTCGGCAACTGCCTCGATGCCCTGGCCGCGATCGACGCCGTGGGCAGCGACTTCGAGATGAAGACCGGCTTCTGCGGCAAGGGCGGCCAGAAAGTCCCGGTCGGGACCGGTCAGGGCCACGTTCGGATCGCGACCATGACCGTGGGAGGGACGCAGGTTTGACCGGGCTGGCGAAGCAGGCGGTCGAGGCGGCGCTCTCCGCCGGGGCGGGCGACGCCGAGGCCTACGCCTCCGAGGAGGGAGGGCGCGAAGTGCGCGTCCACGGCGGCGAGGTCGAGAGCCTCACCGCGGCGACCCAGCGCGGCCTCGGCGTGCGCGCTTGGATCGGCGGTCGGGTCGGATATGCCTTCGGCACCGACCTCAGCGAGGCGGGCATCGCGGCGATCGGCGCTCGCGCGGCGCAGGCGGCGCAGGTCGCCGACGAGGACGAGTTCGCCGGCCCTCCCAAGCTTCCGCTGCGACCTATCCCTGGCATGCCGGCAAAAGTCGCAGCGGAACGGGGGGTGAAGCTTGAGCTGACCGATTCGTCGGTGGCGGAGTGGTCTACCGCAAGAGTCGCCGAGCTGGCGTTGGCGATCGAGAAGGCGGCGGTCGCCACCGACCCGCGCGTCGCCGGAGTCGAGCAGGCCGTCTATGCCGAGAGCGTCGACCGCGTCGCGATCGCCTCCTCGACCGGCGTCGAGGGTGAATACGAGGCTTCGAGCTGTTACGCGTACCTCCAGGCCCTTGCCGAAAGCGGCGACGGCAAGGAGACCGGCCTCGGCTTCGGCCTGGCCCGCGGCCCCGCCGGGCTCGACCCGGCCGCGATCGGCCGCGAGGGCGCCGAGCGCGCCGTGGCGATGATCGGCGCCGGCAAGCCGCCCTCGCGAACCTGCCCGGTCGTCCTCGATCCGACCGTCGCCGCCGGCTTCGCCGGCTTGATCGGCGGCACGCTCGGCGCCGACGCGGTGCAGCGCGGCCGCTCCCCTTTCGCCGAGCGGCTTGGCGAGGAAGTCGCCGGCGAGGCGCTGGCCCTCCACGACGACGGCCTGGATTCCGGCGGCCTCGCCGCGTCTCCCTTCGATGGCGAGGGCGTGCCCCGGCGCCGCACCGCCCTGATCGAAGGCGGACGCCTGCGCAATTTCCTCTACGACACCTACACGGCCCGTCGGGGCGATGCCGAGTCGACCGCCAACGCCGGCCGGGGCGGCTACCGCGTTCAACCCTCCGTCTCCCTCCAACCTCGTGGTCGCGCCCGGGGAGCTCTCCTTCGAGGAGTTGCTCGCCGGGGCCGGCGACGGGCTCTACGTAACCGACGTAGCGGGGCTGCACTCCGGCGTCAACCCGGTTTCCGGCGTCTTTTCGGTGGGCGCTGCGGGGCGGCAGATCTCCGGCGGCGAGCTGGCCGCGCCGGTGCGCGAGTTCACGATCGCCAGCGACCTGGTCTCGATGCTGCGCGCCGTGCGCGCCGCCGGCGCGGAGGCCCGCTGGGTGCCCTTCGGCGGCTCGGTCAGCACGCCGCCGTTGCTGATCGGGGAGATGACGGTCAGCGGCTCCTAGGGCCTCAGGCACGGAGCCCGCCGAGCACGCTGTTAGATTGCGGCCCGTCTTCAATCCCAAGGCTTGACGAGGAGGAGCTTCGACGTGACTAAGGCTGAGTTTCTGGACCAACTGGCGGGCGACGAGCGGATCGGCAGCAAGAAGGCCGCCGGCGACGCCGTCGACGCGATGCTGGAGACCATCACCGGCGCGCTGGCGAATGGCGGCGAGGTCAACTTCACCGGCTTCGGCAAGTTCCACGTCGCCGAGCGCGGCCCGCGGCAGGGCGTCAACCCGCGCACCGGCGAGCGGATCACGATCCCGGGCGGCAAGGTCCCCCGCTTCTCCGCCGGCTCGGCGCTGAAGACCAAGGTCAGAGGCGGCTGATCGAAGAAGCTCCGTTCGCGGATCGGCTCGCGGCGCTCGTCGAAGAGCGCCGCAGCCAGATCTGCCTCGGCCTCGACCCCGATCCGGCGAAGCTGGTCTCGGAGGGGGAGGCCGCCGCGGCCGGCGTCGATGCGCCGGCCGCTGTGCGTGCGGGGGCGGCCGTCGCGGCCCACTGTCGGGTGCTGATCGAACGCGCCGGGCGGGCCTGCGTCGCGGTAAAGCCACAGCTCGCCTGCTTCGAGCGTCTTGGCGCTCCGGGGTGGGCCGCTCTCGCCGAGGCATGCGACGCCGCTCGCGAAGCCGGCCTGCTGGTGCTCGCCGACGGCAAGCGGGGTGACGTTCCCGTCACCGCCGCCGCCTACGCCCAGGGTTTGGTCGGCGAGACGCCCACTCCCTGGGGGCCGGTCGCGGGCCTCGGCGCCGACGCCTTCACCGCCAATCCTCTGCTCGGCGCCGACGCGCTGGACCCGCTGGTGACGGCGGCCGCCGCGGCGGGGGCGGGCGTCTTCGCCCTGGTTCGAACCAGCAACCCCGGCGCCGCCGACGTCGAGGACCTGCCGGCGCCGGACCGCCCGCTGCACGAGCGGCTGGCGGAGCTGGTCGAAAGTTTCGCGCCGCGGCTGGCCGGCTCCTCCGGCCTCAGCGGGATGGGCGCGGTGGTCGGGGCGACCGAGCCCGAGCACATCGCTCGGCTGCGCGAGTTGATGCCGCGCTCTGTCTTCCTCATCCCCGGCGTTGGCGCCCAGGGCGGGCGGCCCGAGCACCTCGGACCCGCCTTCGCCCCCGGTCCGGCCTCGGGTTTGGTCGCCGCTTCGCGTGGGATCGCCGCCGATCCCGACCCAGCCGCTGCCGCCGAGCGCCTCAGGGCCGCAGTCTGGGAGGTTTCCACCGCTTAGGCATTCCCGAGCGCCGCTACCATTTCGGCGCTCATCCGATCCCGGTCCACGTCCAATGGAGAACCGCGCCAAAGCCCCCGCTCGGGTCCTAGCCACGATCGCGCTGGCCGTGGCCGCCCTCGTGCTGGTCGCGACGATCGCGATCTCCCTCGACGGCGATTCCGGAGGTTCCGGCAGCAAGACGCCGGCGGGCGAGGTGACGGCGAAGCGCCCCGGAGGAGGAGAGATCGCCGCCGCATATGTCGTTCAAAACGGGGACACGCTGACTTCGATCGCCCACAAGACCGGCGTTTCGGTCGCGCGCATCCAGGAATTGAATCCCGGCGTCGACCCGCAGATTCTGATCTCCGGCGAGAAGCTCCAGCTTCGGTGACGCGCAAGCTCGGCATCGCCTTGGCGGCGGTGCTGGCGCTACTCGCCTTCGGCTCCGCCACGGCGACGGCGAAGCAGCCCCGGCTCGACGCCCGCGCCTGGGCCCTGATCGACGCCCGCAGCGGCGACGTGCTCGCCTCCCACGCGGCGGCGCGGCACCTCTCGATCGCCAGCACGACAAAGCTGATGACCGCCTACGTGGCGATGAAAGCGCTGCCGCTGGACAGGATCGTGCGCGCCGCCCCTTACTACGCGATCTACGGCGAGTCCCTGCTCGGCTTGCGACCGGGGCAGCGAGTCAGCGTTCGCGATCTGCTCTACGGGTTGATCCTGCAGAGCGGCAACGATGCCGCCTACGACCTCGCCCTGACGGCGGCCGGCTCCGAGCCGCGCTTCGTCCGCCAGATGAACCGCCGCGCGGCGGCGCTCGGCCTCGCCGACACCCACTACGCCAACCCGATCGGCCTCGACGCGGCCGGCAACTATTCCAGCGCGCGCGACCTGACCACCCTGGCCCGACGCCTGCTGCGGATCCCCGCCTTCGCGAAAATCGCCGACTCGCGCAGTGCCCTGTTGCGCAGCCTCCGCCCGCCGCGGCGGATCGGCACCCGCAACGACCTCTTGTCACGGGAGTCGTGGGTGACCGGGGTGAAGACCGGTCACACCTTCGGCGCCGGTTACGTCCTGGTCGGCTCTGGCCGGCGCAAGGGGACAGAGCTGATCTCCGCCGTGATCGGCGCCCCGACCGAGACCGACCGCGATCTCGAGAGCGTGCGCCTGCTCGACTACGGCTTCTCGCTGTACCGCAAGCGGGTGCCGGTCCGCGCGGGCGAGGAGCTCGCTTCCCCGTCGATTGCCTTCACCGGCGGCGAGTTGCCGCTGCGCGCCGGCCGCACGCTCGTCGTGGGCCTCCGCCGTGGCCAGCGGCTGCGCGTCGCGGTGCGGGCGCCCGGAGTGGTGGAGGGCCCGATTCGCCGCGGCGCCGTGCTCGGCCGGGCGACGATCTACGTCGATGAGCTGCGGGTGGCGTCGGCGCCGCTGCGCGCCGGTCGCGCCGTCCCCGAGGCGAGCCCCTTCGACAGAGCCCGCAGCTTCGTAACCGGTCACCCGATTTTCATCGGACTGGGGGCGTTTTCGGCGATACTGGTCGGGGTAGCGATCCTGCGGCGCCGCCGGCGCCGTGGAACCGAAGGAGAGGAAACGATCCGGGAGAGTCGCGAGCAGAGGCGGGCCGAGAGGCAACGGCGCCGCGAGGAGGACATGGTCCGGTGATCCTCACCGTCACTTTGAACGCGGCGCTCGACCGCACCGTAGCCGTGCCGAATTTCCGCCTCGGCCATCGCCACCGGGCGGTCGAGAGCCGCACCGTCGCCGGCGGCAAGGGGGTCAACATCGCTCGCGCGCTGAGCCTGTTGGGCCGGCCCGTGATCGCCACCGGCTTCGCCGGCGGCCCGACCGGCACGCGGGTCCTGGAGCAGCTTCGCGAGGAGTCCGTTCTCACCGATTTCACCCGCATCGCCGGCGAGACGCGAATCAACCTGGCGGTGATCGACCCGACGTCCGGCGAGCAGACGGAGATCAACGAGCGCGGCCCGGCGGTCAGCCCGGAAGAGGTCGAGCGCTTCTTCGAGCGCATCCAGTACTTGGCGAGCGGGGCGAAGATCTGCGTGCTGGCGGGAACGCTGCCGCCCGGCGCAGGCGCCGGGCTCTACGCGCGCCTCGTCGACGAACTGCGCGGGCGGGGAGTGACCGTGGTGCTCGACGCCGAAGGGGAGGCGATGCTCTCCGGCCTGCGCGCCGGCGCCTCCGTCGTCACCCCCAACGAGCTGGAGGCCGAGGAGCTGGTCGGGCAGGAGTTCGCCGATCGCGGCGACCTGGTCCAGGGCCTCTCCGAGCTGGTCCGACTCGGCGCCGGCGAGGCGGCGATCACCCGCCCGGACGGCTGCGTCGCGGTGGTCGGCGAGGGCTCCGAGCGACGCTTCCTCGAGGTGCGGACCGAGCCGCTGGATCCCGTCTCCACGGTCGGCTCCGGCGACGCCTTTCTGGCCGGCTACGTCGCGGCGCGCTACGACGGCCGCGCGCCTGGAGAGTGCCTGGCTTACGGCGTCGCTTGCGGCGCCGAGTCGACCCAGCACTTCGGAGCCGGCGTCGTCGACCGCGGCCAGGTGGAGCGGCTGCTCCCCGAGGTCGAGGTGCACGACTTGGAGGTCCCCGCCGAGGTGTAGTCTGGCCTTTCAACGCCACCCCGCCTGGAGGACCAATTGGAGATCGATATCGGTCGAGGCAAGAAGGGGCGGCGCGCCTACGGATTCGACGACATCGCGATCGTCCCGTCGCGCCGCACCCGCGATCCCGACGACATAGACATCAGCTGGACCCTCGGTCCCTACCGCTTCGAGCTGCCCCTCGTCGCCTCGGCGATGGACGGGGTGGTCAGCCCCGACACCGCCGTGCTCGTCAACGAGCTGGGCGGCCTAGGCGTGCTCAACCTCGAGGGGATCTGGACTCGCTTCGAGAACGCCGAAGAGCACTTGGAGAAGATCGCCGCCGCGCCCAAGCACGTCGCGACGCGGCTGATGCAGGAGATCTACGCCGAGCCGGTCAAGCCGGAGCTGATCGGCAAGCGCATCGCCGAGATCAAGGAGCGCGGCGCGGTCGCCTGCGGCTCGCTCACCCCGCAGAAGGTGCGTGAGAACTATGAGATCGCGGTCGAGGCGGGCCTCGACATCCTCGTCATCCAGGGCACGGTGATCTCCGCCGAGCACGTCTCGACCACGGTTGAGCCGCTCAACCTGAAGGAGTTCATCGCCGAGGTTCCGGTGCCGACCGTGGTCGGCGGCTGCGCCTCCTACTCGACCGGCCTGCACCTGATGCGCACCGGCGCGGTCGGAGTCCTGGTCGGGGTCGGTCCCGGCGCCGCCTGCACGACCCGCGGCGTGTTGGGGATCGGCGTCCCGCAGGCGACGGCGATCGCCGACGTCGCCGCCGCCCGCTCCCAGCACATGCTGGAAACCGGCGAGTACGTCAACGTGATCGCCGACGGCGGCATGCGCACCGGCGGCGACGTCTCCAAGGCGATCGCCTGCGGGGCGGACGCGGTGATGGTCGGCTCGCCGCTGGCCCGCGCCAAGGAGGCCCCCGGCCGCGGCTTCCACTGGGGGATGGCGACCTTCCATCCCTCGCTGCCGCGCGGCACCCGGGTCTCGACCACCCAGGACGGGACGATGGAGGAGATCCTGCTCGGCCCCGCCCAGGAGAACGACGGCACCTTCAACCTGATGGGGGCGCTGAAAACCTCGATGGCCACCTGCGGCTACGAGGACATCCGCTCCTTCCAGCGGGCCGAGGTGATGGTCGCCCCGGCGCTGATGAGCGAGGGAAAGAAGCTGCAGAACGAGCAGTCGGTCGGGATGGGCTCGAACGGGCGCGCAGCGGTCTCCGCTGGGGTGGCTGTATCGGATGACTGATGGCTCCGGCGCGCTCCGGCCGGCGGGTCCTGTCACTGCAGGGGACCCACCCTCCCTTCCGGTAGCTAAAGCTTCCTCAGGGGGGATCCCCCCTACAGTGCCACCCGCCGGAAAGGCGGTGGAGGAAGTTCTTGTCCTCGATTTCGGTGGGCAGTACTCCCAGTTGATTGCGAGGCGAATTCGCGAGTGCGGGGTGTTTGCGGAACTCCTTCCTTCGACTACCTCTGTGGAGAGGATCGCGGAGCGGAAGCCGAAGGCGCTTGTGCTGTCCGGCGGGCCGGCGTCGGTGTACGAGCCGGGGGCGCCGCCGTTCCCGACCGAGCTGCTCGACCTGGAGATCCCGATGCTGGGCATCTGCTACGGGATGCAGGCGATGGTCCAGTCGCTCGGCGGCAGGGTCGAAGGGGCGGAGTCGGGCGAGTTCGGCCGCACCGACCTGGTCCTGCGCGACGGCGGTGGGCGGCTGCTCGGAGGCCTGCCCGAGGAGCAGAGCTGCTGGATGAGCCACCGCGACGCGGTCTTCGAGCCGCCCGAGGGATTCACGGCGCTCGCCTCCAGCCCCGGCTCGCCGGTGGCCGCCTGCGAGTTCCCCGACCGCGGCCTCTACGGCATCCAGTTCCACCCCGAGGTCGTCCACACTCCCTACGGGACGGAGATCCTCACCCGCTTCCTGCGCGACGTCGCCGGTTGCGAGCGGCAGTGGTCCCCGGAGTCGGTGATCGCCGAGCAGGTGGCGAAGATCCAGGCCCAGGTCGGCGAGGGCCGGGTGATCTGCGGGCTCTCCGGGGGGGTCGATTCCTCGGTCGCCGCGCTGCTGGTCCACAAGGCGGTGGGGGAGAGGCTGACCTGCGTCTTCGTCGATCACGGCCTGATGCGGTTGAACGAGGCCGAGCAGGTGGTCGCGGCCTTCGAGCAGTTCGGCATCCCGCTCGTCCACGTCGAAGCCGAGGAGCGCTTCCTCGCCAAACTGGCCGGCGTCGACGAGCCCGAGCGCAAGCGCAAGATCATCGGCGAGGAGTTCATCCGCGTCTTCGAGGAGGAAGCGGAGAAGCTCGAAGGCGTCGGCTACCTGGTCCAAGGCACGCTCTACTCCGATGTGATCGAGTCGGGCGGCAGCGAGGGCGCGGCGACGATCAAGTCTCACCACAACGTCGGCGGCCTGCCTGACGACCTCGAGTTCGAGCTGGTCGAGCCGCTGCGGATGCTGTTCAAGGACGAGGTGCGGGCGGTCGGCGCCGAGCTTGGCCTGCCCGACCGGATGGTCTGGCGACAGCCTTTCCCGGGCCCGGGCCTGGCGATCCGCATAGTCGGCGGCGAGGTAAACAAGGAGCGGCTGGACATCCTGCGCTCCGCCGACGCGATCCTGCAGGAGGAAATCCGCGCAGCCGAGCTGTACCGCCAGCTCTGGCAGTCCTTCTGCGTGCTGCCGGTTGTCCGCTCGGTCGGCGTCCAGGGGGACGGCCGCACCTACGCCTACCCGATCGTGATCCGCGCCGTCACCTCCGACGACGCGATGACCGCCGACTGGGCCCGCCTCCCCTACGACCTGCTGGAGCGTGTCTCCAACCGCATCATCAACGAGATCCGCGACGTAAACCGCGTCGCCCTGGACATCTCTTCGAAGCCCCCAGCCACCATCGAGTGGGAGTGACCCGGTCCCTAGTGGGGGTGCCCAAGCAGCGTGATGCCGTAGATCGCCGCGAAGCCGGCGAAGGTGAGGACGACCCGATTCCATGAGCCATGGCCGTCGTGCTCGTGGGCGTGCGCCTCGGGCAACAGGTCGGTTGCGCCCATGTAGAGGAAGAAGCCGGCGTATACGGCGAGGAAGTAGCCGAGGGTCTGGTCGGAGACGGAGATCAGCGAGCCGACCGTCGCCCCCAGCAGCGGCGCGATCGCGTCGATCCGCAGCCAGCGCAGCGCCTGGCGACGGTCGCCCGACTGGCTGAGCACGAAACCGACCGTGTTCAGCCCGTCGGCAAAGCCGTGGCTGACAACGGCGAGGAAGACGAGGAGTCCCGCTTCTGCGCTGACACTGAAAGCGAGCCCGATCCCGACGCCATCGGTGAAGGTGTGCAGGGATAGGCCGAGCGCCCCCAGCATGCCGACCCGCCCATGCGAGCGCGCCTGCTCGGGGTCGTCGCGGTGATGCAGGACTAGGACTCGCTCGAGCAGGAAGAAGGCGAGGAAGCCGATCGCCACCAGCGGCACCGCGTCATGGGGCTCACCGATGAGCTCGATTGCCTCCGGCAACACCTCGAGCAGCGCCACGGCGACGACGATGCCGCCGCTGAGCGCGATCACCGTCGGCAGCGTGTGCGCGAGTCGCAGCGCAAGCAGGCCCCCGCCGAAGATTGCGAGAACCGCGACGCCGGCGAGGGGAATGGCGACTTCAGGCATCGTGCCTCGCACACGCGGGGCAGGTCCCCTTGAGGACAACGTCGTGCGTTTCGACCTGGAAGTCCGAGGCGCGACTGACGGCGGCGATCGCCCTCTCGAGTCTCCGGTCGGCAAACGGCTCCAAAGTGCCGCACTCCTCGCAGACCAGGTGATGGTGGTGCTCTCCGGGGTCGAGCCGCTCGTAGCCGGCCGCCTCGCCGCCGATGTCGATTTTCTGCACCAGGTGGAGGGCCTCCAGCTGCTCCAGCGTTCGGTAGATGCTCGCCCGTCCCGCCGGTAGCCGCAGGTCCATCTCCAAAGCCGTAAGTGCGCACTCCTCGCTCGCCAGCAGCTCAACAACCTGCCGCCGCGCCGCGCCGCTGCGATATCCGGCCTCGTCCAGCCGCTTCGATGCCTGCCCAGCCCAGTTCACCGCCGAACCGTATCAGAGAATGAGATTCATTCTCAATTAGAAATTTTCTACGTGGTCAACCAGTTTGATCAAGGATTGTGAACCACAGTTTCTGTGTAACTGTGCTACTTTAGGTCCATGAAGAACATCACGGTCGCCATTCCCGATGAGATCTACCGCGAGGCTCGGATTCGAGCCGCGGAACGGGGCAGTTCGGTGAGCGCTCTGGTCGGCGACTATTTGCGCTCCCTCACCGAGCGGGAGGCCGAGTTTGCTCGACTTGAGGCCCAGCAGCGACAGGTAATGAGCGAAATCGACCGCTTCAGCGCGGGGAATCGCCTCGACCGCGACGAGCTCCACGGTCGTGCGGTTCGTTGACACCAACGTCCTTCTCTACGCGGTCTCGAAAGACCCGCGGGAGCAGGACAAGATCGAACGCGCAAGCGAGATCCTCGCAGCCAGAGACTTGGCTCTCTCGGTCCAGGTTCTGCAGGAGTTTTATGTCCAGGCCACTCGTGAGAGTCGCTCTGACCCCCTCAATCACGAACAGGCCGCAAAGCTGGTCGAGTCCTTCATACGCTTCCCGGTGGCTGAGATCACAACCGATGTGATGCTCGCTGCCGTATCGACCCGCCGGCGTTTCCAGATTTCCTACTGGGACGCCGCAATTCTCGAAGCCGCTCGATCCATCGGTTGCGACCTCGTCCTCTCGGAAGATCTCAGCGATGGCCAGGACTACGCCGGCGTGCGGGTCGAGAATCCGTTTCGCGTCGACTAGATGATTGCGCGTTGGGTGGGTCAGTTCCCACGTGCGAGGAATCGCTCAGCTGTAGCGATCCCACTTCGTCAGGAAAGGAAGTGGGTCGAGGGGGCTGCCGCCTTCGTACCAGCCGGGGGCGGTCCAGATTTCGAAGTGGAGGTGGCAGGCGGTTGAGGAGCCGGTGCTGCCCACAAGCCCGATCGGCTGGCCTGTCCGGACCTGGTCGCCTGTTCTCAGGAGGGAGGGCTGGAGGAAGTGCATGTAGGCGGTGTCGTAGCCGGTGCCCTTGCCGTCGATGACGACGTAGTTGCCGCCCAGGTCATCCCAGGTCGAGTACTGGACCCG
>DATMBX010000016.1:0-5970 GCA_035558955.1 Solirubrobacterales bacterium | reverse complement strand
CTCCCACAAGGTCGGGGTCACTCTCGTCAAACAGCGCAAGAAGTAGCTCGACCCGGGGCAGTTGGTGCGAAACCGGCGATTTTGCGGCGGATTGAGCCCTCTGGCCCGGCCGTGCCCGCTGCTACCCTGCCGGTGCGGGCTGCTCTCCTGTCCGCTACTTTCGATCTCCAGAGGTTGAGACACCTCCTACAGACGTGACCGACGCGCGCTTTGACGTTCCCGATCGCGATGGCCCGCGCGATGAGTGCGGGGTCTTCGGCGTGTACGCCCCGGGCCGCGACGTGGCACGCCTCGCCTACTTCGGGCTCTACGCGCTACAGCATCGCGGGCAGGAGTCGGCCGGGATCGCCACCTGTGAGGGCGGGCACATCACGACGATGCGCGACTCGGGCCTCGTCTCCCAGGTCTTCGACGAGGAGAAGCTGCGGGCGCTGGAGGGCGACATGGCGATCGGCCACGTGCGCTACTCGACTACCGGCGGCGGGTCCTGGGAGAACGCGCAACCGGTCTGGCGCGATGACGGCCGTGAGCTGGCCCTCGCCCACAACGGCAACCTGACCAACGCGGTCGAGCTGTGGGGGGAGCTGAAGGAGCGCGGCATCTCCTTCCGCGGCACCTCGGACTCCGAGATCATGGCGGCGCTGCTCTCGTCCAGCGACGGCAAGTTCATCGAGGACACCGTCGCCGAAGTGATGCCGCGGCTGGAGGGCGCCTACTCGACCGTTGTGATGACCAAGCACGCGATCGTCGCCTTCCGCGATCCCCACGGGGTGCGGCCGCTGTCGCTGGGGCGGCTGGACGATCGCTTCGTCGTCGCTTCGGAGAGCTGCGCCTTCGACATCATCGGCGCCGAGCTGATGCGCGAGGTGCATCCCGGCGAGATGGTGTCTCTGACCGAGCGCGGGCTGGAGACGCGCCAGGTGGTGAAGGCCGAACGTCCCGCGACCTGCGTCTTCGAGCACATCTACTTCTCCCGGCCCGACAGCCGCCTCGAGGGCAGAGTCCTGCAGCAGGTGCGCGGCAGAATGGGTGAGATCCTCTGGCGCGAGGCTCCGGTCGAGGCCGACCTGGTGATCTCTGTGCCGGATTCCGGCAACCCGGCGGCGGCGGGGTTCGCGCGCGCCTCGGGGCTGCCGCGCGACGACGGCCTGATCAAGAACCGCTACGTCGCGCGGACCTTCATCCAGCCGGGACAGGAGCTGCGCAAGCACGGGCTGCGGCTGAAGTTCAACCCGCTGCCGGAGATCGTCGCCGGCAAGCGGCTGGTCGTCGTCGACGACTCGATCGTGCGCGGCAACACGACGCGGCAGATCGTCGGCATGCTGCGCGACGCCGGGGCGAGCGAGGTCCACCTGCGGATCAGCGCGCCGCCGATCCGCCACCCATGCCACTACGGGGTCGACATGTCGACCCGCGAGGAGATGGTCGCCCACAACCGCACCGTGCAGGAGATAGCCGACGAGCTCGATGCAGATTCGCTCGCCTACCTCTCGCTCGAAGGGGTCTACGAGGCGATAGGTACCCCACCCGAGGACCACTGCGACGCCTGCTTCACAGGGCACTACCCGCTGGGCGATCCCGAGGACGCGAACGGCAAGTTCGCCCTCGAAGACATCGCCGTGCTCCCCGCGAGCAGCTAGCTTTGCCGCGACGTCAAGGAGTCAGGTCGCGGACGACCTCCTCAGCCGGCCGGATGTCGTCAATCCGCGCCACCGTCTCACCCGCGTAAAGCGGGCCGGCATCCACCAGCGTCGCCGGACCGTCGTCGATCGGCCCAAGCGGAGTGAGCAGGCGACTGCCGGGGCGCTGGGCCCGGACGATCCTCTCCTGAACCGCACCCGGTATGTAGCGGGCCCCGACGCCGGAGAGCCGATTGAGGGCGCGGTTCAGCCGGGGGCCGCGCGGGTCGGCGCCAAGCCAGCGCTCGGTAGCCGCGTTGCGGACGACACGGTGGGGCGCCGGCCAGCCGACCCCAAACAGCTCGGTGAGGATCGTTTCGTCGGCATCCAGCAAGCGTCGCTTGTACTCCGGATGGGCGCGGCTCTCACGAGAGAGCAGGAAGCGGGTTCCGGCAACGGCGGCAACGGCGCCGGCTTCGAGCGCCCGCTCGACATCCGCCCGCTCCGCGATCCCACCGGCAAGCAGTAGGGGGTAGCCCTCCGGCAGCGCCGCCCGCACCTGCTCGAGCAACTCAGTGCCCTGCGTGCCGCCGCGGACATGGCCGCCGGCCTCGACGCCCTGCACGATCACCGCGTCCGCGCCGGCGGCGTGGGCGGAGCGCGCCTCGGCCACCGACCCACACTGGTGGATCCACGTGCCCCCTGTGCGCCGCTTGGGCGTGCCCCAAAAGGTGACGACCACGTCGGCCGCCGTTGCGGCCTCGAACCAGTCTCGCCGGGCGAAGGGGAGCAGCACGTTGACCGCGATTGGCCGATCCGTCAGCGCCTTCGCCGCGGCAAGCTCCCGTTCGATCGCCTCCGGGCCGCTGACCGCAATCGTCCCCAGTCCACCTGATTCGGAGACCGCCGCAGCCAACTCATGGCGGCTGAGCCCTCCGCCCATCCCCGCCTGAACGACCGGCGCCTCCAGGCCTATTCGGTCGAGCAGGGTCATCCTCTCCCGAGCCTACTTCCGGAGCTGGCGCTTCATGTTGCGCGAAGATGCGGTCGTGAGCGCCTTTCGCATCGTCGTCCTCGCCTCGGGCAGCGGCACGAACCTGCAGGCGATCCTCGACACGCTGCACGGACGGGAGGGGATCGAGGTGGTCGGAGTCGGCTCCGACAGGCGGGGCGCGCGAGCGCTGGAGCGGGCGCGAGAAGCGGGGGTCGAGACCGGCGTCTTCCCCCGCGACGAATACCCCGACCGGGCTATGCGGGACGCCGCGATGGGCGACTGGATCGAGTCGCGCGGCGCCGACCTGGTCGCCCTCGCCGGCTACATGCAGCTGCTCGACCGCGAGTTCGTGGGCCGATTCCGAAACCGCATCGTCAACGTCCACCCCGCCCTGCTGCCGTCCTTCCCCGGCCTCGACGCGATCGGCCAGGCGCTGGACGCCGGGGTCGAGGTGACGGGGGTGAGCGTTCACTTCGTCGATGAGGGCGTCGACACCGGGCCTGTGATCGCGCAGCGGGAGGTCCCGGTTCCCGCCCACCGCGACCGCGCGGCTCTGGAAGAGGCGATCCACTCGGTGGAGCACGAGCTCTACCCGGAGGCGATCCGCATGGTCGCCCAGGGCAGGGCTAGGATCGACGTGAGCGACCCGCGCGTGGTCGTCATCGATGACTGAGGCTGCCGCAGACACACCAACAGAGGCCGTGAGCGACGGCGCGATCCGGGTGCGCCGGGCGCTGGTCTCAGTCTCCGACAAGACCGGGGTCGCGGACTTCGCCAAGGGGCTGGCCGCGCTGGGGGTGGAGATCCTCTCCACGGGCGGCACCGCGAACGCCCTGCGCGAGGCGGGGCTGGAGGTGACCGACGTCGCCGAGTTCACCGGCCAGGAGGAGATCCTCGGCGGCCGGGTGAAGACGCTGCACCCACGGTTGCATGCGGCGCTGCTGGCGAGGCGCGACGACGCCGAGCACATGGCGACGCTGGAGCGGGAGGGAATCGAGCCGATCGACCTCGTCTGCGTCAACCTCTACCCGTTTGAGGACACCGTGGCCACCCACGACGTCGCCCCTGAAGTGGCGATCGAGAACATCGACATCGGCGGGCCGACGATGATCCGCGCGGCGGCCAAGAACCACGACGGCGTCGCGGTGGTCGTCAGACCCGAGTCCTATGACGCGGTTATGGCCGAGCTGGAGGAGTCCGGCGGCGAGGTCTCGGCGAGCACCCGCCACTGGCTCGCCAACGAGGCCTTCGCCCAGACCGCCCGCTACGACGCTGCGATCAGCCGCTGGTTCTCGACCGAGTACGAGGACTTTCCCGAGCACCTGGCGGTCGCCTACGAGAAGGTGCTCGACCTCTCCTACGGCGAGAACCCCCACCAGCGCGCGGCCCTCTACTCGGAGGCGGGGATCCGCACCCACGTCCTCTCCCGGGTCGCGAAGCTGCACGGTCGGGCCCTCTCCTTCAACAACGTCCTCGACCTCGACTCCGCCCGCCGCCTTGTGGACGACTTCGAGCAGCCGGCCTGCGTGATCGTCAAGCACAACAACCCCTGCGGGGTGGCGATCGGCGAGGACGCGCTCGACGCCTACCGCAAGGCGCTGGCCTGCGACCCGATGTCCGCCTTCGGCGGGGTGATCGCGCTCAACCGCCCGATTGGTGTGGAGCTGGCCGAGGCGCTGCACGAGAATTTCGTCGAGGTGCTGATCGCGCCCGGTTACGAGAACGGCGCCCTCGACGTGCTGCAGCAAAAGGAGGCGATCCGCATCCTCTGCAGCGAGGAGCGCCGCGACACCGACCCGTACGAGCGCGACGCCAAACGGGTTCTGGGCGGCCTGCTGATCCAGGACCGCGACGGCGATCCCGAGCCGCGGGAAACCATGGAGGCGGTGACGAAGACGCAGCCGAACGAAGAGCAGTGGAGCGACATGCTCTTCGCCTGGACCGTCGTCCGCCACGTCCGCTCCAACGCGATCGTGATCGCCAAGGACGGCGCGACCCTGGGCATCGGCGCCGGTCAGATGAGCCGGGTCGACTCGGTCCGCCTCGCGGTGGAGAAGTGCCGCGACGCGCGCGGCGAGGATGCCGCCGGCCTGCTGGCAGGCTCGGCTGCCGCCTCAGACGCCTTCTTCCCCTTCGCCGACGGCCCCCAGGCCGCGATCGAAGCCGGCGCCACGTCAGTGATCCAGCCCGGCGGCTCCAAACGAGACGCCGAGGTAATAGAAGCCTGCGACGAAGCCGGCGTGGCGATGGTCTTCACCAAGCACCGCCACTTCCGGCACTGAGCAGTGCCCCCGCCGGGACTCGAACCCGGGCCGCGCGGCTTAAAAGGCCGCCGCTCTAACCAACTGAGCTACGGGGGCAGCAAGCGCCATCGTAGAGGGGCGGCGGGGTTAGGAGAGGTCGGGGAGGCCCTCTTCGGGGGTGGAGGACTCGGCGTGGGCCCGGCGGGGGATGCGGCCTGCCTTGCGGGCGCCGTGACCCGCTTCGACCGCGCGGCGCAGGGCCGTGGCCATCGCCGGGGAGTCCTGGGCGCCGAAGATCGAACTGGCCGCCATCACCGCGTCGCAGCCGAGCTCCATCGCGAGCGCGGCGTCTGAGGCGGTGCCGATGCCGGCGTCGAGGATCACCGGAACCCCGGCTCGCTCGACGACGATCGAGACGTTGTAGGGGTTGCGGATGCCGGAGCCGGAGCCGATCGGGGAGCCGAGCGGCATCACCGCGGCGCAGCCCGCTTCCTCGAGCCGGCGGGCGAGGATCGGGTCGTCGTTGGTGTAGGGGAGGACGGTGAAGCCCTCGCCGACCAGGGTCTCGGCGGCGTCGAGCAACTCGACCGCGTCGGGGTAGAGGGTGCGGTCGTCGCCGATCACTTCGAGCTTGATCCACTCGGTCTGGAATGCCTCGCGAGCGAGCCGCGCGGTTCGGACCGCGTCGCGGGCGGTGTAGCAACCGGCGGTGTTGGGGAGGGCGAAGAGACCGAGCCGGTCGAGCACGTCGAGGACCGAGCCCTTGGCGTCAGGGTCGATGCGGCGCAGGGCGACGGTGACGATCTCGGCGCCCGAGGCGACGAGCGCCTCCTCCATCTGCTCGAGAGAGCGGAACCCTCCGGTGCCGGCGATCAGGCGCGACGTCCATTCGCGGTCGCCGAGGGTCCAGGTTTCCATCGATACGGCGGGATCGCCTACGGCGCCGCCCTGTATTGCCGCAAGCACCTCGACCTTGCCTCCTTCCACCAGCGCGGTCGCCTCCCACTCCCCACGCGGAATGACCTCGCCGTCGAGGGCGACGGCGACTCCCCGAGTTGCCTGGTCACCGCCGGACTCGCGCACCGCGTCGGCGAGTGTCGCGCCGTCCGGCAGC
>DATMBX010000015.1:0-2436 GCA_035558955.1 Solirubrobacterales bacterium | reverse complement strand
CACCCTGCACAACCTGCGCGCCCGTATCGCTCAACGGCTGCTGGCGCTGGCCGCTTGCATCGCGCTCAACCACAGACTTGGGCGTCCGAGTCGCGCCCTGGTCGACTACGTCGCCTGAGGGCGTGGAATCAACCATCTAGAGCGCGCAGGTGGTGCCAGCGGCTTCAGAGGTATGCGGACAGAGACAAATGTCACGGTCTGCCGACCGACCGTGACTGACAGCCCTAAACCCGCGGGGCGACACTGGAAAACTCTCTCTGTCCCTACACACCGGAGCCCTTCACGGACTCCCATCTAGCGGGCCAGGATAGCGGAGGAGCGACTGCGGGTCAAGCAGGATTCGGCTCTAGGAGCGGGGTTCTCGGAGGGCGACCATCAGCACGGTGCCCGACGCGGGTCGCTTCAGCTTCGGCCTGCTCATCTCACCCTCCTTTGCCGCTGGGAGCGGAATGCTCGAACCGTTTGAGTGTGCTCGCCGTTGACGAGCGGCACCTCGTCGGGGTAGTGGGCGGCCCAGAGCGTCAGCTCGGCGCGGCTGAGGCGGCCTCTGCGGGCCGCTCTCAACCTCTGCTCGGGACTCATCCGCTCGAGGCGGCGCAGGGCGGCGCGGCGCCGGCGGCGCCCCGTCAGGGGATAACTGCCGCGGGCGGCCTTGCGGAAGCGACGGTCAGCCGGGGGACCCGGCGGGCGCCTGCGGGGACTGACTTCTCCATCGTGACCTCCCGGTCTGAGTGGCTCACGCGCGGCGCGGGAGCCGTCGCCCCCCGGCCGCACGCGCAGCGTGCGAGGATCGGGGGCGCGGCGAGCGGCGCCTTCTCATGCGCCCGCGTCTTCGGGTTCCTCCTCGATCTCGCGGCCGGTCCGCGCCAGCAGCTCCGCGGCGAGCTCGCAGACGTCGGCGCCGCTCCAGCCGCCCGGCTCGCGCAGCTTGGCGGCGAGGGCGTCGAGCGCCGCCTCGTCGGACAGCAGCTCCTGTTCGTGGGGAGCATGTTGGGGTCGCTCGTCAGTCCACTCGACCCCGTCGAGCTTCTCGCCGCACTCGACGCAGATGAGGTAGACGTCGTCCATCGCCTCCACTCCCGCGGGCCCATTGAGGACGAGGACGCCGTCGCGCAACTCCAGCGCCGTCGCGACCAGCATCGCGTCGCGCTCGTAGTTGATCCGCTGCGAGCCGCAGCCGCTGCAGCGCAGCCCGGTCGCCTCATCGAGGTCGGCGGCGGCCTGTAAGGCGCGCATGCGCGAGCGATGGACGCCGCCGATCAGCTCGTCGTCGGCGATCCGCCGCACGCGGAAGCCGACGGCGGTGAGGACGGCCTGGTGGCGCTGCTCGGCACTCATCGCGACCTCTCCTCGGCGCCGGGCGCAGTGAAGGGCGCTGGGCGCAGCACCGTCACCTCGTCCGGGCGGTCCCAAAAGCGTTCGCCACGGATCGTCGGGAAGCCGTTCTTCTCACCCACGTCTTCGACTCTCCACTCGCGCCCCTGGGAGTCGCGGATCCTCGCTCCGACCAAGGCGTCGGCCCTGTCGAAGCACGGTGGGCAACCGCGCACGTCGTCGCAGACGCAACGCTCGTCGGCGAAGGCCTCGGCGTCGGCGACGCTGACCAGCGCCTCGGTGCGCTCGAACCCCGCGCCGCAGTTGCCGCAGCGCAAGCGGCCCCTGCGCTCGGTCGGGACCTCCGGGCTACAGCACTCCGGGCATCGCAGTTCCATCTGATCGCTTCCTTCCTTGTCGTGGCTCCGCCCCTCGCGGCAGCCGACACACCCGGCAATCCGCACGCGCAGCGTGCGACGATGCGGGAGGGTCGGCGGAGCGGGAGTCGCTTGCTCATACCGATAAGAGGGATCAGCGGCACGATCTCGCCCCCGATGGGCTCTCCACATAGATGGAATGGGCACTCCAATTCCTTAGAGCAATGCAATAGATTCCTCCAAACGACGGGAGGCTGAAGCGATGCGACTCTGGAAAGCCCTGCTGCCCTGTGCTGTCGGGATAATCGCCCTGCATGCGGGCCTCTCGGCGAACGCGATCGCCGCGGACTTGGACTGCTCGGACTTCTCGACGCAGGAGGAAGCCCAGGGGTATCTGGTGCCAGGAGATCCCCATGGGCTCGACGCCGACAACGACGGCATCGCCTGCGAGTCGCTGCCCTCCGGCGGCAGCGGAGGTGGTGGCGCAGCAGAGCCCGCCCCTCCCCCACCGCCGCCGGAGTTGAGCAAGGCCGCGGCCCGGGACGCGGCCAAGGGTAAGGCGCGGAAGTATGCGCGTCAGAGCGCACGAGTCGACGCGATCGCCTTTCAGGGCTGCGGTCGTCGCTCGCGCCACCGAATCGACTGCCGCTTCCTCGGCAAAGGGCGGACCAGCACGCAACTCACTACCTGCAGATTGAGGGTCGTCGTGCGGGGTGAGGGCGACATGGCCTCGGCAAAGATCCGC
>DATMBX010000014.1:0-2261 GCA_035558955.1 Solirubrobacterales bacterium | reverse complement strand
CTTCGTCGATGCCGCCGTCGAAGCCGGGCTGGCGCGCAACGACGACTTCAACGGCGCCGAACAGGACGGGGCCGGGATGTACCAGGTGACCCAGCGGGGCGGGATGCGGGCCAGCGCGTCCGTCGCCTACCTGCATCCGGCGATGGAGCGGCCGAACCTGACCGTGATGCCCTACATGCACGTCAATCGCGTGCTGCTCGAGGGAACGCGGGCGGTGGGCGTCGAGGCGACCCAGCTCGGCCAGTCCCAGGAGCTCCGCGCCGAGCGTGAGGTGATCCTCTGCGGCGGCGCCTACAACTCGCCGCAGCTGCTGATGCTCTCCGGCGTCGGCCCCGCCGAGCACCTGACCAGGCGCGAGATCGAAGTGCTGCTCGACCAGTCGGCGGTGGGCGAGAACCTCAGCGACCACGCCGCCACCTACGGCGTCTGGACGACCCCCGAGCCGGAGAGCCTGCTGCTGGCCCGCGAGCCGGCGGCCTTGGAGGAGTTCACGGCGTCGCAGAGCGGCCCGTTCGCCTCCAACCTGGCCGAGGCGGGTGCCTTCGCCCGGGTCGAGGCCGGCGCCGAGGCACCGGATGTCCAGTTCCACGCCGCGGCGCTCCACATCGTCGACGAGGGCCTGGGCGACACCGACGAGCACGGGGTCTGGGTCTCCCCCTGCCTGTTGACCCCGGAGAGCCGCGGCTCGGTCCAGCTCTCCTCCAACGACCCCACCGCGAAGCCGATCGTCCGCAACGAGTTCTACTCGACCGAGTCCGACATGCAGCGGATGGTCGATGCCCTGCGCCTGATGCAGGAGATCTGCGCCCAGCCCGCGATCCGGCCCTACTGCGCCGAGCCGTTCACGGTTCCCGGCGGCGACTCCGACGAGGACCTGCGCGAGCACGTCGCCCGCACCACCTTTGCGATCTACCACCCGGTCGGCACCTGCGCGATCGGCTCGGTCGTCGACGCCGACCTGCGCGTACAGGGCCTGGAGGGCCTTCGCGTCGTCGACGCTTCGGTGATGCCCACAGTCCCGCGCGGCAACACCAACTCCCCGACGATCGCGATCGCCGAGCGCGCCGCCGACCTGATCAAAGGCGCGGCCCCGCTGCGAAGCGACGCCGCGGCCGTCAGCTGACGCCCAGGGCCCGATCTATGAACGGGCCGAGGAGGTGGACCGCCGCGGTGGCGGTGTCCTCGGGAGCGTGGCTAGGGGCCGTGATGTAGCTGATCGCGAGGCGGACCAGAGACTCGGCGAGGAGCTGGGCGTCGGCGGCCGCGGCTTCCGGCCAGCCCTCCTCGATGACCGCGGCCAAACGGGCGGTGGCCCACTGGACGACGGGCACGCCCTGGGTGGTGACGAAGGGGAGCATGCCGCCGGTTCCGTCGTCGCGCAAGAGAATGCCGATCATCTGATCTTCGGCGGCCGTGCGAAGGAAGGCCTCCAGCGCCGCGCCGACCGCGGCGCGGGGATCGTCGAGGTGCTCGCGCACCGCCGCCTCCACGTCATCGAGGAAACGCTCTCCCTCATGGATGACGAAGGCCTGGCCGAGCTCCTCGCGGTTGCCGAACTCCTTGTAGAGGGTCTGGCGGCTGATGCCGGCGGCGCCGGCGATGTCGGACATCGTGATCTCCGACCAGTTGCGCCGTTGCAGCTCGTCGCGGGCGGCGCCGAACACCGTGTCGCGCAGAAGCTCTCTGGCCGCCTGTGGATAAGGGGTGCGCGCGGTTGCCATCGTCGCGGGGGCGGTCACTCGGAGGGCTCGCCGTCGGGCTCGAAGTCCACCTTGTCCCGCACCCCGCAGTCCGGACACGCCCAGTGGTCGGGAACCTCACTCCACGGCGTTCCGGCTGGGAAGCCCTCGCGCGGGTGTCCGGCCTTCTCGTCGTAGACGTACCCGCAGCCCGGGCAGCGCCAGCAGCTCACGCGCCGTTCCCGTAGCGGGCGAGGACCCGGCGCTCGGCCGGGGGATGGATGTTGGCGCGGGTCACGTCGCCGTCGTAGTGGTCAAGCAGGCGAGGGTCCATCACACGCCGCCAGAGCGGCGGGAACCAGGCGAGGACGATCATCCCGGCGTAGCCGGTCGGCAGCTGTGGCGCCTCGTCGACGTGGCGCAGCGCTTGGTAGCGGCGGGTGGGGTTGGCGTGATGGTCGCTGTGGCGCTGCAGGTGATAGAGCAGCACGTTGGAGGCGACGTTGTTGCTGTTCCAACTGTGCTCGGGGCGGCAGCGCTCGTAGCGACCGTCCTCCTTGCGTTCCCGCAGCAGCCCATAGT
>DATMBX010000013.1:0-27308 GCA_035558955.1 Solirubrobacterales bacterium | reverse complement strand
CTTGTAGCGGGCGGCGAGGAAGTCGCGCGCGGTCGATCTGATCGCCTGCTGCTCGTCGGTGAGGTCGAAGTACACGAGCCGGCCCCTAGCGCATCCTCGGCAGGCCGAGCACCCGCTCGGCGATGATGTTCTTGAGGATGTCCGTCGTCCCGCCCTCGATCGAGTTGGCGCGGGAGCGCAGGAAGCGGTACTGCCAGGCGCCGTTCCCGACCGCGTCCTCGGCGCCGCGATCGAGCGGCGCGTAGGCGCCCTCGATGTCGAGCGCCAGCTCGGCGATTCCCTGGTTGATGTCCGCCCACTGCCACTTGCCGAGCGAGCCCTCCGGCCCGGGGATGCCCGACTGCATCGTTCTGGTCAGGCCGCGGTAGGCGTTCAGCCGCATCGTCTCCGCCTCGATGTGGAGCTGGGCGATCCGCTGGCGGTAGACCGGGTCCTCGACAGCCGTAGCGCCGTTCACCCGCGTTTCCGCGGCAAGCTCGTTCAGCCGTCTGAGGCTGTTGGCGACCTGGGCGATCGCGCCGAAGGCGAGGCCGGCGCGCTCGTTCATCAGCGTCGTGATCGCCACCGTCCAGCCGTTGCCGACGCCGCCGACGACGTTGGAGTCGGGGATCCGCGCCTCCTCGATGAAGATCTCGTTGAACTCCCCCTCGCCCGTGATCTGGACCAGCGGGCGGACCTGTACCCCGGGCTGCTCCATGTCCATCAGGAAGTAGGTGAGGCCCTTGTGCTTGGGCGCGTCGGGGTCGGTGCGGGCGACGAGCATGCACCACTTCGAGAACTGGGCAAACGTCGTCCAGACCTTCTGCCCGGTGACCACCCACTCGTCGCCGTCCTTGACCGCTCGGGTCTTCAGCGAGGCTAGGTCCGAGCCCGACTCCGGCTCGGAGAAACCCTGGCACCAGATCTCCGCGGCGGTGAGGATCGGCTCCAGGTGGCGCTTCTTCTGCTCGTCGGTGCCGTGGGCGATGACGACGGGGCCGCCCATCGCCAGGCCGAGGACGTTGGCGGGGCTGGGCGCCTCCAGCCGCGCCGCTTCCTGCACGAAGATCGCCTGCTCGATCAGGGTCGCGCCGCGGCCGCCGTACTCCTTCGGCCATGAGATCCCCGCCCAGCCGGCGGCGTGCATCTTGCGCTGCCACTCGCGCCGGAAGGCCATCACCTCGTCGAGGCCGGCTTCCGGCTCGGGGCCGGGATGGTTCTCCTCCAGCCACGCGCGAACCTCGTCGCGGAACTCCTGCTCGGACGGCGAGAGGGTCAGATCCATCTGCCCGGGAGACTACCTCCGATTCAGATCCTCTGGATCAGCGTCCCTGTGCCCAACCCACCGCCGCAGCACATCGTCACCAGGCCCATCTCCTTGTCGGTGCGCTCCATCTCGTGCAGCAGGGTGGTGATCAAGCGGGCGCCGGTGGAGCCGAGCGGGTGGCCGAGCGCGATCGCGCCGCCATTGACGTTGACCCGCTCCATATCGGGATCCAGCTCGCGGCGCCAGGCGGCGACCACGGAGGCGAAGGCTTCGTTGATCTCGACCAGGTCGATGTCGTCCATCGCCATCCCGTTGCGCTCCAGCAGCTTCCGGGTGGCGGGGATCGGGCCGGTCAACATGATCACCGGGTCGACCCCGACCGTGGTCTGGTCGAAGATCCGCGCCCGCGGCTTCAAGCCGAGCGCATCCGCCTTCTCGCGCGCCATCAGCAGCACCGCAGCGGCGCCGTCGGAGACCTGGGAGGAGTTGCCGGCGGTGATCTTGCCGTCCTCCTTGAAGGCCGGCTTAAGCCCGGCGAGACCCTCGATCGTCGTCTCGCGCAGCCCCTGATCGGTGGTGTAGGTGTCGCCGTTGACGCTGAAGGGGACGACCTCGCGGTCGAAGCGCCCCTCCTCGGTCGCCTTCGAGGCGAGCTGCTGGGAGCGCAGGCCGAGCTCGTCAAGCTCGGAGCGGGGGATCTCCCACTTGTCGGCGATCATCTCGGCCGAGAGGCCCTGCGGGATCAGGTTGTAGCGCTTCAGCAGCTCGGGCGAGAACGGGCTGCCGTGCTCTTTCATCACCTCGTAGCCGTCGGCGAAGGAGATGTGGCCCATGTGCTCGACCCCTGAGCCGATCGCGACGTCGTGGACGCCGGTGGCGATCAGCGCCGCGGCGAAGTTGACCGCCTGTTGGGCGGAGCCGCACTGGCGGTCGATCGTGGTGGCGGGAGTCTCGATCGGCAGCCCGGCCTCGAGCCAGGCGTTGCGGCCGATGTTGACCCCCTGCTCGCCGAACTGCTGCGCGCAGCCGGTGACCACGTCGCCGGTCTCGGCGGGATCGACGCCGGAGCGCTCGAACAGCTCGCCGTAGACCTTGGCGAGGAGATTCGATGGGTGGACGTCCTTGTAGTAGCCCTTCTCCGCGTGCCCGCGCCCGATCGGCGTCCGCACCGCCTCGACGATGACGACCTCGCGGCCCCCGAACCTTCCCTTGCCGTTCTCCATCGCTCAAAGCCTCCGTTCAGTCTGCTGTCCATCCAACTTTACTGATAGGAACCCGCCCGACATGAACGCTAACCAGGGGTACGAGAGTCCGGGGATCGCGGGGAGCGGGGCCATCGCCACCGGCTTGGCCGCGGTTTCGACAACCACGGCCGACACGATTCTGCTGGCCCGCAGCGAGGCCTCGGCCTGGCGCGCGGAGGAGAGAGTCGTTGCCGCCTGCGCCAAGATCGAGGGGGCCGAGCCGTCGCGGCTGCGGGTCACCACCAACCCCGCGGACCTTGCCGATTGCGACGTGATCGTCGAAGCGATCGTCGAGGAGATCGGGCCGAAGGGCGAGCTGCTGTCCACGATCGTCGAGGCATGTCCCAACGCCGACCTGGCCACCACCACCTCTTCCCTCAGCATCGCCGCGATCGCCGAGGCGGCCGGCATCGAGAAGCTGTTCGGCCTCCACGTCTTCAACCCGGTGCCGCGGATGAAGCTGGTCGAAGTCTGCTTCCCCGAGGGCGCCGCCGGCGCCCGAGAGAAGGCCCTGGCCTGGTGCGCGGCGCTCGGCAAGACGGCGGTCGAGGTTCCCGACCAGGCCGGCTTCGTCGTCAACCGCCTCCTCTTTCCCTACCTCTTCGACGCGGTGCGGATGATCGAGCGGACCGGCATGGAGGCCGGCGAGGTCGACTCCTGCATGAAGCTCGGCGCCGGCCACCCGATGGGCCCGCTGGCCCTGATCGACTTCGTCGGCCTGGACGTTTCCGAAGCGATCGGCGACGCCCTCTACGCCGACTCCTCAGACCCTGCCCACAAGCCGCCGGGACTGATGGTCGAGATGGTCCGCGAGGGCAAACTAGGCCGCAAGAGCGGCCAAGGCTTTTATAGCTACGAGTAACCGGGGCTATCGCCTTCCAGAGAGGTCCCAGATAACGTCGGCCGGGGAGATTCCCTGGCGACGAGCGATGGACTCCACCTCTTCCCAGGGCAACTCGGCCTCGGGGAGGTCGTCCCAGCGCGCCAGGTCGAGAGATTCGAGCGCTCCCTGGAGCGCGGGCCCGAGGTGAGCTTCGGAGCGCAGCAGCGCCCTCAGGACTTCGAGCTGCTTGTCGCTCAAGCGGACAACCCACATGCGATACCTCCGAGTCTTGGCGGGTGCGGGTTGCCCAGAGAAGCTAGGCACCGGCGCGGACGGAATCCGCGTCCCGGCTGCTGGAGATCCGCACGGCCTCGATCCGGTTCTCGCGCACCGACTCGACCCTGATCTTGTAGCCGTTGGCGACGATCGTGTCGCCGCGCTTCGGCAGCCGGCCCAGCTCGCCGAAGACGTAGCCGCCGACCGAGTTGTAGGCATCGGTGTCGACCGGCAGCTCGATCCCGGCGTCCTCCAGGTCGCCCAGCGAGACATGCCCGCGGACGAACCAGTCCCCGTTTGTGAGCTGTCGCAGCGCCCCGGCGCGCGGGTCGGTCTCGTCCTCGATCTCCCCCACCACCTCTTCGAGGATGTCCTCGACGGTGACGATCCCGACCGTGCGGCCGTACTCGTCGACGACGACGGCGATCGAGGTGCGCTGGACCTGGAGGTCGTGCAGCAGGTCGTCCAGGGGGCGGGTCTCGGGAACGATCACCGCCTCGCGCACGACCGGCTCGACCGGGGCCTCGGGACCGTCGCTCATGTAGAGCCGGGCGAGGCTGTTGTTGTGGACCATCCCCTTCACCCGGTCGGGGTTGTCGTCCTCGATCACCACCAGCCGCGTGTGGCCGGAGGTGACGCAGCGCCGCAGCGCCGCTTCCACCGTTTCCGACGCGTCGACCGTCACCACGGCGGGAATCGGCGTCATCACCTCCCGAGCCTCCTGCTCGTGCAGGTGGAAGACGCCGCCGAGCATCCCCGCCTCGCCGGGGTCGAGGCGGCCGCGCTGGGCGCCGCGCACGATCATCAAGCGCAGCTCGTCGGCGGAGGCGACCTCCTCGTCGTCCCCCGGCTCAATCCGCAGCACCCGGGTGACCAGGAACCGGGCCGGCACGTTGGTGAGCACGATCAGCGGGTGGAAGAGCCGGCGAAACAACTCCAGAGGCAGCGCGATCCCAACCAGAAGCCCCTCCGCCCGGGCGATCCCGATCATCTTCGGCGCCTGCTCGCCGAAGATGACGTGCAGGAGGGTGACCACCGCGTAGGCGAAGAGAAAGGCGAGGATGTAGGACGCGGCCTCGCCGAAAGCCCCCTCGATCAGGGGCTCGACCAGCGTCGCGATCGCCGGCTCGCCGAGGAAGCCGATCCCGATCGAGGCCAGCGTGATTCCCACCTGGGAGGTGGCCACGTACTCGTCGACATGGTCGAGCTGGTGCAGCGCGGTGCGGGCGGCCCGATTGCCCTCCTCGGCGAGGCCTTCGATCCTGCTGCGCCGAGAGCGCACGATCGCGAACTCGGCCGCCACGAAGAAGCCGTTGACGGCGATCAGGACAAACACCAAGAGGATGAGCAGCAGGGCGCTCATCGGTTATGTGGCCCGGTACTTCGGGGAAGGTCGTCTTCGGCCATGCGGCGCACGGAATATAGCTTCCCGTCGCGCCGTACTTTCGAGAAATGCCATATTGGCCGTCGAATGCGGATTGCGAGCCTCGTTCCCTCGGCCACGGAGATGTTGTTCGCCCTTGGGCTGGGAAAAGATGTCGTCGCGGTCACCCATGAGTGCGACTACCCAGCCGAGGCGCGCTCACTCCCTTATCTGACCCGCACGGTCTTGCCGCAGGCGCTCAGCGCCGGGGAGATCGACGCGGCCGTCAAGGCGATCGTCGGAGAGGGCCGGGCGCTGTACGAGTTGAACGAGGAGAAGCTTGCCGAGCTGGCGCCGGATCTGATCGTCACGCAGGCGATTTGCGACGTCTGCGCGGTCTCCTTCGAGGATGTCGTGGAGGTGGCGGCGCGGCTGCCGAGTCGCCCCCGAGTCGTCCAGCAGGATCCGAGCACCCTGCGCGAGATGCTCGACGACGTGATCCGCCTGGGCGAGGCCGCCGGAGTGGCGGAACAGGCCCATGAGCTGCGCGGCGAGTTGGAGGGCCGGCTGGTCACGGTTCAGGCGGCAGTCTCCGGCGCAAACCCGCCCAGGGTGATCGCCCTGGAGTGGCTCGACCCTCCCTACGTCGGCGGGCACTGGATCCCGGAGATGATCTCCCTCGCGGGCGGCGAGGACGTCGCCGGCCCCCCGGGGCTGAAGTCACCCGAGGTCTGGTGGGGCGAGCTCTCGGGACTGAATCCCGATGTCGTGATCGCTATGCCGTGCGGCTGGCGCGTCGAGGACTCCCGCGCCCAGGCGATCGAGCACTGGGAGCGAATCGCGGGACTGGGAGCCAGACGGGTGTTCGCGGTGGACGCGGCATCGACGTTCTCCCGACCCGGCCCCCGCTTGGTCGACGGCGTGGAACTCCTCGGCCATCTCTTCCACCCCGGCCTGATCGATGCCCCGGGCATCGACTTCGCCGAGGTATCAGGCGACCGCTAAGGCTCCGGCGAGAGAGACGATCCCCACCAGGGCCATCGCGGTCATCTCGGCGGGCAGGCGACGGGAGCCGAGCAGGCCGCGGTCTCCGGCGACGATCGCCACCGCGCAGAGCAGGCCGCCGAGCAGGCCGCCCAAGTGCCCTCCGATGCTGATCCCACTGATGCCGAAGGTGAGGGCCAGGTTGATCAGCAGGACGAAGCCAATCTCCGAGGCGATCGCGTTCATCCCCCGTCCCCTGGCGATCACGAAGGCGGCGCCGAAGAGGCCGAAGATCGCTCCCGAAGCGCCCACCGTCACCTGTCCGGGGTCGGTCAGCGCCAGCGCACCGAAGGAGCCGGCGAAGAGCGAGGCGAAGTAGAGCGCGAGGAAGCGGGGCGTGCCGATCCCCGGCTCCAGAAGCCGGCCGAGGACGTAGAGGGCGAACATGTTGAAGAGCAGGTGGATCATGCCCGCGTGCAGGAAGCCCCCGGAGAGCAATCGGTACCACTCGCCGTCGGAGACCGCGAGGCCCTGCAAGCCGAAGTCGTTGACCACCGAGCTGCCGGTGCCGCTGAGGCCCCCGGCCCCACCGGCGATCTCGATCAAGAAGGCGACGACGTTGATCCCGATCAGGACGAATGTCGCCGGGGCGCGGCCGGCGCGGCTGAACGCCGCGGGGCCGCTGGTCACCCGCGTGCGCTCTCTCATGCACTCAGGACAGCGCATGCCGACCGGGGTGGGCGTCATGCAATCGGGGCAGATCGGCCGGCCGCATCTGGAGCAGGACACGCCGGTCTCGCGGCCAGGGTGGCGGTAACAAGTCTCCATGCGGACCGGCAGCCTAGATCACCCTCTACCGACCCGGTGCAACGCTTTGTCCCCCGTATAGGTGGACAAAGCGTTGCACCGCTAGGGGCGAATGCGGCTGGTGATCGAGCGCAAGCCGCTTTGGGTCTCTTGGCGGCCGCGGCGGCGCACCTCCAGTAGCACCAGGGCACTTGCGGCGACGCCGCCGGCACCTACCGCCACCACCGGGCGTATCCAGTTACGGGGATCGCGCAGGGCGCGCAGCTCGCTCTCGGAGAGCTCCTCGGCCCAGTCCGAGAGCTCCTCGGCCGCCGCCTGGGTGACGGCTGAGAGGGTGTCCTCGACGCGACCCGAAAGCCGCTCCGGAGGCTCGATCGGGCGCAGCGCGTCGGCCAGCAGCTGTTCGACGTCACCCATCGCCCATCTCCTCCTGAAGTTGTTTGATCGCGCGATGGATCAGCACCTTGGTGGCGCCGTCGGTGCGACCTAGTGCGCGAGCGATCTCGCGGTTGTCCATACCCAGCGCGAAGCGCATGATCAGCGCCTCGCGGCGGTCCTCGGGAAGGTGATCGAGGTTCTCAATCACTCGCCTCAGCTCCTCACGACCCTCGACCACGGCCTCGGTGCCGTGTCGCGCCGCGATCGGGTCGGTGTTGTCGAGCGGAGTCTGCGGCCGACGGGAGCGATCGCGGTGGTAGTTGGAGGCGAGGTTGTGGGCGATGCGAATCAGCCACGGGCGCAGCGGCCGGCCGTCGGACTCCCGCCGCGCCCTGTCGAAGTGACGGTACGCCTGCAGGAAGGCCTGTTCGGTGAGGTCCTCCGCGTCGTGGTGGTTGCCCACCCGGTAATAGGCGTAGGAGTAGACGTCGCGCAGATGCGCCCGGTAGAGGTCCTCGAAGGCTCGGTCCAACTCGGCCTTGGCGACGGGATCGAGGCTCGCCGGCTCGACGTTGTCTTTCGCACTCACCGGGCAAGCGTAGTGGCATCAAGCCGCCCTCCTGGAGCGCTCCACCCGGCGCAGCCCGGCGACCCATGCCTCCGCGTCGGTCTCGCCGCGGATCAGGGCAGCGAGCCCGTTCAGCGCCTCGGCTGAGCAGCCTGAGGTGGAGATCGCCTCGGCCAGCAGCGGCACCGCGTCGAGGCCCTCCGACGCCTGGCCGATCGCCGCCGGGATCTCCTCCGCCGGCATCCCCTCCCCCAGCAGCTCGCCGGCGCGCCGGTTGCGTCCCGCCGGCGCCATCACAGTCGCGGTCAGGTCCCCCACTCCCGCAAGGCCGGAGAAAGTCTCCAACTCGGCGCCGCGCTCGATCGCGTAGTCGATGCACTCCCGCCAGATCTCGGCGGCGGCGATACCCGCCGCGTTCAGCCCGTGAGGCTCGGCCGCGGCGGCGGCCAGGGCGGCGGCGTTCTTGGCCGCCCCCGCCATCTCCACCCCGGTCACGTCGCCGGAGCGCTCGCAGAAGAAGCCCGCCCGGTCGAAGACCTCGCCGAGCTGGTCGCGCAGGTCGCGATCCCCGGAGCCGAGCACCAAGGCGGCGGACCCCGAGACCGCTTCGCGGGCATGGGCGGGACCGCCGAGACTGGCAAGCGCGCGGGCTCGGACCCGCTCCCCCACGTACTCGGACGGCAACTGGCCGCGCGGCGGGATCAGCCCCTTGGTCAGCAAGAGCACCGAGGCGCGCGAGCCGACCCGGTCGGCGATCGCGCCGACCGCCTGCGGCAGGGACTTCGAGGGGATCGCCAGGCAGATCAGGTCGAGCCCGGCCAGCTCGATCTCGCTCGACTGGCGGACATCGAGGGATTCGGGCAGGGGCACCCCCTCCAGATAGCGCTTGTTCTCTCCCGCTTCCGCCAGCTCCGCCGCCTGCTCGGCGGTGCGGGCTCCGAGCTGCACCTCGAGGCCGCCCCGGGCGAGCAATACCGCCACGGCCGTCCCCCAGCTGCCGGCGCCTATCACCGCCGCGCGGCGCATCGGCGGCAGCCCTCCCATGTCCTCCCACTGAAGCTCGACGTTGGGCCAAATCCGCGCCGTCACGGTCTCGGCCAGCGCCGGCGAGGGATGCGCGGCGCGTGGGAAGGTCATCGGGCGACCGAGGCGGACCTTGACCTTGCGCGGCCGGATGCGCCAGCCGCGGCGCACGTGCTCGGTGCCGAGCACCGCGGTCGGGATCACCGGCGCGCCGGTCTGCAGGGCGAGGCGCCCCACGCCACGCTTCGGCGCCCGCAGGGAGCCGTTGCGGATGCGCGTCCCCTCGGGAAAGATGCAGACGGTGCCGCCGCGCTCGACCACTACGCGGGCCGTCTCGACCGAGTCCTCGTCGGACTCGCCCCGGCGAATCGGAAAGGCGCCCAGTCGGGAGAGAATCCACCCCTGCCAGCGGCGCTCGAACAGCTCCCGCTTGGCGACGTAGTTCATCGGCCTGCGCCAGGGCAGGATGCCGCCGATCGCGAAGGGGTCGAGGAAGCTGCGGTGGTTGGCGGCGACGATCAAGCCGCCCTTGACGCCGCGGGCATGCTCGCGGCCGGCGCGGGCGTAGCGGAAGTAGACGAGGAAGAACGGGGTCATGAAGACCCGCGCCAGCAGGTACAGGGGCCAGTTGACGCCGTGGCGGCGCGTGTACTCGTGGTAGCGCGCGAGGCGCTCTTCTTGCATGAAGAGCGCTACACGAGTGTTGGGGGGCGGTTACCTGAGCCCCCTTACCAAGCGCTCTCTATTAACCGCTTGAGCTCTCCAGGGCGCAGGCGATCTCCGCCGCGGCTTCCGGCACGCCGCCCGATGCGACCTCCAGAGGAAGTCTTTCGATCACCGCGCGGTGGATGTCCGCGGGTTCACGACCGGGCGCAGGTTCGGCTCGACCTCGGCACGCAGGTGCTCGTAGTCGGGCGGCAAGGAGAGCTTTTCGCCGAGGTGTTCGAGCGGCTCGTCGACGGTGAAGCCCGGGCCCAGGGTGGCGATCTCGAACAACACGCCGCTCGGCTCGCGGAAGTAGATCGACTTGAAGTAGAAGCGGTCGATAACCGGGGTCGGCTGCGCCCCCGCCGAGATCGCTCGCTCGCGCCACTGCTCGTGCTCCTCGATCGTCGACGCCCAGGCGATGTGATGGACGCTGCCGGCGCCCTGCAGCGCCCGTTCGGCCGGCGGCTCGTCATATATGTAGAGGCCGCCGCGCTTGGCGCCCCGCGCCTCCCAGCCGTCGCCGGCCGGCTCGAGCGCGAGCGCCTCCAGCAGGCGGCTGCTTGCGTCGGGCGCCCCGCTGTAGGCGCGGGCCGCGTGGAATCCCTGCAGCGCCAGCTCGCCGGGAACCTCCGGGTGGTCGGCGATCAGCGGCTCGTCGTCGACCTCGACGACGGCCAGCTCGTGGTCGAGCCCCTCGGGATCGGTGAAGCGAAGGGAGCCTTCGCCGCGCTCGCTCGATACGCCATTGGCGGCAAGTCGCTTCTCCCAGAAGTCGATCGCCTCCTCGGAGCCGACCCGCCAGACGATCCGGTGCACGTCTCCCGCTCCGGCCCGGCCCTGGGGCACGCCGGGGAACTCGAAGAAGGTCAGGTCGGAGCCCGCGCTTCCCTTTTCGTCCGCAAAGAAGAGGTGGTAGACGGTCGGGTTGTCCTGGTTGACCGTTTTCTTCACCAGGCGAAGACCCAGCACCCCGGCATAGAAGTCGACGTTGCGCTGTGCGTCTTCGGTGATCGCCGTAATGTGGTGAATTCCCTCAAGCTTCACTGGGTCACGTATAGCATCCTCACGATGAGCAAAGGGCGACGACGCACGGTGAAGGGGCTGGTCGTGCTCGGCTCGGTGTTCGCCTTCCTCAGCGTCTTCGCGATCTGGACCGAGCGCCAGGCGCTGAACACCGACGACTGGGTCGACACCAGCGGGCGGCTGATCCAGAACTCGACGATCCGCACCGCCCTCGGCGACTACCTGGTCGACCAGCTTTACGAAAACGTCGATGTCGAAAAAGCAATCAGCGAAAGGCTGCCGGGAGAGACGAAGAAGCTCGCCGGGCCGATCTCCGGCGGCCTGCGCCAGTTCGCCGGCGACGGCGCCAACGAGGTGCTGAGGACGACGACGGCGCAGAACCTCTGGGAAGACGCAAACCGCGCCGCGCACGAGCAGCTGATCGCCGTGCTCGAGGACAAGAAAGAGGCCGTCTCGACCGAGGGCGGCGAGGTGACGCTGAACCTCGACACCCTGGTCACGAACCTCGCCGACCAGGTCGGGATCGGCGCCGATCTCGGCGAGAAACTCCCGGAAGACGCGGGGCAGATCACGATCCTGCGTTCAGACCAGCTGAAGACGGCCCAGAACATCGCCATCGCGATCAAAGGCCTGGCGATCGTCCTCACTATCCTCACCCTCGCTTGCTTCGCCGCCGCGATCTATCTATCGCGCGACCAGCGCTGGGTGACCGTGCTCTTCTGCGGGGTCGGGCTGATCGCCGCCGGCTTCGCCGTGATCGTCGCCCGCGAGATAGCCGGTGGGATCGTGGTCGATCAGCTCGTGACCGACGACAGCGCCACCCCGGCGGCCAACGCGGCCTGGTCGATCTCGACTTCGCTGATGGCCGGCATCGCGACCACGATCATCGTCTTCGGCGTGCTCTTCGCGACCGCGGGATGGCTGGGCTCGCCGACCGGTTCCGCGCGGGCGACCCGCAGGTTCACGGCCCCGGCCCTGCGCGACTACGCCCCTTATGTCTACGCCGGCCTGGCGATCATCGTCTGCTTTTACTTCCTCTCCGCTCCGACCCAGAACCTGCGCTCCTTCCTCACCGCGCTGATCCTCGCCGCCTTCGCCGCCTTCGGCATCCACGAGCTGCGCAGAGGGACGGCGACCGAGTTCCCCGACGCGACGTACGAGGACTACTTCGGCGGCGCCAAGGAGCGAGTCGCGGGCGCCGTAAAGAGCGCCAACCTCGGCGAGAAGGCGTCGAGACTGCGCGAGGGAATCGCGGCGCCGAGCGGCAAGGAGGCCCCAACCGCGGTCCTCTCGGAAGAAGACGCCCGCCTGCAACGCCTCGAGCGCCTTGCCGCCCTCCACGAGAGAGGCGTCCTGACCGACGAGGAGTTCGCCGCCGAGAAGGCCCGCGTTCTGGGCGGCGGGAATTCCTAGAGAGAAGCCCGCCCTCGGACTTGAACCGAGAACCGCGTCCTTACAAGGGACGTGCTCTACCAATTGAGCTAGGCGGGCAGAAGGTCGAATATAGACGGCGTGAATGCGACCGGGGAAACCGTCGAAGCAACGTTCCGATTTCTGCAGCCGGGCGAGGGGGCGGTGCTGAGCGAGGCGATCGAGGCTGCCTATGGGGACAGCTATGACGTGCGCTGGGTCTACGACGCCGCCGAGGTGTCGGCTCGACTCGCGGACGGGACCTACGTGTCATGCGTCGCCGAGTCCGCGGAGGGGGAGTTGCTATGCCACACCGGCATGAGCAGGACCGCCGCCGAGGACTTGGTCGGTCACTCCGGGCAGGCAGTGACGATGCCGGCGGCGCGCGGGCAGCACCTCTTCACGAAGACGAAGAGACACCTGATGGATTGGGCGCAGAGCGCGGGGATGGCGGGGATGTACAGCGAGGCGACCGCCGCCCACCCTTACAGCCAGCAGGCCAATATCGACCTGGGCGCGCACGAGACAGGCTTTCTGCTGGGCTGGATCCCGGCCTCGGTGTCCAACGACGCGGCGGCCGGCGCCTCCCGTAAGCGCCAATCTGCGGCGCTCTTCTACGCGAAGCTCAACGACGGCCACGAGCGCCCCGTCTACGCGCCGGAGCGCCACCGCGAGATCGTCGGCCGCACGCTCGAGCTGTGCGAGCTGCGCGGCACGCTCGCCGAGCCGCCCGCGGGGATGGAATTGGGGGAGCGGACCGAGTTGCACATCGAGGTCGACGCCGACCACAACCTGGCGCTGATCACTGTCCACGTTCCCGGCGCCGACCTGGAAACCGCGATCGCGGCCGAGCGCCATCACCTCTTCCACCGATCCGGGCTCGACGCCGTCTACGTCGACCTGCCCTTGGAGACGCCGGCGACCGCGCTGGTCGCCGACCACCTGGAACGCCTCGGCGTCTCCTACGCCGGGGTCTTCCCGAACAGCCGCACCGACGGAGACGTCCTGCGGATGCAGTCGCTGCACCGCGTCCGCGTCAGCGCCGACGATGTGGCCGTCGCCTCAAACCATGGCCGCGAAGTGCTCGAATACGTCCTCGGGGACTTGCCTTAGAGAGGGACCTCGCGGGAGGACAGGTGGGCTCCTACCTTGCGCTTGACCCGCTGCAGGGCGTTGTCGACCGTCTTCGTGTCGCACTCCAGCTTCTCGGCGATCACCTCATACGAGTACCCGTCGAGGTAGAGGGAGAGGACGCGGCTCTCGAGGTCGGAGAGGACGCCGGAGACGCCTGAGAGGCAGGAGACGAGGCTCTCCAACTCCTCGGAGGCGATCACCTGGTTTACCGGGTCGTGGACCGACGGGCCGGGCAGGATCTCGTCGAGGGTCGTTTCCGAATCGCCCGCCGCGGCCGGCGTCTGGCTGAAGGAAACGTACTGGTTGAGGGGAGTGTGCTTGTTGCGCGTGGCCGTCTTCACCGCGGTGATGATCTGGCGGGTGATGCAGAGCTCCGCGAAGTTGCGGAAGCTCGACTCGCGATCGGTGCGGTAGTCGCGGATCGCCTTGTAGAGGCCGAGCAGCCCTTCCTGGATCAGGTCGTCGGCTTCGCCGCCGAGAAGGAAGTACGACGAGGCCTTTAGCCGGACGAAGCCGCGGTAGCGGCGCACGATCGCGTCGTAGGCATCCGAGCGGCCGTCCTTTGCGAGAGCGACCAGATAGTGATCATCAAGCTCAGGTTGAGGGTTAGTCTGCTGCGCGCGGGAGGAGCCGTTCAGGCGTCCCACTGGGAGCCGCATTTCCTGCGTAGGCGTCGATAGAGCCACAGATCCTTCTCCTTATGAAGGGTCGTGGCGCCGCTTACCTCCCCCGAGGCGCCCTATTGAACAGAGCGACCTCAGACTCAAGCTGAGGTTCACCCTTATTGGCGCGGTAGTTTACGTCCGCGCGGAGTTCTGTCAACCCCAAACTGACGTTCGTGCAACCGCCGTTGCATTTGTTAGACCCTCTGCCGCACCGCTTCGAAGAGCAATGCTGTGGCGGCTGCTGAGACGTTTAGCGAGTCCACCTTGCCTCGGGCTGGAAGTGCGATGAGTCCGTCACATATGGAGGCGACTCGGGGGCGGATTCCTTTTCCCTCGCCACCCAGGACTAGGACGGTCGGCCCCTTGAGATCTACCTCCCAGGGGGATTGAGTGGCGCTGGCGTCGGCGCCCCAGATCCAGAAGCCTGCCCTCTTCGCCTCCTCGAGCCAGTCGGCGAGGTTTCGGACGTGGGCTATCTCGAGGTGCTCTACCGCGCCTGCCGAGGCCTTGCAGGTGACCGCTGTGACCTCCGCCGAGCGGCGGTCGGGGATGATCACGCCCGCGGCGCCGGCGAACTCGGCGGAGCGGCAGACGGCGCCGAGGTTGCGCGGGTCCTGAACCTGGTCGAGAGCCACGATCAAGGCGTCTTCTCGCTTCAGCAGCCCTTTTGGATCCCCGTACGGGTAGGGATCGACCTCGGCCACGACCCCCTGGTGATCGGGCGACCCGCAAAGCCGCTCCAACTCCTCAGCCGAAGTCTCCGGAGCCCGCCAAACGCGACGAACCCCACGCCTCCCCCGCTCCGCCTCAGCCACCGGCTGCTTGCCGTAGATGATCTGGCTGGACATCAGGCCTTGCGAACCAGCTTCGCGCCCTCGGCCGAGTCCCGAACTTCCCAACCCAGCTCAGCGAGCCGATCCCGAATCTCATCAGCCCGACCGAAATCCTTGGCGGCCCGCGCCTCCTCTCGCTCCCGCATCAGCTTCTCCGCCCCCTCGTCGGCCTCAGCTCCCTCATCCGGCTGGGTAAGGGAGCTAAGGCCGACGAGCTCGAGCATCTCTCGCACCGCTTCGGGCGCCCCCGCAACTTCACCCCGGTTGGCATCCCCCACAAGCTCAAACACCTCGGCCATAGCCCTAGGCGTGTTGAAGTCGTCGGCGAGCGCTTCGCGAAAAGCTTCTAGGCGCACTGCTGCCGGGGAGCCTGGGGGGGACTCGACGGAGCCTCCCCGCTGTTGCTCCGACGAGTCCCCCCCAGGCTCCCCCTCAACGGGATGCTCCCGGAAGAAGTTCCGCAACCGCTCGACCTGGGCGACAGCCTGCTGCATCTGCTCCGGCCCGAAGGCCAGCGGCTGCCGGTAGTGGCCAGAAATGAGGTAGGCAATGACCGCCTCGCGCCCGTAGCGATCGAGAGCCTCGGACAGCTGGAAGATGTTGCCCTCCGACTTCGACAT
This sequence comes from Solirubrobacterales bacterium, assembly GCA_035558955.1. GTDB lineage: Bacteria > Actinomycetota > Thermoleophilia > Solirubrobacterales > 70-9 > DASVDE01. The sequence continues at coordinate 12,203 of DATMBX010000013.1, read as the reverse complement.
CTTCTCGGCGTCGGCCTCGATCATCCCGTTGTGCATCCAGATCCGGGCAAATGGCCGTCCCGCCGCCTCGGACTGGGCGATCTCGTTCTCGTGGTGGGGGAAAACGAGGTCGGAGCCGCCACCATGGATCGCGAACGACGGGCCCAGTTCGGCCTCCGCCATCGCCGAGCACTCGATGTGCCAGCCGGGACGCCCCGGTCCCCATGGGGAGTCCCAGGAGGTGTCCTCCCCCTCCTTGTGCGCCTTCCACAGGGCGAAGTCCAGCGCGTGTTCCTTCAGCGACGCGGAGCCCGCCTCCTCCCCCTGGTCCATGTCCTCGGCGCGGCGGTTGGAGAGCTTGCCGTAACCGTCGAAGCCGCGCACGCGGAAGTAGACGTCCCCCCCGGACTCATACGCGTGCCCGCTTTCGACCAGGTCGGAGATCAGCGCCACGATCCCGGCGATCGTCTCGGTCGCCAGCGGCTCCGCGTCGGGCCGCCCCAGCCCAAGCCGCTCGGTGTCCTCGAAATAGGCGCGCGTCATCCGCGCCGCAAAATCGCCCGAGGGCTCCCCCGCCCCCCGCGCCGCGTCGTAGATCTTGTCGTTGATGTCGGTGACGTTGACGACCAGCTTCACCGGGTATCCCTCGGACCTCAGAAAACGCGCCAGCAAGGAGAAAACTACGAAAGGGCGGGCATTGCCTATGTGAATACGGCTGTAGACGGTTGGGCCGCACGCATAGATCCCGACCTCCCGGCCAGGGTCGATCGCCTGAAGCCCCCCCGTCAACGTGTCCTTAATTCGAACCTCGCGCATCGCGAGGCGGAGCTTAGAACGTGCGGTAGCCGGCGGCTGAGACCGCCTGCTCGGACTGCGCCCATGCGGGCGCGGTCTCCTCGGCGGCGGCCAGCGCCTCCCGCTTGGCCCTGTTGGCGGTCGCCTTGATCTCCTCTTCGGCGGCGCGCCTGGCGCGCTCCTCGCGCTTCGCCGCCTGCGCCTTGATCCGCTCCGACTCCGCTTGGAGCTGATCCTCGGCGCGCGCTCGAGCGAACTCCGTGGCCTCGCGCTCCACTTTCTCGACAAGCTTCTTGACCCGGTCCTCCGACTCGCGGCGCACCTCTTCGGTGCCCTCCATCACCCGCTGCTCGATCTCGGTCTCAAGCCTGACGGCGATCTCCTTCGCCTCGGCCGCGGCCGCCTCGGCGTCGGCGGCGCGCTGCTCGGCCGCGGCGACGCGGCGATCGGCTTCGGCCTGGGCCTCCTCGCGAGCCTCGCGAATGCGCCGCTCGGCGCCCTCCTTGAGGTCGGCGACCTGCTTCGCCAGCGCCTTCTGCGCGTCATCGCGGACGCTACTCAGCTCGACCGCGAGCGTCTCGCGGTCATCTTGGGCGCGCCGCTGGGCGTCCTCGAAGGCCTTCTCGGCGCGGTCCCGCGCGGCTTCAGCTCGCACCGCGCGCGCCTCTGCCTCGCGCAGCTTCCCGTGCTCCGCGGCAAGCTTCTCGCGACCCTCCTCGGCGATCTTGCCCAGGGTCGCAATCGCCCGCGCCTTCACTTCGGCACGGGCCTCGCGAACCCCGGCCTCCGCCTCGGCAGCGCGGCCCTCGGCAGCGGCAACACGCTCCTCGCTGACCCGCACCCACTCCAGCGCCTGGCCGGCGATGCCGTGCATCTCCTCTGTTGCTTCGGCGACGACTCTCAGCTGCGGCGCAGGCTCGCTCATTCTCGTCGCAACCTACTATGGGCGCCGGAGGCGATACCAGCCCCCGGTTCGCCGGAAAAGTCGCAATTTGCGCGACGCGCGACTCAGGCCGGCTTCTTGGTCTGCTCGCGCTCGCGCAGCTCGCGCTTGAGAATCTTGCCGGTCGCGTTGCGTGGCAACTCGTCGAGGAATTCGATCTCCCTCGGGGTCTTATAGGAGGCGAGGTTCGACTTGACATGGGCCTTCAACTCGTCCTCACTCACCTCCGCCTCGGCGACCACCACGACGAACGCCTTCAACCGCTGGCCGAACTCGTCGTCCTCGACCCCGATCACAGCTGCCTCGGCGATCGCGCCATGATCGGCGAGCAGGTCCTCGACCTCACGCGGGAACACGTTCTCTCCACCGGAGACGATCATCTCGTCGTCGCGACCATCGACGAAGAGGCGCCCCTCGGAGTCCATGTGGCCGACGTCTCCGCTGCAGAGCAGCCCGCCGATCGCCTCTTTGCCGCCACCCCCGGTATAGCCCTCGAAGGCCATCTCGTTGCCGACGAAGATCCGCCCGACCTCGCCCCGGGGTACCTCCATCCCGTTCTCGTCGTATAGGCGAACCATGGTGCCCCGCGGCGGGTGCCCGGCGGTCCCCGGCGCGGCGCGCAGGTCCTCCGGCGTGGCAACCGTCGCGTAGGCGACCTCGGTCGATCCGTAGAGGTTGTAGACGGTGTCGCCGAAGCGGTTCATCCAATCGATCGCCATCTCACCGGGCAGCGCCGAGCCGGAGACGGACGTGATCCGCAACGAGGAAAGGTCGTACTTGGCAAGAGTTTCCTCGGGCAGGCGCAGGATGCGCTGGAGCATGACCGGCACCACGGCGAGAACCTGGGCGCGGTGGTCTTCGACCGCCTGAAGCGTCCCCTCCGGGTCGAAGCGGCGGCGCAGCACGATCGTCGAAGCGGTCGGCAGGCTCATGATGAAGTGGAAGAAGCCCCAGGAGTGGAAGAGCGGCGCAGCGATCATCATCGTCTCGCGGCTGCGGAAGGGGATCCGGTCGATCAGGGCGGCCAGCGCAAACAGGCCGTCGGGGCTGGAGCGCTGCGCCCCCTTCGGCGTCCCAGTCGTCCCCGATGTGAGAATCACGAAGCGCGGCTTGTCGGGGGGCGGCTTCAGGTTGGAATCGTCGTTGGCGGCGACGAGCGCGTCGATCGTCGCCGCCTCGGTGGCTCCGTCGGCCCAGCCGACAACCCGCGCCACGCTCTCGTCGACCCCGTCGAGCAGCGCCGAGAACTCCTCGTCGTAGACGAGCGCCTTTGGCTTCTCACGACGCGTTACCTCGACCAGTTGCGGCCCGGCGAACATCGTGTTGAGGTAGAGGGCGCTGGCGCCCAGCTTGGCGGCGGCGAGGGTGGCTTCGACGAAGCCGCGATGGTTGCGGCACATGACTCCGATCCCGTCGCCATAGCCGATGCCCATTTTCTCGAAGGCGTGCGCGAGCGCGTTGGAGCGCCGGTGCAGCTGCTCGAAGGTGAGCGAGCCGCGCTCGTCGATCAGCGCCGTCTCATGCGGGTAATGGATCGCCGCGGTCGTGATGCCGAGGGCCGGAGAGGCGCCCCAGCGCAGGAAGGTGGAGATGACCTTGGCGGACTTGTCGGGGCGGTGCAGGCCGAGGACGCCGGCCTCGTGCAGCACTCTGACCTCGAACGCTTTGTCCGAGGCGGCCTGGCGCGCCGCCGCCGCGATAGATCTGAGCTTGCCCATCGAGCCGCGAAGCTTATTCGCTCTCAACCGAAGCTACCGCTATGCAGGCGATTCCCTCGCCACGGCCGATCCAGCCCATCCCTTCGTTGGTCGTCGCCTTGACGCTGACCCGCGCGGAGGTCGCCTCGGCGATGAGGCGCTCCATCTCAGCGCGGTGCGGGGCCAGCTTCGGCTCCTCGCAGACGACGGTGGCGTCGACGTTGACGATCCTGCCGGGGACCGTGCCGACCGCGGTACGCAGCAGGTCGATCGAGTCGGCGTCGCGCCAGCGCTCGTCGTCGTCTGGGAAGAGAGTCCCGATGTCCCCCATCCCGGCGGCGCCGAGCAGGGCGTCGATCACCGCGTGGGTGAGCACGTCGGCGTCGGAGTGGCCAGCAAGCCCGCGATCGTGCGGGATCTCGACCCCGCCGAGGACGAGCCGGCGGCCCTCGGCGAAGCGGTGGCTGTCGTAGCCGATCCCGACCTGGCTCATCCCGGCATCCTCGCGGACAGCGGCTCCAGCCGTCGCTCGCGTCCCTCGAACACGCAGATCTCCGAAACGCCGAGGCCTTCGAGGAGCTCGAGCGCGCGGTCGTAGCCGAAGCCGACATGCTCTGGCAGGTGCGCGTCGGAGGAGAGCGCGAAGACGGCTCCCGCCTCGACACACATCTCGGCGAAAGTCGAAGCCGGATAGATCTCACCCACAGGCTTGCGCAGCCCCGCCGTGGAGACCTCGACCGCGATGCCGCTCTCGGCGATCGCCTCGACCGCGAGCTCGTAGAAGGCGCGGAGGTCCCGCTCGGGCAGCGGCCGGGCGCGACCCCAGACCTTGACCAGGTCGGGGTGGGCGAGGATGTCGAAAAGGCCGGAGCGGGCGCACTCGGCGAGCGCCTCGAAGTAACGGCGCCAAACCTCGTCGGAGTCGTCGGGGCCCTCCCATACGTCCCAGCCCTCGTGGTCGACGGCGCGCTCGCCGACGAAGTGGACCGACCCGACCACGTAGTCGAAGCCACGGCCCTCGAACAGGTTGGCGGTCCGATCCTCGGCCCCCGGCACGAAGTCGCACTCGATCCCGAGCTTCAGCGGCGTCCCCCGCACGAACTCGCAGTAGGCGTCAAGGTCGTCGCGCGCCTGCTCCTCCCAGAAGGGATGGCGCCAGAGGTCGAGCGCCTGGGTGAAGCGGTAGACGTGCTCGGAAACTCCGAGCTCGTCGATACCCGCCTCTTCCGCCGCCGCCAGGTAGCGGTCGACGTTCTCGGTCGTGAAATAGCGCTCCGGCGGTGTGTCCGGCTCGTCGGGGCGCAGATGTAGGTGGTAGTCGGTGAGCACAGCCGGAGCCTAGGCGAGCAGCAGCTCGGCCAACTTCAAGTCCAGCGGCGTCGTCACCTTGAGGTTCTCCGGCGGGGAAGGATGGATCAGCACCCTCCCCCCGGCCGCCTCGATCAGCATCGCTTCGTCGGTAGCGGCAAGGGTTTGGTCGGAATCGGCGGCGAGAGCGGCGCGCAGCGCCGGCACCCGGAACACCTGAGGCGTCTGCGCAGCCCAAAGTCGCCCGCGATCCAGCGTCGTTTCCACGCGGTGCAACGTTTTGTCCCCCTTATAGGAGGACAAAACGTTGCACCCGGGGGCGGCGGCTCCTTCCACCTCAACCTCCGCCCCTATCTGCTTAATCGTGTCGGTTACCGGGGTGGCGGCTATGGCGCCGCTTGCGTCGGGATCTGCGACCAGGGTGGCGATCACCCCCTCGATCAGCTCCGGCGTCACCAGCGGCCTTGCCGCGTCGTGAATCGCTACCAGTTCGGTTCCCACGGTCTCCAATGCATTGGAAACCGACTCGGCTCGCGCCGCCCCTCCGACGATCACATCGACGCCACCCTTACCCAGCTGCTGTTCGAACCCGGGGGGAACCGCAACGACAACTGAGTGAACCGACGGCGCCGCCCGGAAGGCCTCTATCGACCACTCGACCAGCGGCCTGCCGGCCAGCGGCACGAACGCCTTCGGGCCGCCGGCTCCGAGCCTCTCCCCGGAGCCGGCGGCCGCGATGACCGCGGTGACGGACGCGGCGCTGCTACGCCGTGGCGGCGAAGCGGTCCTCCAGCAGCCCGTCCAGGTACTCCTCCGCGCCTTCCTCGTCCTTGTCGAGCGCGTACATGAACTCCGACGCGAGGATCTTCTTTGCCCGCGTGTACATCTGCTTCTCGCCGGTGGAAAGGCCCTTCTCCATCTCGCGAAGCGCCAGGTTGCGGACCACCTCGGCGAGCTCGAACACGTCGCCGGTCTTGATCTTCTCGCGGTTGTACTTGAAGCGCCGGTTCCAGTTCTTCGGCATGTCCGACACGTCATCGGTGAGGACGGAGGTGACTTTCTTGATCTCCTCCTCGTCGATCACCCGCCGCAGGCCGGCTTTGCCGGCGTTCTCGCAGGGGACCATCACGGTGAGCTCGTTGTGGAGGATCTTGATCGTGAGGTACTCACGCTCCTCCCCCATCAGCTCCCGGTGCTCTTTCTTCATCACGAGACCGGCTCCGTGATGGGGGTAGACGACCTTGTCCCCCTCCTCGAAGTCGCAGACGTAGATGACGTCCTCCTCGAAGTCTGCCTCCATGACTTCCTCTAGCTCGGGAATCGCTGTCTCCTTTCGATTACGACGGCGCTCATCGCCATCAGCTCTGCAAGAACCTGTCGACCAGATCGGCCTCCTGAAGCCTCCGCAGGCCTTCGCGGATGTCCTTGGCCCTGGTGGGACCGACACCGTCGACGGCCTCGAGATCGGCGTCAGAGGCTGCAAGAACCTCCTCCAAACCGCCTAGCTCGTGGATGATCTTCTGGACGACAAGCTTGGGGACGCGGGGGACGCGGCCGAGAACGCGGTAGCCGCGCGGCGCGACCGGGAAGTCAAGCGTGTTCATCTTGCGGTCGTAGCCGAGCAGCTCGGCGAGGCGACCGAAGTCGAGCACGTCCTGGTGGGGCATCCGGGCGAGGGACTGGAGCACCGTAGCCAGGTTCTGCTCGGTGTCCTCGACCGAGTAGTCGCGAACCAGCGCCGACTTTTCGGCGGCAACGCCGACCATCGTTTCTTCCAGCTGCATCTCGATCAGGCGGCCTTCGGTGCCGAGCTCGACGATGTAGCGCTCGACTTCGACCGCCATCCTGGTCACCAGCTCGGCCCGCTGCAGCACCGCCAGCACGTCGTAGAGGACACCGCCGCCTTCGAACTCCAGCACCGTGAGCCGCGAGGAGACCTCGTCGAGGCGGGCCCTGTACTTGTCCAGCGTCGCCAATCCCTGGTTGGCCTTGGCCAATACAGCGGGGATGTCCTGAAGGATGTACTTGGTCCCCTCGATGTAGAGGGAGACGACGTCGCGACGCTGGGAGATCGCGACCACCAGCGCGTCGGTCTGTTTGGAGACGCGCTCGGCCGTGCGGTGGCGGGTCCCGGTCTCCGAAGAGAGGATCGTCGGGTCCGGCATCAGCTGCACGTTCGCCCAAGCGATCGTCGTCGCTTCGGCGTTGAGCACGATCGCCCCGTCCATCTTCGCCACCTGGTAGAGCAGCGCCGGGCTGTAGTCGACGTCGAGCTTGATCCCGCCCGAGAGCAGGTGGGAGAGGTCCTCGAGGTCGCCGACGACGATCAGCCCGCCGGTACGGGAGTGGACGATGTTGTCGATGCCCTCCCGCAGCGCGCCGCCCGGCGCGACGATGTCGAGGGCCCTCAGTAGCCGGGGGTCCTGACGCTCGGAAAGCTCGTGAAGGTCATCCCCAGGCAGCGTCGACATCACCTTTAGGATGCCAGAAACCGCTCTGCAATGCGGTCTGGGGTGATTCCCCAGCGATCGCCCACCTCTGCCAGCTCCTCGCTGAGCGCCCAGCGGTCGGGACGCTCTTCCCCTTCGTGATCGGGATTGGCGCCCTTCAGCGCCATGCAGCCGGTGTTGTCGCCGATCGCGCGGATCTCCTCGACGTCCTCCGCGCTGAGTCGCTGCTCGACCGGCAGCGCCTCCAGCTCCACCCGCTTGGCCTCGATCGGACATGCCCTCTCGCCGGACTCCTGGATCAAGGTGGGAGCCACGCACTCGACCGCGGGATGGGCGAGGTTCCACTGGCAGGCGAGCTGGATCGGGGTGAGTCTGGCCCGCTCGGCGATCGGCAGGACCCGTTCCAGTCTCTCCAGCCCCGCCTCGATCCAGCCGTCGGGGCGGAAGGCGCGGTGGTCGCCTCTCGGCAACTCCATCCCGGCTTCGAGATCGCCCCAGAAGAGGCCGCCGTAGTCGACGACTCGGGTCAGCACCTTGACGTCGTGCTTGGCCGCCGCATCGAGGCAGAGCTCGCCGGGCCATGGCTCGAACGGGTTGAGGATGATCATCGCCCAGTCGATCCGCTCGCCGAAGCGCTCGAGGCAGGAGATCAGGTCGAGGGTGAAACCGTTGGCCGGCCCGGGAGCGATGCCGATCTTCGCCGCCAGCCCCTCCTCGCGCAGCGCCTCCATCCCGTCCCAAACCACCTCGCTCGAATAGCCGACGCGGTCGGGATTGTGGAGCAGCAGCAGGTCGAAGGCGGAGGCGCCGATCCGCTCCAGGCTGCGCTCGGTCGCCATTCGCAGGTAATCCGCGTACTCCCCTTCGCCACGCAGCCGCGGGTCGGTGAAGCGGGGAAAGCCACGCGGGCCGTCGCGCTCTCCCTCGTAGAAATCGTGGCCGACCGCGCCGATCAGGCAGTAGTCGCCGCGCGGCACGCCCGACAGCGCCCGCCCCAGCATCCGGTCCGCCCCGCCCTGCCCGTAGGCATCCGCGGTGAGCACCGTGTCGATCCCGTTGCCGGGGAGCAGCAACGCCTCCAGCCGCCCCTCGTCGATCTCCTCGCCGAAGCGGAGGAACCGCCCCCCGCTCCAGGTCCCGATCGCGCTGCGTCCGGGTCCGCGCATGTCAGCCGGACGGGCGGGTTGCCTCGACGCACATCGCCTCGGCCTCATTGATCCACGCGGCGTCTCCGTGCCGCTCGACTCCTCGCAGCGCCAGATGCGGACTTTCGCCGGGCTCGCGACGCTCGACCGGATCGAAGCCATGCTTGCGCAGCTTCGCAACCAGATCTTCTTCGTCGTAGACGTAGCGATGACCCCAGGAACGCAGGTAGGCGTTTAGGGCCTGACAGGGGCGGTCAACCTCCTTCCCGGTGATCTCCCCCAGGAAGCGCATGTACTCGTCGCGGCCGATGCGCGGATTCCGATCCTCGTAGATCGCGATGATCTTCTTCAGGTCAGGAGTGGTCAACCGCAGCACTCCGCCAGGCTTGAGCACGCGATACAGCTCGGCCATCAGGACTTCCCCCGCCGTTTCGGAGATGTGCTCGATTACGTGCTCTCCGAAGGCGTAGGCAAAGCTCGCGTCCGGGAGGGGCAAGGGCCGGCCCAGATCCAGGTAGATGTCACCAGAGGTGAGATCGGAGTTGAGCCACCCGGGCAACCCGTTGGGGCCGGCGCCAAACTGAAGGCGCGGCTCATCAGTCGAAGACAAATACCGCGAGAGAGCATTCCTACGTGCGCCATGTCCCCTCCTGATCCAATGGGCGGCGCCCATCGTGCGGAGCAGGGACATCCGCACGATCGGATCCTCGATCCGCTTCAGGCGCTCGAATACGGCGTTCATCGAAGTCGAGGCTATCGGGCTACTCGACGTCGCCGACAGGCGTGTCCTCGGAAGACGCGTCCTGGGCCCCGCCGGATTCGGCCCCTACGCCGACCTTCTTGGGCTCCGTCTTCTTTGCCGCCGGCTTTTTCGACGGCATGATCGTCAGCTTCAGCGGGCGATCCTCCTCGTCCCCAGAGGGGTCGCGCTCGACCAGCACGGTCGAGCCCGGCGCCATCTCGCCCTGGCGCAGCACCTCGTCGGCGAGCGGATCCTCGATGTAGCGCTGAATCGCGCGACGCAGCGGGCGGGCGCCCATCGATGGGTCCCAGCCCTTCTCGACCAGGATGTCCTTGGCGTCTTCGGCCAACTCCAGTTGCAGCTCGTGCTCGGCAACCTGGACGCGGACCCGGTTGATCATCAGGTCGATGATCTCCTTCACCTCTTCCTTGGCCAGCTTGTGGAAGACGATCACCTCGTCGATCCGGTTGAGGAACTCCGGCCGGAAGACCTTTTTCAGGTCGCCCATGATCCGGTTTTTCATGTCGTCGTAGGACATGCCGGTCTCGTCGGCGACGGTGAACCCGATCGAGGTGTTCTTGGCGATCTCCGATGCCCCGATGTTCGAGGTCATGATCACGATCGCGTTGCGGAAGTCCACCGTGCGCCCCTGGGCGTCGGTCAGCCGCCCGTCCTCGAGGATCTGCAGGAGGATGTTGAAGACATCGGGGTGGGCCTTCTCGATCTCGTCGAGCAGCAGCACGCTGTAGGGCTTGCGCCGCACGGCCTCGGTCAGCTGGCCCCCTTCGTCGTAGCCGATGTAGCCGGGCGGCGAGCCGACCAGGCGGCTGACCGCGTGCTTCTCCATGTACTCGGACATGTCGATGCGGACCATCGCCTCCTCGTCGCCGAAGAGGAACTCGGCGAGCGTGCGGGCGAGCTCGGTCTTGCCGACCCCCGAGGGGCCGAGGAAGATGAATGAGCCGGCCGGGCGCTTGGGGTCCTTGATCCCGGCGCGCGAGCGGCGGATCGCCTTGGAGACGGCGGTGATCGCGACCTCCTGGCCGATCACCCGCTTGTGCAGCTCCTCCTCCATGCGGATCAGCTTCTTGGTCTCGGCCTCGGTCAGCTTGAAGACCGGGATGCCGGTCCACATCGAGACGATGTCGGCGATCTCCTCCTCGCCGACGGCGGGACGCTCGACGCCGCTCTCGCCCTCCGCCCACTCGTCCTCGAGTTGGCGTTTTCTCGTCGTCAGCTGGCGCTCCTGATCGCGCAGGTTGGCCGCTCTCTCGAACTCCTGGGCCTCGATCGCGGCCTCCTTCTCGCGCCGCGTCGTCTCGATCTCCTCCTCGAGGTCGCGGTAGACCGGCGGCGCGCTCATCGACTTGATCCGCATCCGCGAGGCGGCCTCGTCGATCAGGTCGATCGCCTTGTCGGGAAGGAAGCGGTCGGAGATGTAGCGGTCGGCCAGCTCGGCGGCGGCGGCGAGCGCGTCGTCGGTGATCTGCACCCTGTGATGCTGCTCGTAGCGCTCGCGCAGGCCCTCGAGGATCTTGACCGTGTTCTCAACCGAAGGCTGGTCCACCTTGATCTGTGCGAAGCGGCGCTCCAGCGCCGAGTCGCGCTCCAGGTATCTGCGGTACTCGTCGAGCGTCGTCGCGCCGATCGTCTGCAGCTCGCCGCGGGCCAAGGCCGGCTTCAGGATCGAAGCGGCGTCGATCGCGCCCTCGGCGGCGCCGGCGCCGACCAGGTTGTGCAGCTCATCGATGAAGAGAATGATGTCGCCGCGCTGGGTGATCTCTTTCATCACCTTCTTGAGGCGCTCCTCGAACTCGCCGCGGTACTTCGAGCCGGCGACCAGCGCCGCCAGGTCGAGCGTGTAGATCTGCTTGTTCTTGAGCAGCTCGGGGACCTCTCCCTTGTTGATGCGGGCGGCCAGGCCCTCGACCACTGCGGTCTTGCCAACGCCCGGCTCGCCCAGCAGCACCGGGTTGTTCTTGGTCCGGCGGGAGAGGATTTGCATGATCCGCTCGATCTCTGTCTCGCGGCCGATCACCGGGTCGAGCTTGCCCTCCTCGGCGAGCTTGGTCAGGTTGCGACCGAACTGGTCGAGCAGTTTCGAGGACTTCTTGCCCTCGCCCTGACCGCCGCCCCCGCCGCCACCCTGGCGACGGCCGCCGGGGCCGGACAGCATCCGGATCACTTCGTTGCGGATCTTGTCGGAGTCGGCGTCGAAGTCGAGCAGGATGCGGGCGGCGACGCCCTCGTTCTCACGCACCAGGCCGAGCAGGATGTGCTCGGTGCCGATGTAGTTGTGGCCGAGGGAAAGCGCTTCGCGCAGAGCCAACTCCAGAACCTTCTTGGCGCGCGGCGTGAACGGGATCTGTCCAGAGGTGACTTCCTCGCCGGAACCGACGATCCGCACGACCTGGGCGCGCACCCGCTCGACGGTGATGTCGAGGGACTCGAGGACGCGGGCCGCCAGGCCCTCTTCCTCACGCAACAGCCCGAGCAGGATGTGCTCGGTGCCGATGTAGTTGTGCTTCAGCGTGCGCGCCTCTTCCTGCGCCAGGACGACGACTTGACGGGCCCGCTCTGTGAATCGCTCGAACAAAAGTCCCTCTCACCTAGTCAAACTCGGTTACTCGGGTGAAGTACCGCAGACGCCCTTCGGGTATCGGGAGGCGCCCATGTGCCCTTTAAACGATACCGAGAGCGCCCAACTGGCCTGAGCCCCCAAATATCCGCTGGTAGCGGCCTTTCGGGGGCTTCAGCGGTGGCGAGAGCGCCAGATGCGGTCCAACTGGGCGTCGGTGTAGACGGCCCGGCCGTAAACGGAAAAGGGCGAATAGGAAGGAGACAGGGGTCGGAGGCGGCGGCCGCGACGGAAGGTTTGTCGCGCCGCGGCCGGCTTCCCGCGCTCCGCCTGGATGCGGGCCAGCGCGAGCGGGTAGCGCCAGTTCGTCGGCTCGTTCTCGATCGCGTTACGCATTTCCGCCTCCGCGGCGGCCAATTCGCCCTGGTCTTCGTGGGCGAGCGCCAGTTGCTCGTATGGAGTCGACCCCCACGGCATCGCGTTGACGGCCTCCTCCGCCAGCTTCTGCGAAAGCGCCAGATCTCCGTCCTGCGCCGCTTCGCGGCTGTCGCGAATGCGCTCCGTGC
>DATMBX010000012.1:0-6213 GCA_035558955.1 Solirubrobacterales bacterium | reverse complement strand
ACGAACTCGCGGTCTTGGGCGAAGCGACGGTGCAGCACCTTCAGCGCCACCTGCCGCTGCAGGTGGGAGTCCTCGGCTAGCCAGACGTCGGCCATCCCCCCAGAGCCGATCCGGCGCAGCAGCCGATAGCGCTGGTCGATGACGCTCCCCTCGCCGACTTCAAGCACGGACGTCCACTCCTCGCTGTTCTATCTCATTCATCGTCGAGGAGCGATTCGGCGACTTCGCGGAAGATCGGGGCCGCGATGTCGCCGCCGAACGCGGTCGTGCACTCGACCGTCGCCGCAATCGCGATCTGGGGGTCGTCGGCGGGGGCGAAGCCGATGAACCAGGCCTGGTTCACATTGGCCCCTCCGCAGCTGTCGTTGAACGGCGTTTCGGCGGTCCCGGTCTTGCCGGCGACCGGGATGCCGGAGATCGCCGCGTTGGTGCCGGTCCCTTCGCTGACCACTCCTTCCATCGCGTTGGTCAGCGCCTCGGCGGTCTCCTCGTCGATGGGCTGGCTGTAGCGGGAGGGGTCCAACCGCTCGGTCACTCGCCCATCCGAGTCGACCACCCGGCTCCAGATCTGCGGCTTCATCAGCCGCCCGCCGTTGGCGACCGCCGACGCCACCATCGCCATCTGCAGTGGGGTGACCGCCAGCCGCTCCTGGCCGATCGCCAGCCGTGCCAGGTCGACCGGGTCGTCGGGCCCGAGCAGCTTTCTGTTCTCGAACAGGCCACTTGTGTAGACCTGGTCGTCGGGGAGGTCGATCGGCGGCGTCGAGCCGAAGCCGAAGCGGTCCATGTACTTGAACATGTTCTCCTCGCCGACCTGCTGGCCGAGCTGAGCGAACCAGGTGTTGACCGAGCTGGTCAGCGCCGTCGGCAGGGCGATCGGCCCGTAGCTGGTGTTGAAGTCGTTGCTGAGCGGCTGGCCCTGCACGTCCAGCGTGCCGGGCGCGTCGATAGTCGTGTCGGGCCCGATCGTGCCGCTGTCGAGGCCCGCCGCCGCGGTCACCACCTTGAAGGTCGAGCCGGGCGGGTACTGGCCCTGGGTCGCCCGGTTAAAGAGCGGGCGATTCACCTCGTCGGTTGCCAACTCTGAGTAGTTCTCGGGTACCAGGTTGGGATCGAAGGACGGGTTCGACGCCAGTACCCGCACCCGCCCTGTATCCGGCTCGATCGCGACCACCGCGCCGAAGCCCGCCGCGGCCAACCCGTCGAGCGCCACCCTCTGCGCCTCCGGATCGAGATTGGTGACGACGTCGTTGCCCTCCTGCTTGCGGCCGCGCAGCTCGTCGAGGATCGAGGTGAACTCGGACTCCTCGCCGATCAGCTCGTCGTTGTGGAACTTCTCGAACTCGCTGTCGCCATAGCGAACGAAGCTGTAGCCGATCGGGTGGCCGTACAGCGATCCCTCCGGGTAGCGCCGCACGTAACGCAGGGCGTCGCCGCTGCCCTTCGCCACCGAGCGGGCGATCACCGTCCCGTCGGCGGCGAGGATTCGCCCGCGACGGATCTGCTGCTGCTCCAGCAGCGGCCGCTTGTTGGCCGTCTTCTCCTTCAGCGCCTCGGCGTCGAAGACCGACCAGTACGAGGTGAAGCCGACCAGAACCGCGAAGAGGACGACGATGAAGGCGAACAATTTGACGATCTGGCGGTTCACGATCCTCCCAGCGCCGGAACGACGCCGCCGATCGGCGCCTGCGCCTCACGCCGCGCGCGGTCGGAGATCAGGAGCAACAGCGCCAGCAGCACGAAGTTGGCGACGATCGAGCTGCCGCCGTAGCTGATGAAGGGAAGGGTGACGCCGGTCAGCGGGATCACCCGCGTCACCCCGCCGATGATGACGAAGGCCTGGATCGCGAAGACCGCGGTCAGCCCGGTGGCCAGCAGCTTCGAGAAGCCGTCGTCGGCGAGCAGCGCGATCTTGAAGCCCCGGGCGGCGATCAGGAGATAGATGAGGACGACGGCGCAGCCTCCGAACAGGCCCACCTCGTTGACGATCAGCGAGTAGATCGTGTCCGTCTGCGCTGCCGGCAGCAGCGCCCGGTCGGTTCCCGGAATCGTGATCAGCGCCTGGCCGAAGCCCTGGCCGAACAAGCCACCGTCCGCTTGGGCGAAGATCGAGTTGAGGATCTGATACCCGGTGTTGGCCGGGTCCTGGTAGGGGTCGAGCCAGATCTCCACCCGGTCGTGGACATGCGGCACGGTCGAGGCGAAGAACCAGGCGCCGAGCAGGAACATTCCCATCCCGATCGCGACGAAGGAGAAGCGCCCGGTCGCGACGTAGAGCAGCGCCAGGAAAGCGGCGTAGAACATCAGCGAGCTTCCGAGGTCCCGGATGAAGACGAGCATGAACATCGACGCGCCCCAGACGACCAGCATCGGGCCGAAGTGCTTGAGCGGCGGCAGGGTGACGCCGAGCACCCGCCGCGCGCCCACGATCAGCACCTCGCGGTGCTCGCGCAGGTAACTGGCAAGGAAGACGACGAGGCAGATCTTCGCGAACTCGGCCGGCTGGAACTGGAGCGGGCCGAGCTTGACCCCCAGGTAGGCGCCGTTGACCTGCTGGCCGATCCCCGGCAGCCGCGGCGCCAGCAGCAGCAGGATGCCGATCGCGGCGATCGTGTATCGGTAACGCTCGAGCACGTCGTAGTCGCGCAGGAAGTGGATCGTCATCGCGAAGAGGACGAGGCCGAGGACGAACCAGTTGGCCTGGTCGCGCGCCAGCTCGTCGTCGATCCGGAAGACCATGACCAGGCCGAACGCGGTCAGCAGCGCGACCAGGGGGAAGAGGTAGGGGTCGGCGTTGGGAAGCCGCATCCGCAGGTAGATGTGGGTGGCGAGGCAGATCGCCAGGAAGTAGGCGCCGTAGATCAGGCTGAGGTTGTCCAGTCGCGCGCTCTCCTGGGCGAAGACAGCGGTGAAGCCGGCGGTAAGCAGGAGGGCGACGGGAACCAGGGCGACCAGCTCCCGATTCCTGGCGGAATTCATAAAACCGCCCGCGTACTCTGCTCCCACGAGGACGCGCTCATCATCACCGGGAATCTCGCGTCCTCGTTCCCGCGTCCGCCGCGGGCGGGTATCCGACACTACGCTGGATGTCCTCGATCAGGGAAACAGCGTCGTCGCGGGAGCGCAGGTCGTGGCCGGTGACCGAGTCGCGGCGGACGGGCGGCAGGGTCGCGGTTTGGATCGGGCTCGCGTAACGCTCGTTGTAAAGCTCGATCCCGAAGGGCAGGTCGTAGGGCAGGCCGCGATAGAGCGAGACGCGGCCGCCGTCATCGGTGCCGAGGAACCAGACCTGGCGGTTGCCATACCAGGCCCCGAAGGCGATCGCCCCCAATACGGCGAGCAGGGCGAGAGCCTTGGCGCCTCGCTTCAGTCCGCGCCGTCTCGGCTTCGCCGCCTGTTCCGCGCGGCGCTTGCGCGCGGCTTCGGCGGCGGCGCGGCGGCGCACCTCGGTCGCGGTCAGCCCCGCCTCCTCGGCCGAGGGGCCGATCAGCGTCGCCCCCTCCGGCGCGCGCGCCGGCGCGGCCGCGTCCTCCAGCCGGAAGGCGAGTGCGGTGATGTTGTCTCGGCCCCCGGCCCTGTTCGCCTCGTCGACCAGGGCGCGCACCGCCGCCGTCATCGAAGTCGCCCCGGTCAGCCGGCGGGCGATCTGCTCCTCCCCGATCATCGTCGTCAGCCCGTCCGAGCAGAGCAGGAAGACGTCGCCGGGGGCGGCGGGCACCGTCTGCAGATCCACTTCAACCTCGGGCTCGGGGCCGAGCGCGCGGGTGATGATCGAACGTTGCGGGTGGTCCTCGGCCTGCGCGTCGGTGAGCTGCCCCTTGCGCCGCATCTCCTCAACCAGAGAGTGGTCGCGGGTCAGTCGCTCCAGCTTTCCCCCGCGCAGGCGGTAGGCCCGGCTGTCGCCGACATGGCCGATCGCCACCTCTTCGCTTTGCGCGTTGACGATCGCCGCCGTGATCGTCGTCCCCATCCCGGCCAGGGAGGGGTCGGCCTTGGCGCGCTCGTTGATCTCACGGTTCGCCGCCTCGATCGTCTCGCGCAGAACCTGCTCGGGGGAGCCGGCGGGAAGGTCGCGGTCGAAAGCCTCCGCGGCGGTCTTCGAGGCGACCTCGCCGGCCTGGGCGCCGCCCATCCCGTCGGCGACGACGAAGATCGGCGGCCGGGCGAAGTAGGAGTCCTCGTTTGCGTTGCGCTGGCGGCCGGTGTCGGTGCGAAAGGCCTGGTCGTCGATTCTCAGCATCGTCCTACCCCACCTCGAACCTGAACTCGGTGTCGCCGATTCGCACCACGTCGCCGTCGATCAGCTCCGCCTCTCCCTTCAGCTCAGCGTCGTTGAGCAGGGTGCCGTTGGTCGACCTCATGTCCTCGATGTAGGTGCGTCCCTCACGGGAGAAGATCCTGGCGTGCAGGCCGGAGGCGTAGCGGTCTTCGATCCGCACGTCGGACTCGCCGGAGCGGCCGATCGAGAGGCCGCCGATCAAGTCGAAGCGCTCCCCCGGCTCGAGCCCGCCGCCGCGCTCGGCGATCAGCCAAGCGTCCCCGCCGGCCGCCTCGCCGAAGCTCGGCGCAGGGTGGAACCCGGTCGCGTCGGGGGCCGGCGCGACCGTCCCCCGCAGGTCCTTCAGCGCGCTGCGGGCGATGAAGAGCAGGAACAGGTAGAGGACGGCCAGAAAGCCGAACTTGAGGGCCA
The DNA here is from genome assembly GCA_035558955.1 of Solirubrobacterales bacterium. Lineage (GTDB taxonomy): Bacteria > Actinomycetota > Thermoleophilia > Solirubrobacterales > 70-9 > DASVDE01. Next base: position 1,523 of record DATMBX010000012.1, on the reverse strand, counting down.
CGGATATCGGGTCGTAGTCCACGCGATCCGCACGCTACTGCTACTGCTCGATGTCGAACTTGAAGGTCGTGGTCCCCAGCGTCACCTCGTCGCCTGGGCTGAGCCTGGTCGAGGGCACCCGCCGCCCGTTCACCTTGACCCCGTTGGTCGAGCCGAGGTCAGCGATCGTCCAATCGCCGTTGGCGCCGCGGCGCAGCTCAGCGTGGCGGCGGCTGACATTGGGATCGCGCAGCACGCACTCGGCGTCCTTGGAGCGGCCGATCGTCGCTCGCGGGCCTTCCAGCACGTAGCGACGGTCATCGAGGGAAACTACGGCGCGGGTCGCGACCAACGCCCCCACCATCTGCTCGGGGCGCTTCGGCCGGTCGGCGTCTCGCTCGCGCACCGCCGAGTAGACCATCGTGTGGCCCTCCTCCCCCTGCTGCGGTCGCTCTCCCTCGTGAACCGGCGGCTTCACCAGGCGAGTCTGGATCCCGAACTCCCCCAACCGCAGCCGCTCGTCGGTCTTGAACTCGACCGCCGGCCGGGTCAGCAGGTCATAGCTGCGACGCCTCGCGTGCTCCAGCAGGTAGCCGGACAGCTCCTGCTCGAGTGAGCGCTCGTATCCCTCCAGCTTCGTCCGGTCCTTGGTCGAGAGGTAGACGGTGTACTCGTTGGGGACGTAGACGCGGGCGACCGAGGCGGTCTTGTGCGCGTCCATCTCCTTGGCCAGCTTGCGGGCCAGCTCGACCGGCTGCACTTCGGAGCTGAAGGCGCGACTGAAAACCCCCTCGACGAGGCCTTCGATCCGTGCTTCGAGGTTGCTGAAAACGCCGATCGGGGGGCTCCTTTTGCGGATGCGGAAACGGTCTTGGAGACCGGGAATCCGCAGAAATCCTACGGCAGCAGGGCTCCGTGGCCGACCGCCAGCCAGGCGCCGAGGGCGGCGGCGACCGCGGCGGCGCCCAGCCGCAGGCGGATCGCGCGGGGGGCATGGCGCGGATGATCGGCGAGCAGGTCGAGGGAGCCTTCGATCGCCGTGCCCAGCTCCTCCAGCGAGGGACGGTGGTTGGGACGGGAGCTGAGGCATGCATCGATCGTCTCGGTCAGCTCGCGGGGCATGTCGGGACGCAGGCGCCGCAGCGGTCGCAGGCGCGACCCGATCGCCCTCGTCGCCGCGGGGGTGGCGCGCCGGTTCGGGTTCTCCCCGCCCCAGCACTCGTAGAGCATCAGGGCGAGCGAGTAGACATCGGCTTCGGGGCCGGCCGAGCGTCCCTCCGCCTGCTCCGGGGACATGTAGGCAAGGGTTCCCACGACGTCACCGGGCGCGGTCAGCGCGGCGGCGTCGGTGAGGCGGGCGACGCCGAAGTCCATCAGCTTGGCGCGCGGCTCGCCGTCGGTGACGAGCACGTTCTGCGGCTTGATGTCGCGATGGATGACGGAGCGCGAGTGGGCGTGATCGAGCGCCTCGCAGAGGTCGGCGCCTATCTCCGCGATCTCTCGGTCGCCGAGCGAGCCCTCGCGGCTGAGGCGAGCCAGGGTCG
>DATMBX010000011.1:0-14470 GCA_035558955.1 Solirubrobacterales bacterium | reverse complement strand
GGCCTGCTCTTCGGACAGCTCGGTGAGGTTGACGCCGAGCGCCGCGAGGTGCAGCCGCGCGACCTTCTCGTCGAGGTGCTTGGGCAGCACGGTGACCTCCTTGGCCATGAACCCGTCGGGCTGGCCGTAGAGCTCGATCTGCGCGATCACCTGATTGGTGAACGAGTTCGACATCACAAAGCTCGGATGCCCGGTCGCGTTGCCGAGGTTGAGCAGGCGCCCCTCGGAGAGGAGGAGGATCGAGTGGCCGTCGGGGAAGCGCCACTCGTCGACCTGCGGCTTGATGTTGACCCGCTCGGCGTCGCTCTCTTCGAGTGCGGCGATTTCGATCTCATTGTCGAAGTGGCCGATGTTGCCGACGATTGCGTTGTGCTTCATCCGCGCCATGTGGTCGGCGGTGACGATGTCCCTGTTGCCGGTGGCGGTGATGAAGATGTCGGCCGTCTCGACGACGTCCTCGAGCGTCCGCACCTCGTAGCCCTCCATCGCCGCCTGCAGGGCGCAGATCGGGTCGATCTCGGTGACGATCACGCGGGCGCCCTGGCCGCGGAGGCTCTCGGCGCAGCCCTTGCCGACGTCCCCGTAGCCGCAGATGACGGCGACCTTGCCGCCGATCATCACATCGGTGGCGCGGTTGATCCCGTCGATCAGCGAGTGACGGCAGCCGTAGAGGTTGTCGAACTTCGACTTGGTGACCGAGTCGTTGACGTTGATCGCCGGAAAGAGCAGGTCGCCGGTCTCGGCCAGCTGGTAGAGCCGGTGCACGCCGGTGGTCGTCTCCTCGGTGACCCCCTTGATCCCCTCGGCGATCCGGGTCCAGCGCTGCGGGTCGGATTCGAGCGAGCGCTGCAGGGTCTCGAGCACGACGCGGAGCTCCTCCGAGTCGGTCGAGGCCGGGTCGGGCACGGCGCCCGCCTTCTCGAACTCGACGCCCTTGTGGACGAGCAGGGTGGCGTCGCCACCGTCGTCGAGGATCATGTTCGGGCCCTCGCCGTCGGGCCACAGCAGGGCCTGCTCGGTGCACCACCAGTACTCCTCCAGGGTCTCGCCTTTCCAAGCGAAGACCGGGATGCCGGCGGCGGCGATCGCGGCGGCGGCGTGGTCCTGGGTGGAGAAGATGTTGCAGCTGGCCCAGCGGACCTCGGCGCCGAGGGCGATCAGGGTCTCGATCAGGACGGCGGTCTGCACCGTCATGTGGAGCGAGCCGGTGATCCGCGCCCCTCGCAGCGGCTGCTCGGTCGCGAACTCCTCGCGGGTCTGCATCAGGCCGGGCATCTCCACCTCGGCGAGGCCGATCTCCTTGCGCCCGAAGTCGGCGAGTTCGATGTCGGCGACTTTGTAGTTTGAGGTGGCGGTTGCCATCGGTTCCTTTCTTCGTTCGGTTCTGGGCCGAAGGATACGTAGATGAGTCAGGGAGAACCGAGCGCAGCCTTCAAGTCCTCGATCGCCTCGACCGGAAGTGGGTCGACGCCCCGCGCCTCCGCCAGCTTGACCGAGACGAGATCCCCCAGCATCGTCGCCCAGAGCAGGCGGGCGACGCGGGTCTCGCCTGCAGTCTCGATCCGCACGGCCTCGGCGCCGGAGTCGGCGACCGCGGCGGCCGTCAGCTCGAAGCGGCGGGCCTCGCGCGGGTGCTGGTCGCGGTCCTCGAGGAAGACCGCGGAGAGCCCGGCGTCGCGCGCGACCTCTCCCCAGCCGCAGATCTCGTTGTGATCGGCCTCGGGCAGCTCGGAGAAAAAGGCAGGCAGCTTCGCGTTCTCGTTCACCTGGGTCTTCCAGCGGCGGGCGACGGGCGCGGTCAGGTCGGCGCCGTAGACGACGGGGAGGTTGCCGGCGAGGACGGCGGCGACCTCCTCGGCGCGGAACACGAGGTTGTCCGCCTGCTCCTGGAGGAAGGCGGCGGCGGCGTCGATCTCCGTGTGCAAGCGGGGGGCGGCGCCGGCCAGCGCGGCAACCTCGGCGGCGACGGCGAACATATAGGCGACAGCGGCGCGCGGCTGCAGGATCCCGGGAAGGCCGACCACCGGCACGCCGGCGTCACGGGCGGCGTCGACCAGGGCGCCGCCGGTGCCGGCGACGATCCTGCGAGCGCCCAGCGCCTCGGCGGCGGCGAAGCAGGCCAAGGTCTCTTCCGTCTTCCCGGAGTAGCTGGAGCAGAGGATCGTCCACTCCGGCGTCGCCCAGCTCGGCAGCCCATAGCCGCGAATCGTCAGCAGCGGCCTGGTGAGCCGATCGCCCAGCGCCGCGGCGGCGAGGTCGCCCCCGATCGCCGAGCCACCCACCCCGCAGACCATGACCCCGGCGGCGTCCGCCGGCTCGATCCGCGCGGACTCGATTCGCCAGAGGGCGTCGCGGAGATGATCGGGCCCGGCGAGGATCTCTTCGGTCATCGAGGTCACGCCGAAACCCTTTCATCCCGGCCGACCACCGCGCCTTCGAGGACGGCGCCGGGGGCCGCCTCCACCCCGGGGGCGAGGATCGACCCAGCCACTCGCGCCCCTTCGGCGATCGCGCAGCCGTCCAGCAGGACCGAATCGCGGATCTCGGCCCCGGCGAGGACCCGGCAGCCGTGACCGACCACCGCGCGCGGCCCGACCGTCGCGTCGGCGGCAACCTCGGCATCTGGGGCGATCAGCAGCCCAGGGGCTGTCGGCTCAACCCTGGTCTCGACCCGCCCTTCGAGGATGTCCCAACTCGCCTGCAGGTAGCGCTTCGGCGTCCCGATGTCCATCCAGTAGCCGTCCAGGCGCAGCCCGTACAGCCCCCCACCCACCAAGCGCGGGAAGACGTCGCGCTCGATCGAGACGTTCTCCCCGGGTGGAATCAGGTCCAGCGCCGAGCGCTCGAGCACGTACATCCCCGCGTTGACCTCCCCGGGAACCTCCTCCCCGGTCTTCTCGAGGAACTCCCGCACCTCGCCCCCCTCCCCGGTCCGCACCAGCCCATACGCCGAAGAGTCCTCCACCGAATGCAGCGCAATAGTCGCCGCCGCCTCATCCCCCGCTCCGCTGCGACTTATCCCCGGCATGCCGGGATAAGTCGCAGCGGAGCGCTGGTGGCGCTTGTGGAACTCGAGGAGGGCGGTCAGGTCGAGGTCGGTTAGGACGTCGCCGTTCAGGGCGAGGAAGCGATCGTCGAGGTCGTCGCCCAGGGCGTCGGCGGCGAAGCGAATCGCGCCGGCCGTGCCGAGAGGCTCGGGTTCCGCCACATAGCGGATGCGCGCGCCCGCACGCTCCCCATCGCCAAGCGCTTCGCGCAGCACGTCGGGGAGGAAGCCGCAGGCGAGCACGACCTCCGTCACCCCGTGCCCCGCCAGCCACTCGATCATGTAGGCGAGAAACGGCCTGTCGACAAGCGTCAGCGCCGGCTTCGGCACATCGGAGGTCAACGGCCGCAGCCGCGTTCCCTCCCCGCCGACCAGGACGATCGCCTGCACTCAGGCCTCTTGGCGCACGGCGGTGGGGATGCCTATCCCCTCGTATTCGAAGCCTGCCGCGCGGAGCACGTCACCGTCGAGGAAGTTCCGGCCGTCGACGAGCAAGGGGCGCGCCATCCGACCCGCCGCCTCGCTCCAGTCCAGCTTGGCGAACTCCGGCCATTCGGTGACCAGCACCGCGGCATCGGCACCCTCCAGCGCTTCCAATCCCGAGCCGGACATCTCGACCGCGGGCAGCAGATCGGCGGCGCGCTCGTCGGCAACCGGATCGTAAGCGACCACTTCGGCCCCCTCTCCCTGCAACCGCGCCGCCAGCACCAGACTCGATGCCTCGCGCATATCGTCGGTGTCGGGCTTGAAGGCGAGCCCCAGCAGCGCCACCCGCTTGCCGACCAGCGACCCCAGCCGGCCCTGCAGCTTGCCGATCACCCGCCGCTTCTGCAGCTCGTTCACCTCGATCACAGCGTTCAGAAGCTGAAAGTGGTACCCGGTGTTCCCGGCCAGCATCTTCAGCGCGGTTACGTCCTTAGGGAAACATGACCCCCCGTAGCCGATCCCTGCGCGCAGGAAGGAGGGACCGATCCGCTCGTCGAGGCCCATGCCGCGGGAGACCTCGCCGACGTCGGCGCCCACCTCCTCGCAGACGTTTGCGATCTCGTTGATGAAGGAGATCTTGGTCGCGAGGAAGGCGTTGGAGGCGAGCTTGATCATCTCGGCGCTGGCGACGTCGGTGCGCACTATCTCCCCGCCCAGAGGTTCGTACAGCGCCGCGACCGCGCGGGCCGCCTCCTCATCGCCGGCGTCGGCGCCGATCACCACCCGGTCGGGATGCATGAAGTCCTCGACCGCCGAGCCCTCCTTGAGGAACTCCGGGCAGGAGACGTAGGAGAGGCCCGGCATCTCGCGGCGAATCGACTCCCCCGTTCCAGCCGGCACCGTGCTCTTCATCACCAACACGTGGTCGCCGTCGGCGCGCAGCTCCTCGACCACGGAGCGCACCCGCGAGAGATCGGCGTCGCCGGAAACCGTCGGCGGCGTGTCGACGCAGACGAACAGCAGCCGGGCGCCTTCCAGCAGCTCCCCCATGTCCGTGGTGAAGACGAGGCGCTCGGCGTTGCGGGCCAGCAGCTCGTCCAAGCCCGGCTCGTGGATCGTCGTCTCCCCGCGGCTCAGCGACTCCACCTTCTCGGACACGATGTCCCGCGCGATCACGGGATGACCCAGCTCGGCGAAGCAAGCCGCGGTCACCAGCCCGACCCAGCCGACTCCGACCACCCCGACCGGCTGCTTCTCCGTGCTCATCTATTCCTCTCTCGGCTCGGCTTCTCGTTGGGAACGATCACCTTCGCCGAGCGGGCGATCCCCACCATCTGGTCGTTGGTCAGCACCTGCAGGAGGCTGTTCGACACCCAGTAGGTGTTGTCCCCTCGATGCCAGGCGATCATCTTCACACGGTCGCCGTCGAGATAGATGTCGTACTCGCGGCCGTTGATCGTCCTTGTCAGACTGGGATTGGCGAGGATCGGCGGGTCCGACCATCCCTGAATCCCCTGCAGGCCCAAGTAGTGAATGCCGTCGGGGAGGCTCAGAGTCACCACCATCCGGTAGGCGCCGTGCCGGTTGTCGTCGGTGTCCTTGAGGTGATAGACGCGAGGGTCCTGCACGTGGTAGTAGGTCGAGCTCTCGGCGTAAGCCGCCCCCGACGGCAGCCGTGTCGGGTAGAAGACCGGGAAGCCGGAATTGACCTTGCGGGCCACCACCTTTGCCTCCAGCTCGCCGGCGTCCTTCGCGGGCACCAACCCGTCGCCGCCGGGCGGCTTCTCCTTGACCAGGTTGGACTTCTTCTTCGCCTTGGCGCCTTTCTTCCGCTCGCGGACGGCGTCGTCGCCCTCGTCGAGGGCGCCCCGCGGCCCGCCGCTGGCCTCGATCCCGAGGAATTGCTCGACCGCTCCCTGGATCGCGCTTGGGCTCGCGTAGACGAAGCTCGGGCCCAGCGTCGCCGGGAAATGGACTTCCTTGATCGCTGCGTTGCGAGAGGCGACGAACAGCTCCAGGACCTGCAGCATCGTCCGTGCGTCGTCGATGTCCGAGGTCGTGTAGGTGGTGAAGATGTCGATCAACTCGTTGCGCTCCCCGACCAGCTTGGAGATCGGCACCCGCTGACGGGCGGCGCTGAGAAAGTCCTGCTGGCGCGCGGCGCGGACCAGATCCGTGTCTGTGTGGCGGTAGCGCACGTACTGGAGCGCTTTTCTGCCGCACATCAGTTGGTATCCGGGCTGAATGTTGATCTCGGCGTACTGTTCGGCGGCGGGAACGCCGACGTTGGAGTGGTAGTAGCGGCGATCGACATCGACGTAGACGCAACCGATCGCGTAGACCGCCTGCACGAAGCCGAGGTAGTCGACGTTGACGACGTGATTGATCGACAGGTCGGTCAGGTCCTTCACCACGCGAAGCACCAGTTTGGGCCCACCGTAGGCGTAGGCGGCGTTGAACTTGTCGGTGCCGTAGCCGGGGATCTCGACCTTGAGGTCGCGGGGGATCGACATCAGGGCGATCGCGTCGTTGTCCGGATCGAGGCGGAGCAGCATCGCCGTGTCGGAGCGGCCGGGATCCTCAGCGTCGCCGGCACGCTTGTCGGAGCCGAGGATGAGGATGTTCTCCGGCTCGCCCCCGTCGACCTGCGCGAGGTAGCGCTCGAGTCTGGAGTAGGCGTCGTTGTGGGAGAGGGCGTCGGCGACGCTGTCGAGGTAGAGCAGGATGCTGGCCGCGGTCGCCGTCCCGATCGCCATCACGATCACCACCGAGGCGAGGGTGAAGCGCCACCAGTAGCGCTTCGGCTTCGGCGGCGGCTCGTGATCGCCCTCGGGCGGCGGCTTCTTCGCGCCCCAAAAGGCGGTGGGTGGAGGCGGTTCAGTCATCGAGCCGATCCGGGATCGCCCGCAAGAAGGAGTCCAGGGCCTGTCGGTAGCTCTCCAAGGAGGCGATCGAGACCCATTCCTCGGGACCGTGGTGCCCCTCCCCCACGGGGCCGAACTCGACCGCCGGCACCCCGACCCGCAGGAAGGAGACCGCGTCGGAGGCGCCGTCGCGCCCGACGCTCATCGGCTCTCCGCCGTGATGGGCCGCCGCCGCTTCGCGCAGCTCCCGCACGAAGGGGGAGTCGCGGTCGACCACCGCCGGCGGCCGGGTGAAGGTGCTCAACACCTCGGTGTCGGGAAGGTCCTTCAGCTCGGCGAGCAGGGCGCCAGGGTCCTGGTCGGGCAGGTAGCGGATGTCGACGTCGATCACGCATCGGTCAGGCACCTTGTTGAGCGCGTCCCCTCCCCAGATCCGTCCGAGGTTGATCGAGGGGCGGTCGAACAGCTCGGAGCTGTGCCGGGCAAACGGTAGCGACTCGATGCTGCGGAAAACATCGAGCGCCTTCAGCACCGCGTTGTCGCCCAGCCACGGGGTGGCGCCGTGCGCGGCCACGCCGCTCACCTCCAACCGCGCCGCCAGCACCCCCTTCGCCTCGACCCCGATCTGCAGGTCGGTCGGCTCGCCGGTGATGGCGAAGTCGCCGACGAAGCCGCTGTCAACGAGATGGTCGGTGCCGCGATCCTTCTCCTCCTCGGACTCCTCGTCGCCGACGATCCCCAGCCGCACGCGCACCCGGTCGGAGTCGCGCATCCCGGCCACCGTCAGCAGCATTGCCGCCAGCGCGCCCTTCATGTCGTAGGCGCCCCGCCCGTAGAGGCGGTCGCCCTCGACCCTTGGCTCGAACTGGCCGGGGAAGCCGGGAACAACGTCGAGATGCCCGTGCAGGACGATCGTCGGAGCGCCCTCGGGGCCGACCTCGGCCCGCACCACCGGCAGGCCGCGCACCTCGGTCGTGCTCGCCTCGATCCCGCGCGCCTCCAACCAGCCCTCGACGAACCCCGCGGCCTCGAGCACGGCCTCCGATTCAGAGGTGTCGTAGCCGATCAGCCGCTTGGCGAGGGCTACGAGCTCTTCGCTCATCCCTCTGTTATCGCGAGGAACGCTTCCGCCCGGTCGCGGTCTTTGCGCGCGCGCCCCTCGGCGCCGCTGCCGGCTTCGGCGTCAGCCAGCCGCTGCTCGGCGTCGGAAAGCTGCTCCTTCAGCGTCGTCGCGTCGAGCTCCTCGGGGGGAATCGCCTCCTCGACCAGCAGCCGCGCTCTGTTGCCGAACACCTGCAGCCAGCCGTGAGCCTGGGCGTAGCGCTTTGTCTCCGAGTCGCTGATGTGGAGGCGAAGCTCGGCCGGCTTGAGCGCCGCCAGCAGCGGCGCGTGGTTGGCGAGAATGCCGACCTCGCCGACCGCCGTGCGGGTCGAAACCTGGCGGACCTCGCCGTCGAAGACCTCACCCTCCGGGGTGAGGACCTCGACTTCGAACGTGTTCTCGCCGGCCACCTGGCTCCCTAGGCTGCCGCCGCCGCGCCGGCGTTCTCGGTTACCTGGTCGATCGAGCCCTGCATGTAGAAGGCGCCCTCGGGCAGTTCGTCGTGGACGCCGTCGAGGATCTCGCGGAAGCCGCGCACGGTCTCGGCGACCGGCACGAACTCGCCGCTGCGCCCCGTGAACTGCTCGGCGACGAAGAACGGCTGGCTGAGGAAGCGCTCGATCTTGCGCGCCCGGCTCACCGTCTGCTTGTCCTCGTCGGAGAGCTCGTCGATGCCGAGGATGGCGATGATGTCCTGCAGCTCCTTGTAGCGCTGCAGCACCTCCTGCACCTCGGTCGCGGTGCGGTAGTGCTCCTCGCCGACGACGTCCGGCTTGAGGATCGTCGAGGTCGAGTCGAGCGGGTCCACCGCCGGGTAGATCCCTTTCTCGGAGATCGCCCGAGAGAGGACCGTGGTCGCGTTGAGGTGGGCGAAGACCGAGGCCGGCGCCGGATCGGTGAGGTCGTCGGCGGGGACGTAGACCGCCTGCACCGAGGTGACGGAGCCGCGCTCGGTCGAGGTGATCCGCTCCTGGAGGCCGCCCATCTCCGTCTCCAGCGTCGGCTGGTAGCCGACCGCGGAGGGCATCCGTCCCAGCAGCGCCGAGACCTCAGAGCCCGCCTGGACGAAGCGGAAGATGTTGTCGATGAACAGGAGCACGTCCTGGCCGCCCTGCTCGCGGTAGTACTCGGCCATCGTCAGCCCGGAAAGAGCGACGCGCAGGCGCGCCCCCGGCGGCTCGTTCATCTGGCCGAAGACGAGCATGGTCTTGTCGATCACGCCCGACTCTTTCATCTCGAGCCAGAGGTCGTTCCCCTCTCGCGAGCGCTCGCCGACGCCGCAGAAGGCCGACAGGCCCTCGTGCTCCTCGGCGATGCTGCGGATCAGCTCCTGGATCAGGACCGTCTTGCCAACCCCGGCGCCGCCGAACAGCCCGACCTTGCCGCCCTTGGCGTAGGGAGCCAGCAGATCGATGACCTTGATCCCGGTCTCGAGGATCTCCTGGGTAGGAGCGAGGTCGGAGGCTTGGGGCGCCGGGCGATGGATCGGCCAGCGCTCCTCAGTCTCGACCGGCTCGCCCTGGTCGATCGGCTCGCCGAGCAGGTTGAAGATGCGGCCGAGCGTGGCGTCGCCGACCGGGACAGTGATCGGCCCGCCGGTGTCGATCACCTTGTCGCCGCGCTGGAGACCGTCGGTCGCGTCCATCGCCACGGTGCGCACCCGATCGTCGCCGAGGTGCTGCTGCACCTCGCAGACCAGCTCCATTGCCTCGCGGTCCTCGTCGCCCGCCATCTCGATCTTCACCGCCGAGTAGATCTCCGGCAGCTTGTCCGGGAAGACCGCGTCGACGACGACACCGGTCACCTGCTCGACTCGGCCTACGTTGGTTCCGTTGTTGCTCTCAGCCATGGGTTCCTTTTTCGCGGTTCAAGTTTCTAGCCCAGCGCCTCGGCGCCGGCGACGACTTCCAAGATTTCCTGCGTGATCTCCGACTGGCGGACCCGGTTCATCTCCAGGGTCAGGTCCTCCATCATCTCCTCCGCGTTCTCCGCGGCATTGCGCATCGCGGTCATCCGCGCCCCCAGCTCCGAGGCGGCGGACTCGAGCAGCGCCCGGTACACGGAGATGTTCACGTATTCGGGAATCAGTTGGGCGAGCAGCTCCTCGGCGTCGGGCTCGTACTCCCAGAGCGCCGCCGCGTGGGCCTTCTCCGCTTCGGTCTCCTCGCCGGATCCCTCCTCGCCGGCGACTCCCTCGCCGGTCACCTCGGCCTGCTGCAGCGGCAGCAGGGTCTGGCGCCAGACGTGCTGGGTCAGCGGCGAGACGTAGCGGTTGTAGACCAGCTCGACCCGGTCCAGCTCCTCGTCGACGTAGCGCGCGGTCAGCTCCTCGCCGATCTCGCGCGCGTTGGCGAATCCGGGGCGGTCGGTGAACCCGGTGTAGGAGCTGCTCAGGTCCTGTCTGCGAAAGGTCAGGGCGGAGACGCCCTTGCGCCCGACCGCGGAGAACACCGGCTCGACGCGGCTCTCGCGAAGCTCTCTCCCGAGGCGCATCCCGTCGCGGATGATGTTGGTGTTGAAGGCGCCGGCGAGGCCGCGGTCGCCGGTGATCAGGACGATCCCGACCCGCTTGACCTCCTCGCGCTCGACCATGACCGGCACGCGAGGCATCCCACCGGCCTGCTCGGCCGCGCGGCGGGTGAGCTTGCGCATCCCCTGCGCGTAGGGGCGCAGGTGCTCGATCCGCTGCTCGGCCCGGCGCAGCCGCGCCGCGGCCACCATCTCCATCGCCCGCGTGATCTTGTTGATGTTCTTGATCGACGCGATGCGGCTCTTGACGTCCTTCTGCGAGGCCATGGTCTAGCGGGCCGCCGTCAGGCGGGAGTCGCCTCCTTCTCGGCCTCGTCGACGCGGCTTGGCTTGGCGCGCTCTTCCTCTGACTTCACCCGGTCGGACTCGCCCGCTTCGAGCGGATCGCCGTGCTCGTCGAAGTCCGGCCCGAAGTCGTCGACGAACTCGGCGATCGCCGCGCCCAGCGCCTTCTCGTCCTCTTCTTCGAGCTTTCCGGTCTCCTCGATTCTCTTCAGCAGGTCGGCGTTCTCGGCGTGCAGGCGAGTGCGCAGGTCAGCGAGGAACTCACCCACGCGCTCGGTCTTGATCCGGTCGAGGAAGCCGCCGGTGCCGGAATAGATCGCGGCGACCTGATCGGCCACCTCGAGCGGCTCGCGCTCTTTCTGCTTCAGCATCTCGACCAACCGCTCGCCGCGGTTCAGCGTTTTCTGCGTCTCCGGGTCCAGCTCGGAGCCGAACTGTGCGAACGCCTCCAGGTCGCGGTACTGAGAGAGGTCGAGGCGCAGCTTGCCGGCGACCTTCTTCATCGCCTTGGTCTGCGCGTTGCCACCTACCCGGGAGACGGAGATGCCGACGTTGATCGCCGGCCGCACGCCCGAGTTGAAGAGGTCCGACTCGAGGAAGATCTGCCCGTCGGTGATCGAGATCACGTTGGTCGGGATGTAGGCGGAGACGTCGGAGGCCTGGGTTTCGATGATCGGCAGCGCCGTCAGCGAGCCGCCACCGAGCTCGTCATTCAATTTCACCGCCCGCTCCAGGAGGCGCGAGTGCAGGTAGAAGACGTCGCCCGGGTACGCCTCGCGACCCGGCGGACGGCGCAGCAACAGCGACATCTGGCGGTAGGCGTAGGCATGCTTGGTGAGGTCGTCGTAGACGCAGAGCGCCGCTCTGCCGTTGTAGAGGAAGTGCTCGCCCATCGCGCAGCCGGCGTAGGGGGCGATGAACTTGATCGGCGCCGCCTCATCGGCGGGCGCGGCGACGATGATCGTGTTCTCCATCGCGCCGTTCTCCTCCAGCACCTCCTTGAGCTGGACGACGGTGGACATGCGCTGCCCGATCGCGACGTAGATGCAGACCATGTCCTTGTCGCGGTTGTTGATGATCGTGTCGATCGCGATCGCGGTCTTGCCGGTCTGACGGTCGCCGATGATCAGCTCGCGCTGGCCGCGGCCGATCGGGATCATCCCGTCGATCGACATCAGCCCGGTCTGCACCGGCTCGGTGACCGGCTGGCGCTGGACGACGCCCGGCGCTTTGAACTCGGCCGGGCGGGTCTGCGAGGTCGCGACATCTCCCTTGTCGTCGAGTGGGCGTCCGAGCGGGTCGACGAGGCGGCCGAGCAGCTCGTCGCCGACGGGGATCCTCAGCAGGTGGCCGGTGCGCTTCACCGTGTCGCCCTCGACGATCTTGTCCCACTCGCCGAAGAGCACGGCGCCGACGTTGTCGGCATCGAGGTTCAGCGCCAGGCCGGTGACCCCGTGAGGGAGGTCGAGCATCTCCAACGCCATGCAGTTGTCGAGGCCGTGGATGCGGGCGATTCCGTCGGCGACGGAGAGCACCGTGCCCACCTCGGCGAGGTCGGCGCTGCTCGTGTCCAGCCCTTCGATCCTCTCCTTGAGAATCGATGCGATTTCGTCCGGCTTGATCTCCACTGCGTTCTGCCTCCTTACGCCGCCTGCGCGACGCTCTTTCGAAGTTTCTCCAAGCGACTGCGGATGCTGGCGTCGAGGACCATGTTGCCTACCTGCAACACGATCCCGCCGAGGATCTCCTCGTCGACGCGGCTGGCCAGATCGACCTTCTGGCCGGTTTGCTTCTCGATCTCCTCGCCGATCTTCCCGACCACCTCCGGGTCCAGCTCGACCGCGCTGGTCACGGTCACGTCGATGCGGCGGTTCTCACGCTTCCACAGCTCCTCGAACTCACGCCGGATGCGGAAGATCGCCGGCATCCGGTGCTTTTCGATCAACAGCTCGAGAAAGTTGACCAGCTCGCCCTCGGCGCCGGAAAGCGCCCGCCCCAACCCCTCGCTCTTCTCCGCCGAGGAGAAGTAGGGGCTGAAGAAGAAGACCTGCAGCTCGCGATCGGAATCCAGGGCGTCGGCGAACTGCCCAAGCTGCTCGACGACCATGTCGAGCTTCCCCTTCTCCTTGGCGACGTCGAACAACGCCTCCGCATATACGCGAGCCGCCTCGGACATCAGTTCCGCGACTCCTCCCCGGAGAGGGCCGTGAAGTCGACCTCGGCGAGGGCGTCCTCGACCAGGCGTTTCTGGTCCTCGGCGGTGAGCGACTTGCGCGTCACCTTCTCGGTGGCGAGCACGGTCAGGTCGGCGACCTCCTTGCGGATCTGCTGCAGCGAGCGCCGGGTCTCGGCCTCGATGTCGCGCTTCGCCGCGGCTACCAGCTCCTCCCGTTTCTCCTTGCCGGCGGCGGTCGCCTCGGCGGTCGCCGTCTCGGCGGCTCTGCGGGCGCGGGCCATGATGTCGTCGGCCTGCTCCCGGGCCTCGGCGAGGCGCTCGCGGTACTCCTGGAGCAACTCGTCGGACTCCACACGCTGGCGCTCGGCCGCTTCGATCGACTCCGCGATCGCTCTGGCGCGCCTGTCCAGCGCCTCCTGGATTTTCGGGAAGGCGACCTTGCTCAACACCCACATGGTGAAGAGGAAGAGGACCAGCGTCCAGATCATCAGGCCGAGGCCCGGCGATACCAGGAAGCTGCCGCCGCTCTCCTCGGAGCCGTGGGCCGCCTCCTGCGCGAGGACGAGCAGCCCGCTCGCTATGTCAGCGAAAGACCCCACAGGCTCAGACACCGGTTGCGCCGATGCTCCGCTCACGGAGAATCAGATATGGACGTTCGCTACGCATCGGCTTACAGGAAGAAGGCGATCAGGCCGAAGATGAACGTGTAGAAGGCGACGGCCTCGGTAAGCGCAAAGCCGAGCCAGCGAATGCTCTGAAGCTCGTCTCTCATCTCGGGCTGGCGGGCGACCGACTCGATCTCCTTGCCGAAGATGAAGCCGATGCCGATGCCGGCGCCGATCGAGCCGAGGCCCGCTCCGACACCGAGGGCGATCGCCTTGCCGGCGTCGGTTACGCCGGCATCGGTGACCTCGGCGATCGGTAGCAACGTGGGATCCATCAAGTGACTCCTTTTCAGTGGCTGGCGGAAGTCGCTCCGCCGAGGTAGATAGCGGTCAGGGTCGAGAAGATAAAGGCCTGGAGGGTGGCGATAAGGCCAACCTCGAGCACGAAGAAGAAGAAGGCCAGCGGGAAGGTCAGCGCCCCGAGGGCGGCGATGCCGAGCAGCACCGCCAGGCCGCCGCCCATGAAGAGGAGCAGCAGGTGGCCGGCGAGGATGTTGGCGAAAAGACGGACGGAGAGGGAGATCAGCCGCGCGAAGTGGGAGATCGCCTCGATCACGAAGATGAACGCCTTGCCGATCGGGTTCATCTCCTCCAGGCCGGGAGGAAGCCAGCTCGCCATGTAGGGGATGAAGCCCTTGGCCCGGATGCCCTCGAAGTGGTAGGAGAGCCAGACGACGAGGGTGAGGACGAGCGGGATCGAGAGGTTGGCGGTCGCTGCGTAGATCGCGAAAGACGGGATCTCCAGTCCGAAGACGTCGACCGCGTGCTCGGTGTTGGTCGGTAGCGGCAGGAAGCCGAGCATGTTCGAGAACCAGATCCAGAAGAAGAGGGCGGCAAGGAAGGGGAACCAGCGCGCGGCCATCTTCGCGTCCATGTTGCCGCCGGTGATGTTGTTCTTGGTCATGTCGTAGGCGACCTCGATCGCGGTCTGCACGCGGTTCGGCTTCTGCTGCATGCGGCGGCTGATCCAGACCATCGTGAGGATCGTCAACCCACTGGCCAGCAGCAGGTAGAGGACCGCCTTGTTGATGCTGAGGTCGATGCCGCCGAGCTCGATCGAGATCCAGGGCTCGAGCTTGAACTCGTTCTGCGGCTGGAAGGCGTCGTTTCTGCCCGAGCTGCCGAAGATCAGCAGCATCAGGATCGCGATCGCGAAGTAGACGCCGATGCCGATCAGGACTTTGGTTTTCGTCTTCACGATGCCGCCGCTCCATTCGCCTGCCCCGCTCCCTCGCCCTCGGAGCCGAGCAGATGGGCGATTCCCTGGGCGGCGAAGGAGACCGTGAAGGAGGCGGTCAGCAGCAGCGCCGCCGCCAACCCGTCCTCGCGATCGGCGAGCAGGCCGACCAGCAGCACCGAGAGGGTCATCAGCCAGAC
>DATMBX010000010.1:0-2268 GCA_035558955.1 Solirubrobacterales bacterium | reverse complement strand
GTGGCCGGGACGCGACGTCTCTATAAGGGGACGATTCCGCGCCTTGGCCCGCGCGTCCTCTGGGACATCTTCATCGCCCGCCGCCGCCTCGATCGGCTGGCGAAGGGGGTCTCCGCGGAGGAGCCCTGGGCCGCCGATCGGGCCGCCGACCTCGATGGGCAGACGCTCGCCGCCTGGATCGAGGAGAACGTGCGCACGCCGATGGCCGGCGAGCTGATCGGCCTCGCAGGCCGCACGGTGTGGGGGGCGGGCCCCGAGGAGCTTTCGATGCTTCACGTTCTCTTCTACGTCAATTCCGCGGGCAGCTTCGACAAGCTGATCGATACCGAGGGGGGAGCCCAGCAGGACCGCCTCGACGGCGGCGCGCAGCAGCTGCCGCTGGGGCTCGCCGAGTCGCTGGGCGAGCGAGTTCGGCTCTCGACCCCGGCGCGGCGGATCGAGCAGCGGGGCGAGGTCGTGCGAGTCCTCGCCGAGGGCGCCGAGATCGAGGCGCGCCGCGTCATCGTCGCCGCGCTGCCGGCGATCGCGGCGCGGATCGAGTTCGACCCGCCGCTCCCCGAGCAGCGCCGGCAGCTGGCTGAGCGGCTGCGTCCCGGCCGCCTCAGCAAGTGCATGGCTCTCTACGAGGAGCCGTTCTGGCGCGATGACGGCTTCACCGGCGAGGCGGTCACCGACGCGGGCCCGGTGACGCTCACCTTCGACAGCTCTCCCCGCGACGGGTCCGCCGGCGTCCTGCTCGGCTTCGTCGGCGGCCCGGAGGTGGGCGATATGGACGGCATGGGGGAGGGGGAGCGCCGTGTCGCGGTGCTCGCATGCTTCGAGCGCCTATTCGGCCCCCGTGTCGCGCAGCCAACCGACTACGTCGAGCAGGTCTGGAGCGAGGAGGAGTGGTCGGGGGGCGGACCGACCTCGAATTTCGGCCCCGGCGGCTGGACCGCCGCCGGCCCCTCCCTGCGCGAGCCCGCCGGCCGCATCCACTGGGCCGGCACGGAGACCGCCACGGTCTGGTCCGGCTATATGGAAGGCGCCCTACAGGCCGGCGACCGTGCCGCGGCGGAGATTCTCGCCGCTGAGCCCGGCGTCGGTTAGTGTCGTCTGACCCGGTCCTCCCCAAAGAACGGAGACTCGATGGCCTACGAGATGCAGATCCGCGGCACCCAGAGCGAGGTGAAGGTCCGCAGCCCGTGGGCGGCGGCGCTCCTGCCGCTCATCACCCTCGGCATATACCACTTGGTCTGGTGGTACCGGATCAATCGAGAGCTGCGCGACTACGGCCAAGCGAAAGGCTATGACCTCGGCCAGAACCCGACCAACTCGGTCCTGGCCCTCTTCCCCGGCGCGCTGATCATCGTCCCCGCCATCATCACCTACTGGCGCGGCGTCAAGCGCGTGATGGGCGCCTCCCGCCTCGCCGGCAAGGAGCCGCTCAACGGCTGGATCGCGATCATCCTCTACCTCCTGATCGCGCCGGGGCTGTGGGCGTACATCCAGGTCTCGCTCAACGACGTCTGGCGCGAAGAGGCTGAGGCGCTGGCCGGCCAGGAGCCGCCCGCTCCCGCGGACACGATGCCGCCGCCGCTGCCTCCAGAGCAGCAGCAGCCCGCATCCGGGGAGCAGCCCCCGGCGCCGCCCAACGTCTAGGCGTCACAGGTCAGGCCCGGCCGTGTGAACCGGGCCTGACCTACACTCGCCCGATGGACCGGGCGCTGCTCGCACGCACGCTCGCCGACGCCGGCGAGCCCGCCTACCGCGCCTCCCAGGTGTGGGAATGGGTGGCGCGCGGAGCCTCCTCCTATGAGGAGATGACCAATCTGCCCGGGACGCTGCGCGACCGCCTCGCCGCCGC
The DNA here is from genome assembly GCA_035558955.1 of Solirubrobacterales bacterium. Lineage (GTDB taxonomy): Bacteria > Actinomycetota > Thermoleophilia > Solirubrobacterales > 70-9 > DASVDE01. Next base: position 422 of record DATMBX010000010.1, on the reverse strand, counting down.
GGTGCCCCTTTCCACCCTCGCCCTCGAGGCCGAGGCCAAGTCCGACGACGGCACCGTCAAGGCCCTCTTCCACACCGCCGACGGGCGCCCGATCGAGGCTGTGCTGATGCGCTACCGCGACGGGCGGCGCTCGGTCTGTCTCTCCTCGCAGTCGGGATGCCCGCTGACCTGCACCTTCTGCGCGACGGGGCAGATGAAGTTCGGCCGCAACCTGACCGCGGACGAGATCCTCGACCAGGCGCTGCACTTTCGCCGAGTAGAGGCGATCGACCACGTCGTCTTCATGGGGATGGGGGAGCCGACGATGAACCTCGACGAGGTGCTGGGCGCCTGTAAGCGCCTGCCGGACCTCGGCGTCACCCACCGCCGCACCGCGATCTCCACCGTCGGCTGGGTGCCGGGAATCGACCGCCTCGCCGAGT
>DATMBX010000009.1:0-7048 GCA_035558955.1 Solirubrobacterales bacterium | reverse complement strand
CTGGCGACGGCCGCGCGCTGGGGGGGCGAGGGGGGCCGCGCCTACTTGCCGCGAGCGATCTCGGTCGCCGCGGCCGGGCCCGCCGTCGAGGGCGTCCGCCTCGACTTCCTGATCGAGGGAATCGGCCCGGGCACCGACCGGCTCTGTGAGCTGGGGGTGGGGGAGGGGGTCTGGGTCAACGGCCCCCTCGGCAACGCCTTCTCGCCACCGCGTGACCTCTCTCCGGATACTGCCGGCGCAATCCTCGTCGGCGGCGGCATCGGCATCGCACCCCTTGCCTTGCTGCGCCGCACCTTCGCCGAGCGCAACATCCCCGTCCGCGTCCTCCTCGGCTTCCGTGACGAGGCCCACTCGGGCGGCATCGACGACCTCTTCTCCTGCTGCGAAGTGCGGCTGGCAAGCGAAGACGGCCACATCGGCCACCGCGGCTACGTAACCGACCTCCTCGCAACGATGCTCGCCGGCGACGACGCGAGCAGCTCGGTTGTCTATGCCTGTGGCCCCCCAGCCATGCTCGACGCAGTACAAGCTCTCTGCACCAACCGCGGCGTCGCCTGCGAACTCGCCATGGAATCGCCGATGGCCTGCGGCTACGGCGCCTGCTTCGGCTGCGCGGTGCCAAAGCCGGATGGGGGATACATGCGCCTCTGTGTGGACGGCCCGGTGGTTCGCTGTGCCTGAGTTCTGTGGCATGGACCTGCGACACCCGGTGGTCAACGCATCGGGGACGTTCGACGCCATCGCGGCCCGCCGGGTCTACGGCGACACCCTCCTGCGCGACTTCCCCTTCTCGGCCTTCGTCTCCAAGACGATCACGCCGGAGCCGCGGGTGGGCAACGCGCCGCAGCGGGTCTGGGAGACGCCGGCGGGGATGATCAACTCGATTGGGTTGCCGAACAAGGGGCTGGACGGCTTTCTTGCCGATGATCTCCCGCAGCTCGCCGAGCTGCCCGTGCCACTGATCGTCTCTGTGATGGGGACCAGCCGAGAAGAGTTCTCGCGCCTGGTCGCGGGGGTGGGGGAGCGCGACGAGGTCGCCGCGCTCGAACTCAACGTCTCCTGTCCCAACGTCCATTCGGGCCTGATCGTCGGCGAGCAGCCGGCCGAGGTCGTCGCCCTGCTGGAGGCGCTGCGGCCGCTGACCCCCAAGCCGCTGATCGTGAAGCTGACTCCCAATGTCGCCGACCCCGCCGCGGTGGCCGTCGCCGCCGAGGAAAGTGGGGCCGACGCGGTGTCGCTGATCAACACTCTGAAGGCGAGCGCGATCGATCCGGCCACGGGACAGCCCGGGATCGCCGCCGGCCACGGCGGCCTCTCCGGCCCGGCGGTGCGGCCGATCGCGGTCGCCCAGGTCCGCGCTGTAGCAGCCTCCGTTCAGATCCCGATCGTCGGCATGGGAGGCATCGCCGGCGGCGCGGACGCGCGGGAATTCATCGCCGCCGGGGCGAGGCTGGTCGCGGTCGGAACCGAGAGCTTCAGGGACCCCCGCGCCGGACAGAGGGTGGCGGAGGAGCTTTCCTCAGGATGAATGGAGCAACATCGCCCGACTCGATCCTCGACCTCAACTCGAGGTCGAGGTGAATTTGCCCTGAAATGGGTCAAATGCCCTTGCGCGCGAGTTTGCCGCGGCTATACTCGCCGCCCACATGCCCGCCCCAGTCAAGACCTCCGCAGCGGCCCCCGAGAGGTCACTGGACCAGAGGATGGACGCGTTGCGGCGGGCGAACGACATTCGCACTGCCCGCGCCAAGCTGAAGAAGGACCTGAAAGCGGGCAAGGCCAACATCCACGCGCTCCTGCTCGACCCACCGGAGTTCGTGATGACGGCGAAGGTCTTCGACATGCTGCTGGCCGTCCCCAAGTACGGCAGGGTCAAGACCAACCGGATTCTCAACCAGTGCCGGATCTCGCCGTCGAAGACGATCGGCGGCCTCTCCGAGCGCCAGCGCGCTGAGCTCGTCTCCCAGCTCCGCCGCTAGCCGCCGCGCGCCCGGTCAATATCTTCGCCCACATGGCGAAGGTCTTCGTAATCACCGGTCCGTCGGGCGTTGGGAAGGGGACGCTGATCTCACGATTGCTCGAACGCGTGCCCGACCTCGAATTGTCGATCTCGGCGACGACGCGCCAGCCGCGCGAGGGGGAGGAGGACGGGCGCGACTACCACTTCCTCACGCGTGAGGAGTTCGACCGCCGGATCGAGACCGAGGACTTCCTCGAGTTCGCCACCTACAGCGGCAACCGCTACGGGACGCTGCGCTCCGAGGTGCGTCGCCGCCTCGATGCCGGCCGCTCGGTCGTGTTGGAGATCGAGGTCCAGGGCGCGCGCCAGGTGCGGGCCGCGATGCGGGAGTCGGTCCAGGTCTTCATCGCGCCACCGGCCCCCGCCGTCCTGCGCGAGCGTCTGCTCTCGCGTGGCAGCGACTCCGCCGAGGCGATCGACTCCCGGCTCGAGGTGGCGGAGCAGGAGCTTGCCGCGCAGGACGAGTTCCCCCACCGCATCGTCAACGACGATCTCGACCGCGCCGCGACCGAGTTGGAGGGGATCGTGCGCGCCGAACTCGGCCTGCCACTAGACTCCCCGGCCGAATGATCAAGCCACGCGTCGACAAACTGCTGGAGCACACCGACTCGCACTACGCCGCCGTCGTAGTCGCGGCGAAGCGGACGCGCCAGATCAACAGCTACTTCCACAACCTCGGCGAGGGCGGGTTCGGCGAGTACACGCCGCCGATGGTCGAGAACCAGGTCGGCAAGAACTACCTCTCGATGGCGCTCGAGGAGCTTGCCGACGGCAAGCTCAAATACGAGTACCGCGCTTAGCCCCGTTCCCGGGCGGGCCGACCGCTAGGAGGAAACCGATGGCCAGGATCCTGCTTGGAGTAAGCGGTGGGATAGCCGCCTACAAGTCATTGGAGCTGGCCCGGCTGGCGACCGTGGCCGGCCACGGCGTGCGCGTCGTCATGACCGAGAGCGCCACGCGCTTCGTCGGCGCCGCCTCCTTCGAGGGGATCGTCGGCGCCCCGGTGCTGATCTCCGAGTTCCAGCGCGATCCGATGCGCGGCGCCTTCCCCGGCGACCCGGCGCCCGAGCACGACCCAATCGGTCACCTCGAGGTCGTCGCCAACTGCGACGCCTTCCTCGTCGCGCCCGCCTCGGCCAACACGATCGCCAAGCTGGCGGCCGGCATGGCGGACTCGATGCTCACCACCTCCTTCCTCGCCTGCGTGGCACCTCGTCTCGTCGCTCCGGCGATGAACGACCGGATGTATGCGGACGCCGCGACCCAGGCCAACCTGGCCACGCTGCGCGATCGCGGCGTCATCGTGATCGACCCCGACGAAGGGCAGCTCGCCTCCCGAGGAGAGTTCGGCAAGGGTCGTCTCCCCGACCCCGAGCAGCTGCTCGCCCGCGTCGAATCGGCCCTCCCCACCGGCCACTGCCCCTGGGACGGCCTGCGCGTCCTCGTCACCGCCGGCGGCACCCGCGAGCCGATCGACCCCGTCCGCTTCATCGGCAACCGCTCCAGCGGCCGCATGGGCATAGCCCTCGCCGCCGCCGCGGCCAAGCGAGGCGCGGACGTAACCCTGATCGCCGCCAACGTATCCCTCCCCGAGCCGGCGGGAGTCCGCCGCATAGATGTGGAGACGGCCGAAGAACTGGCAAGAGCGGCTCAAGCCGAGTTCCCCAACGCCCACGTCCTCCTGATGGCAGCCGCCCCCGCGGACTTCCGAGCCGGCGAGCCGGCAACGGGCAAGCTGAAGCGCAAGGACAGCCTCGACCTCCACCTGGAGCCAACCAAAGACATCCTCGCCGGCCTAGCCGCCTCCCGCACCGAATCCCAAACAATCGTCGGCTTCGCCGCCGAGCACGGAGCGGAGGGGCTCACGCGAGCGAAAGAGAAGCTGGCACGCAAGAGAGCCGACCTGATCGTCCTAAACGACGTCTCCAACCCCGAAATCGGCTTTGAGAGCGAGCAAAACGCAGTAACGCTGATCGACGCAAGCTCCGAAACAGAGCTACCCCTCGACTCCAAGGACGCAATTGCCGGGGGGATCCTGGATCGGGTGGACGCCTTGAGGCGCGAGGGGGACTCCCCTCGACGGGCGGATACTCAAAGTCGTCGGGCTAATTAGCCCGACGACTTGTCCGGCGAGGGGAGTCCCCCTCGCGCTCCCGCTGGCCCTACGCACGAAGCGGGGTATACTCAGGCCAAGCTTTTACGTCCCTATCGGTGTCGAGAAGTGGGCCTGGCCCACTTTTTTTTCGCCCCGAACCAGGCATGGAAGACCTTCAGCAAGACATCCAGCAGCAGTTGAACGAGCTCGACTCGGAGCTCGACCTGGTCGCGCTGGAGCGGCCGGGGACCGAGTCACTGCGGCTCTTCATCGACCACCCCGGCGGGGTGGACCTGGCGCTCTGCGAGCGCGTCACCAGGCATCTCAACCACCTGCTGGCCGACTACACCCTCGAGGTTTCCTCGCCCGGCCCCAAGTACAGCCGCATCAACCCTGTCCCCGACACTGAGGAGTCGCAGTGAGCAAGGAGATCGTCGACGCAGTCAAAGCGCTCGAGCAGGAGAAGGGGATCTCCTCCGACAAGCTGATGGACGCCCTCGAGGACGCCCTCCTCTCGGCCTACAAGAAGACTCCCGGCGCGGCCAAATACGCCCGCGTCGACCTCGACCACGAGACCGGCGACTTCCGCGTCTTCGAGTTGATTCTGCCGCCGGAGCTGGAGGAAAAGCTGCTGGCCGAGGCCGCCAAGGCCCAGGAGGAAGAGGAGCGCGAGATCGACCCCGAGACGGGCGAGCTGCGCGAGCTGGAGGAGCCCGAGCTGGATCCGGAGATGATCGCCCCCTACGAGGATCAGATCCAGACCGCAGACGTCACCCCCGACGACTTCGGCCGGATTGCCGCCCAGACCGCCAAGCAGGTGATCCTGCAGCGGATCCGGGAGGCCGAGCGGCAGATGATGTACGACGAGTACCAGGACAGGGTCGGCGAGTTGATCACCGGGATCATCCAGCAGTCCGACAAGCGCTACACGCTGGTCCAGCTGCGCGAGCGGGTCGAGGCGCTGCTGCCGAAGTCCGAGCAGGTCTACAACGAGCGCTACGACCACGGGATGCGGGTCAAGGCCGTGATCACCGACGTCTCGGACTCGACCAAAGGGCCGAGCATCGTCGTATCCCGCCGCAGTCCCGAGCTGATCAAGAGCCTTTTCGAGCTGGAGGTTCCGGAGATCGCCGACAGACTGGTCGAGATCGTCGGCGTCGCCCGCGAGCCTGGCTACCGTTCGAAGATCGCGGTCATCTCCCATGCCGACGGGGTCGACCCGGTCGGCGCCTGCGTCGGGCCGCGCGGCTCACGCGTGCGGATGGTCGTCTCCGAGTTGCGCGGCGAGAAGATCGACATCATCCCCCACAACGACGAGCCCGCTCGCTTCGTCGCCAAGGCGCTTTCGCCCGCCCGCGTGCGCGAGGTGATCGTCGACGACGAGGAGCGCCAGGCGACCGTGATCGTCCCCGACGACCAGCTCTCATTGGCGATCGGCCGCGACGGCCAGAACGCCCGCCTCGCCGCCCGCCTCACCGGCTGGCGCGTGGACATAAAGTCGGAGACCGAGTTCGCCCAGGAGGATCAGGACGTCGAGTACGAGGGCGAGGAGCAGTTCGACGGGCGCTGCATGGCGGTCCTCTCGAACGGTCGTCGCTGTCCGAACGCGGCGATCGCCGGCTCCACCTACTGCGGCCTTCCGGGGCACCAGGCGCTGAGCCGCTTCGAGACCAGCCAGGCGGCGATCCTCTCGCCTCTTGCCGAAGCCGAGATCGCGATCCTCGCCGATCCCGACGCCGATGATGGGCAGGTCTCCGAGATCGTGGCCAAGGCGGAGGCCGAGTTTGTCGAGGAAGAGCCGGAAGTCGTCGAGGAAGCCGAAGCCGTCGAGGAGCCCGAAAATGAGGGTTCGGACGAATCGGCAGCGGGCCCCGTCGCGGAGGAAGCGTCTGAGGATCAGGGTTCGGACGAAAAAGAGGAAGCTCCGGTTGCCGAGGAGGCTGAGCAGGCGTAGTGGCCAGAAAGCGGGTTCACGAGATCGCGAGAGCGCAAGGGGTCAGCTCGAGAGAGTTGCTTGCGGCGCTAAAGACCGCGGGGGTCGAAGCGAAAGCTGCTGCTTCCAGTGTTGAGGAAGGCGATGCTCTGAAGGCAATCGCCGCCGCCAGAGGGGACGGGGGGGCTGCGGTCAAGACCGAGGCAAAGGCGAAGCCCGTCGCCAAACCGGCGGCCACTTCAAGCAAGCCGGTGAGACCTGCGGAGAAACCCTCCAGCGCGCCAGCCGGCGGTGGAGGCGGAGGGGCCTCCGGGAAAAAACGCCGCGTCGTGATCGATTCGCAGGCCGCCCGGCGCGACCAGATGGGGGGGCCGCCACCGCAGCGCCCGCCGCGCCGCCGCGGTGGACGCCGTCGCCGGCCGCTGCTCGAAGAGCCGCCGCCAAGAGTCGAGGCCGCCGAGCCGGAGGCGACCAAGGTCAACTCCGGCGCAACCGTGCGCGAGGTTGCCGAGTCGCTGGGCCTCGGCAGCGCCGAGGTGATCAAGAAGCTGATGACGATGGGGGAGATGGCGACCCTCACGCAGACCCTGACCGACGACTCGATTCGCGCGATCGCCGACGAGTACGACCGCAAGCTCGAGATCGTCACTGCCGCCGACGAGGAGCCCGAGGCGCCCGAGTTCGAGGATGCCGACGAGGATCTCGCCGACCGCCCGCCGGTGGTGACGATCATGGGCCATGTCGACCACGGCAAGACCTCGCTGTTGGACGCGATTCGCGAGACCGAGGTCGCCGCCGGGGAGGCCGGCGGCATCACTCAGCACATCGGCGCCTACCAGGTCCACCACGGCGAGAAGACGATCACCTTCCTCGACACGCCCGGCCACGCGGCCTTCACGGCGATGCGCGCCCGCGGCGCCAAGGTCACGGACGTGGCGGTCGTCGTCGTCGCCGCCGACGACGGCGTCATGCCGCAGACCAAGGAGGCGATCGACCACGC
>DATMBX010000008.1:0-8408 GCA_035558955.1 Solirubrobacterales bacterium | reverse complement strand
ATGACCGAGTCCGCTGACGACAAAGCTAGGCGTCGCCTGGCGGCCGCCTGCTGAGGAGGCACGATGAGCAAGCTGAGGTGTCAGATCTCGATCTCGCTGGACGGTTTCGTCGCCGGCCCGAACCAGAGCGAGGAGAACCCGCTCGGCGAGGGCGGCGAACGGCTCCACGATTGGGTGGTTCCGCTCGCCGCCTGGCGCCAGCCGCACGGCAAGGAGGGCGGCGAAGTGAACGAGAGCACACGGGTATTCGAGGAGTCGCTCGAGAACGTCGGGGCCGCCGTAATGGGTCGCAACATGTTCGGCCCCATCGGCGGCGGCGACTGGGGCGACGGGCAGTGGACGGGCTGGTGGGGCGACGAGCCTCCCTACCACTACCCCGTGTTCATTCTCACCCACCACCCGCGCGATCCCGTGGAGATGGAGGGAGGGACCACGTTCCACTTCGTCACCGACGGAATCGAGTCCGCGCTCGAACGGGCGAGAGAGGCGGCCGGCGGCAAGGACGTGGCGCTTTGGGGCGGCGCCCAGGTCGCGCAGCAGTACCTGGCGGCGGGACTGCTGGACGAGCTTGAGCTCCACGTCGTTCCGCTGGTGCTCGGCGACGGCGCTCGCCTCTTCGACAACCTCGGGGACGCGGAGGTGCGGCTGGAGCAGGTCCGAGCCGTCGAGGCGCCCGGCGTCACCCACCTCAAGTACAGGATCGTGAAATGAAGCGGTTCACTCTCAGAAATCTCAAGGAGGACCCGGAGGACGTCGGGTCCAACTTCGACGGCTCGCCGGACCTGGAGTTTCGCATGGCGACCAGGGCGCTCGAGCTCGAGCAATCCGGCCTGACCTACCAGCGCGTCCCACCCAACTATCGCTTTCCGTACGGCCACACCCACAAGAAGCAGGAGGAGGTGTACGTGGTCCTGCGCGGCAGCGGGCGGATGAAGCTCGACGACGAGATCGTCGAGCTCAAGGAATGGGACGCGGTGCGCGTCCCGCCCGGCACATGGCGAGGCTACGAGGCCGGGCCGGAGGGCCTCGAAATCCTCGTCATCGGCGCACCCAACCTCGGCGAGGATCCGCGCGAAGACGTCGAGGGCCGGCGCGACTGGTGGGCCGGGTAGGAAGGTATTCTCGAAGTCGAAGCGCCGGCGCTGATTGGTGCCTCAACCGATGCGGTAGGGCCGCATCATCTCGTTGTCCTCGTGCTCGAGGATATGGCAGTGCCAGACGAATAGCCCGGACCGATCGAAGTGCCCCTTCACCCGCGTGATTTCGCCCGGGTAGGCGATCACGGTGTCCTTGCGGCCTGCCTCCCAGCTCTCCGGCGGCCGGCGAGCGCCGCCCGGTCGCTGTCGCCCCACCACCTCGAAGGCGATCTCATGGATGTGGATCGGGTGGGCATCAGCGGTGAAGTTGTGGATTTCCCACACCTCAGTCGCGCCGAGAGCAGGGGTCTCCGTCGGCGGCTCGTCCCAGCCGAGTGCCCTCCCCCTGCCGTTGCGCTTCAACGTTCCGAGATCGGCCTCCGTGGGACCAAACCGCTCGCCGCTCCCGCAGGCGAGCACTACGTTTCCCGCGCGGTCGGTCCTCGTCCGTACCGTCGAGGACTCCTGCTCGTTGAGTGAGACCCGGCGTGTCTTGTCTGCCTTCCCGAACGGGGCCGGCGCCGGCAGACCGAGCCGGCTCGGCGGCGTGCTGGGGTCGGGACCCGTCGCCGGGACGACCCGGAAGCGCATCACCTGCCCCGTCGTATCCGGATCGGCCGGATCGAAGTCGACTCCGGGAACGCCGCCGCCGAACGGCTCGTCGGGCCCGAGGTTTCGCAGGATGATCTCGCTTCCGGGTGAGACGTTCGTGAAGTCGACGATCACGTCCGCGCGCTCAGCCGGGCCGAGGAGAACCTCGGGAAGCTCGACAGGCGTCGGTAGGAAGCCGCCGTCGTTGCCGATCTGCCAGAACGGCAGCGCGTTGTCCATTCTCAGGATCAGGAAGCGCGAGTTGCAGCCGTTGAGGAGGCGGAAGCGGTAGCGCCGCGCCTGCACGTCGAGCGATGGCCAGCTCGAGCCGTTGACGACCATCACGTTGCCGAAGAACTCCGGGTTCCAGATCGGCGCCACATCGCTGCGGCCATCGCAAGCCCTCTCTGGCATGAACGGGATCTGCAGCTGGGAGGGACGCATGCCCTCGAAGAAGGCGCGATTGTCGGGGTAGAAGAGATCGCCATCCTCGGTGAACGAGCGGTCCTGGATCGCGATCGGAATCTCGAAGTAGTCCCGCCCGGGCGGGTCTCCGGGAGCCGGCCCCGGCCCGGGGAGCATCCCCGCCACCGTGTCCGCGGGCCCTCCCCGCAAGAGGTAGAAGCCCGCCGGCCCAGCGTAGACGTTGGAGCGCGTCATACCAAGCGTGTGGTCGTGGTACCACATCGTCGCCGCCCGCTGCCTGTTGCTGTACTGAAAGACCGCACGGCCGGGCTTCCACGCCTGACCGAGAACGCGCTGCGCTATCGCCCGGAACCGTCTGTAGCGCGAGCCACTCCTTGCGTACCCCGCTGGGATGTTGCGCGCCGCGGGCAGGTACCAGGCCTCGGGGAAGCCGTCGCTCTGCTGGGTGTTGTGGCCGCCGTGAAGGTGGGTGACGATCGGGACTGGCCCCCGGTAGGGCGCGTGGTCGGTTCCGTGCTCATCGCGACCGCGCCGGCCGCCCGGCGGGTTTGCCCAGTGAAGGGTCTGGTCGACCGGCAACAGGTGGGGACGGAACTGCCCGTTCGGCTTGACCAGACCGTTAATCCACTCCACCCGCACCGGCCGGCGCCAGGTCGCCTCTATCGTGAACGCTGGATAGTTGAACGACTCCGGGTGATCCACTGAGCCATAGCTCCAGACCCTGGTCGGTTTCAGACCCATCCTCTCCGGCAGGATGTGCTGTCGAAACTGCCGCACCCCGATCCGGTAGTACTCGACCCGCTTCGCCCCCTTCCCGGGAGCCCTGCCACTGCGCGGCATCGCAGGGGGGATGGTCAGCGGCGTGACGTACTTCGGGATCGCAGCCGGATCGAGCACCCGCGCTCCGATCGGTCGCGCCCAGGCGCTGCCACCGACGTAGCGCCACAGCAGCAGGCCGGCTCCGGCCCCCGCCCCGCCCTGCACGAGCTGGCGCCTCGTTATCCTGGCGCCACCGACATTGTCGGCACCTTCTCGATTGGGCGGATGGACCAAATCCACCTCCCCATTAGCGGCCCGGAGGCCTTTCGCCTGCACTCCAAATGTACTCGCCTGATGGCGGGGCCCGAGTCAATCTGCTTTGGCTCGCTCTCGTTGAGGACATTCCCCAGTCAGGGGTGCCTTAGCAGTCATCGGCGCCCAACCTCGGCAAGGATCACGCGAAGACGTCGAGGGCCGGCGCGACTGGTGGGGTGACCGGTGAGAGCCGGCGGTCACTTGACCCGGACCCCGCGTTCGAAATCCTCCACCAGGTCGAACAGCTCCCGGCACTCCCAGGCCCGCCCCCATCTCTTCTCGCTCAGGGGAGCGAGGATTCCCGCCTCCTCGAGCTGTTTCAGGGCGGCCTGCACGGCGACGTGGGACTTGCCGGTCAGCTGCCGGCCGGCGGCGACGTCGATCACCGGCCGCTCCGGCAGAGCGCTGACCAGCTGGCGGGCGGCGGCGTCGCTGCGGGGGCGGCCGAGGCGCGCGAGCCACTCCTCCTGCAGAGACTCGATCGCCGTCGCGAGCCGCTCCGCTTCCCGGGCGGCCCGCTCCGCCGCCCAGGCGAACGTCGCACACCAGCCGCTGACGTCGCCCCGGCTGTATGCGCCGAAGCCGGCCACATAGCTCTTGGGCGCGGCCTCCAAGACGAGGCTGATCGGCGGGACGTAGTTGAGGGTCTCCTCGCGCCGGCGCAGGATCGAGTGGACGAGCGCCCGACCGACCCGCCCATTGCCGTCGACGAACGGATGGATGTTCTCGAACTGCGCGTGGGCGATCGCCGCCTGCGCCACGGGGGCGAGGTCCTCGCGGGAGACGAACCGGCAAAGGTCCTCCAGCAGGGCCGGTACCGCCTCGGGCGGCGGCGGGACATAGGCGGCGCCGATTGGGTTGAAGTCGTTGCCACCGATCCAGTTCTGCACCTTCCGCACCGCGCCCGCGATCTTGCGGTCGGCCGTGTGCCGCAGCAAGCTGCGGTAGATCTCGCAGAGGTCCGCCGCCTCGAACCGGGAGCCCGTCGCCCCCAGCTCGATCGCCCGCTCCATCGCATCGACGTTGCCGAGGATCTCGGCCGCCGTGTTGTCGCGGGAAGCAGCGCCTCGATAGGCGGCGCGCGCGAGGCGGCGCTGGGAGATCGCCAGGCCCTCGATCCGCGAAGAGGCCGCGCTTTCGGAGCGCAGCAGGCTGCCGGCGATCGCGCTGAGCGATGCCACCCCCGGCCGCGAGGCATCGAGGTGGGCAAGAGCCCTCGTCGCGGCCGTGACGGCGGCGACGGCTGCGTCATCCAACGAAAAGTCCCGCCCGGCGATCGGCGCCGGAACGAAGACTCGATAGCGCCCGCCGACCCGCTGCCTCCGCACGCCATAGGCACTGGGGTCCGGCTCCCACAACCGGTCCTCATAGTTACCCAGGAGACTTGATTCAGGCTCTCTTGCGGACGACGAAGCGGGCACGACTTCCTTTCGGAGCAGAATTCGCTTTGTAAGGTTAGCTAGTTTTCCTTACAGTCGCGGAAGGTCGGCAGCTGATGCGAGCGGCGGCGCATGACTCAGCTCGAACTCGCGCTGGACGCCGGGATCTCCCTGCACCCCCGCGGCCTCGGTCCGCTGTTCGTAAACCTCGGCGACTGGCACGCGCACTGGCTGAGGCGGCTCGAGCGCCAGCTGGCGGCAACGGGGGATGAGCAGCTCGCCTCCCTGATCGAGGAGATCGCCGCCTATCCCAGACCGGCTCCGCAAGAGCCTGAACCGACGAGAGATCACTGAGCTGTCCTTTCGGATGAAGGGCAGCCGCGGAAGGACCATCAGTGTGGGGAAGCAGTGCGCCGCTCAAGCCATTGAGCGATCTCGGTCGGGGTTGCTTCGCCGGCAGCGATCCGCTCCATCATCGGCACGTCAGTGTCGGGATCGGCGCCCTCGATCGGTCGATCGTTGGCCGCGAGAAAGCGCTCCAGCGCGAGGAAGGCACACCGCTTGTTGCCATCCGGCAGGGGATGGTTTCGCGCCAGGCGCTCGACCAGTACAGCGGCCTTCTCAATCAGCGTCGGATACGCCTCATAGTCACCGAAGCTTGCGCGCGGTGAAGCCAAGGCGGATTCGGCCAAGCCGATATTGGGAAGCTCGGCTACCCGCTCGAACTCAAGGCCAAGAATCTCCTCCGCGATACGGCAGTAGTCGCCGAGTTCGAGGTAGTGGACCACGGCCTGGACGTTCTGAAGTGCTTAGCGAGCCAGGCGACGCAGCGTCTCGGCGTGCTTTTTGATCGCGGCGCGTAGCTCGCGGCGCTGTTCAACAGGGGAACCCGGCAGCCCGAACTTGAGCTTGGGCTTTGAGGTGGAACTCGGCGCTCGGAGCTTCATGGCTGACATTGTGGCACTTCCGTCTTCGGATTCCGCATAAGAAGTCACCTGGGACCCCGCAAACCGTGAGGAGGTTCGGTTCGGCGAGCGCATCGCGGAGCCCGTTCGCCCCCCACGCCCGCCGGGGGGAAAGAAAGTTCGCGGCCCCGGGGGACCGAGGGGCGCCCAGGGACCGGCGGGCCCGCGCGGCGGGTTCTCGGTCATCACGCAGGTGAGCGGGGCCGGCGCCACGCTCTGTGACTTCGACGTCTCCTGCGCGGTGGACTCTTCGGTCGCGCAGTGCCCGCCGGGCCAGACGGTCCTCGGCGGCGGCTGGGACGGCGAGAGCCTGCCGCCGGTCAGCGCCACGGTCGGCTACAACCAGCCCCTGGGCGGCACCGCCTGGATGGTGACCATGGCCAACAACGGAGGGCCGACATCGACCTTCCACGCCGTCGCGACCTGCGTCGGCACCTGAGAACCCGGCGGCGGCGCGAGGCGAGGAGATCGCCTCGCGCCCCGCTGTGTAGGCGCTCAGCCCGGAAGCTTTCTCCTGACCAGCTCCGCAAAGACGGGAGCGTCCTTGGCGATGTAGTCGAGTACCTGACCGGGAGTCAGGGGCGGCCTGACGAGGGCTGCGGCCTGATCCGATACGGCACGCGCAGCCGCGGCGGGATCGAGCTGGTAGAGATCGGTCAGGAAGTCGTCGGGGCCCAGGGCCTCGATGCCGAGCGGATCGCATGCCGCTGGCGGGAAATCCTTGAGGTTGTGGCTGACCACGATCTCCGCGCCGACGCCGACGGCCGCCGCCAGGACATGGCGGTCCTTCGGGTCATTGGTCATCGCCGGTTCGATTGTTGAAACCCGTGAAGCCGGCACCATCGCTTCGGGAAATGCCGCCGCCATCGTCTCCGTCACTCGGGCGGCGCGCTCAGCGTCGGTTCGGCCGCTCTCGACCAGATTCTTAGTGACCTCGGCAAGGATGCGCTCGCTCCACTTGGGCACATAATAGATCGGCCTCCGCGAGGCGCAGAAGGGTGTCCCGCAGCGGCGCGGGCAGCAGCACGTTGGCGTCGAGGACAACCTGGAATCCCATCGGCGGCGCAGCCTATGAGCTGCGCCCGATGGCGCCGGTCAGCGGTAGCCGCCCTCGAAGTCCTCGGAGAGCCGAGTCAGTTCGTCCAGCTTCGCGCGACGATCTTCCGAGCGCTTGTGCCTGTAAGCGAGGATGTCCTCCAGGCGGATGCGGCGGTGAGTGCCGACTCGATGGAAGGGGATCTCGCCTTCATCGAGGAGCTTGATCAGGTGCGGCCTGGAAACCCGCAGCAGGTCGGCGGCCTGCTGGCTCGTCAGCTCCTCCTCTTGGGGCGCGAGCACGATCGTCTGCCCCTTCGACATCGCATCGACTGCCAGGCGCAGCGCCTCGAACGCGGAGGCGGGGATGCCGATCATCTCGCCGTCGGGGCCGAGCAGCCGTGCTTCCCCGTGCTCGCGGTAGATCTCGCCGATCTCGGCGTGGAGCCGAGCAATGACATCCGCCTCGGCGGGATCGGGGGCAACGAGGTTGTCCTGAGCCTTGGGCACGGCCATCCGTCCTGTTCGATTTGTACTTGACGCAATGTACCTGACAAACGTAATAATCGCAACAGTCGCAATGAGCGAAGCAGGATGACCAGTGCAATTGCTAAGTTTTCTAGCGAAAAAACTTGACAGATTCTAGGTCTGGGCGTACCGTCGGTGGGCATGGCCAGGCAGCAACACCGAAAGAGTGCGGCCCAGGCGGTCCGCAGGCGCGTTGAGCGAGGCGGGCCGCGGTTCTGGGGGTATGGCGACTTCGAGGGCCTGCCGCCGTCCGCGGTGGCAACGGCACTCTCTCGGCTCACGCGCGAGGGCGTGCTTCAGCGCGTCAGCAAGGGCGTCTATTACCGCTCGGCGGCGACTGCCTTCGGACTCAGCATGCCGACCGCAAGCGCCGCATCCGCCGAAACGCTCCGCGGCCCCCTCCACCCCGCCGGCCTCAGCGCGGCCAACGTGCTCGGCCTCACGACGCAGAACCCGCGGCGCCCGGAGTACGCGACCCCGGCGCCAGCGCCCCCGACTGCATTGCGCGATGCCGTCGTACACACGGGGCGATCGCCGCAGCGCGCCGGCCTCTCGGCCGAGGACGGCGCCATCCTGGAGACGCTGCGCGAGCGCGCAAGCTCCAGCGACCTCTCACCCGAGAGGACGGCGGACCGCCTGATGCGACTCCTTGGCGACGAGGCACGCTTCCGACGACTCGTTGACGCAGCCATGACCGAGCCGCCGCGCGTACGCGCCATGCTTGGAGCGCTCGGGCAGGAGCTGAACATGCCACCCCGGCTCCTCGACCGGCTCCGCAAGAGCCTGAACCCGCTGAGCCGCTTCGACTTCGGTCAGCTGGCCTCACTTCGCCACGCCAAGGAGTGGCAGGCGAAGTGAGGCTCTTCGAGCACGCCGACTTCGAGCAGGCGATGCTGCGCGCCGCAGAGCGCTTCGCGGTCAGCGAGCAGTTCGTCGAGAAGGACTACTACGTCACCGAGATCCTGCGCGTAGTCGCAGACCGCCTCGGCGATCAGACGGTGTTCAAGGGCGGGACCAGTCTCTCCAAGGGCTGGGGGCTCATCACCCGATTCTCCGAAGACATCGACCTCTTCGTCAACCCGGAGAAGTTCGAGACGCCCCCGGGCAAGAACAAAATGGACCGCATCCTCAAAGAGCTTGCGGGAGCGGTGAGCGAGCACCCCGCGCTGACTTGGCTGCGCGACGAGGGCATGACGATCGGCGGCCTTGGTCGCGAGGACTACTTTGAATATGACACTCGCTTCGGCGATCTACCCGGAGTTCGCCCGGTCGTT
>DATMBX010000007.1:0-3229 GCA_035558955.1 Solirubrobacterales bacterium | reverse complement strand
TCGAGCGCAGGCCGACCGCGAAGTCGAGCCCCGCCTTGCGGTTGACGTTGATCTGGTTGACCCCGCCCAGCTGGTATTCGACCGGGTCCTCGATCGTGATGATGTTCTTCTCGACCTCGTTCAGCTCCTGAAGCGCCGCGTAGAGGGTCGTCGACTTGCCCGAGCCGGTCGGGCCGGTGACCAGCACCGCGCCGTAGGCCTGGTGGAAGGCGCCCTCGAAGCGCTCGCGGCCGCCGCCGTCCATCCCCAACTCGTCGAGGGTGCGCTGCGCGTTCTCCTTGTCGAGGATGCGGATCGTCGCCCCCTCGCCGCGCTGGGTGGGCAGCGTCGTCACGCGCAGGTCGACCTTGCGATCCTCGACGGTGACGCTGACGCGGCCGTCCTGCGGCACCCGTTTCTCGGCGATGTTGAGGTCGCTCATGATCTTCACCCGGGAAACGACCGCGTTGACCATTCGCTTCGGCACGTGGGCGGCCTCACGCAGGACGCCGTCGATGCGGAAGCGGACGCGCATCTCCCCCTCGCCGGGCTCGAAGTGGATGTCGGAGGCGCCCTCCCCAACCGCCTGGCCGAGGATGCTGTAGACGACCTTGATCACCGGCGCGTCCTCGGCGCTGGCCTGCATGTCCTGGACCTCGGCCAGCTCCTCGTTGGCCTCATCGTCCTCGAGGACCGCTTCGCTGACGGAGCTCTGCAGGGTGTTGAGCCGGGCGATGAGAGAGTCGATGTCATCCTCGGCGGCGACCGCGACGCGGCAGTCGAGCCCGGTGGCGATCTGGATGTCGTCGACGGCGAGGATGTTGGTCGGGTCGGCCACCGCGACGACCAGGGTCTCCTTGTCGATGAAGCCCACGGGCAGGGCCGCGTAGCGACGAGCGGTGTTGACCGAGATCAGGTTCGCCGCCGCCATATCGACGTGGTAGATGGAGAGGTCGATGTGATCGAGGCCGTAGCGCTCGGCGACGGCGCGCGAGAGCTGATCGCCGCTGATCGCGCCCTGCTCGAGCAGCAGCTGCTCTGGCGGGCGGGCGGCGGTGCGCGCCTCCTCGATCGCGAGCCTGGCGCGGTTGTCGTCGACGAATCCGAGGTCGACCAGGACGTCGGTGACGAAGCCGGTGGAGCGGCGGCGGGCGACCGGTGGGGTGAGGCCGGGGGTGCCGGCAGGCGTCGCGTCCAGGCTGGGCGCGGTCGAGTCGCCGGAATCGGGGACCGGTCGCAGGTGGCTTGGGAAGTCCCGGCCGTCCATGGGCTTACGGGTGGTAGGGGACGGTGCGGCCCTTGTAGCCGGCGTCGACGATCGACTGCACGATCGCCTCGGGGCTCTGGAAGCCGTAGCTGACGGAGGCGGTCGGGATGCCGCTGCCGACGCCCTTGGGGCGCAGCACGACGAGGGCGGGGACGCGGTTGACCTCGACCCCCTGGGCGATCGCCGCGTAGCGGGAGATGCGGCCGGCGGGGACGACGAAGGCGGCGACGCCGGGTAGGGAACTGAGGCGCTTGACCGTGGCGGCGACCAGGCGGTCGTCGATGCCGCCGTTGCGGACGAAGAGGAGGACGACGGTGCGGTTGGCGTTCCAGGCGGCGGTGACGACGGCGGGGAGGGGCGGCGCGGCCGCGGCGGCCTGGCTGGGCGAGACGGAGGGCACGCTCGGCACGGCGCCGGGCGTGGTTACGGTCGCCGTCACCGAGGCGGAGCCGGCGGGCGTGGTGAGGGTGGCGCTGCTCGTCGTTGTGGTCGTCGGCTCGGAGGCGGAGTCGCCGCCTCCCCCCATCGAGGACATGGCGAAGATGCCGACGATGACCAGCAGGACGCCGACCAGGACGACCTGCGCCATCGGGTTGTTGTTGAGTTTCTCCCTCATCGAACGTTCGCTTAGTAGCTCGACATTTCGGCGCCCTACCTTGAGCACCAGGCGGCCGGCAGGCGGCGCTGCAAGCGGCCGTTCAGCAGTTGGCGTTGGGCGGCGATGCGGTCGCGCCGGTGCACTCGACGTAGGACTGGCGGGCGAAGAGCGTCGCCCCGCCGAGATCGGGGATCGCCTCGGGGGCCGCCCCCTCGACCACCACGTTGTTGTCGAGGTGGATTGTTTTGCCGGCTATCGCGCCGGTGAAGATCGCGTTGTTTTTCAACTCGATGTCCGTATTGGGGGCGTATAGCACCATCTCGGCATTGCCCGCGTTGTTCGACCACGAAGCGTAGGTCTGGACTCTCTCCGAACCGAGCAGGTAGAAGCCGGGGAGGTTGAATTTGTCTTCGGTCGGCTGGTAACCGGTGGCTGTGATGTCGGAGTTGTTCTGAATGTCGATTTGTTTGTCACCGTCCTCGAGTCCGCAGTTCTCCGGGGTGTCGAAGAAGATCCGCACCGGGGCTTCGCTGGCGATGATCAGATGCGAGTTGTTGTTGAGCGAGAGCGAGCAGATGAAGTAGTCGCCGCCGGTCAGGGTCAGGGTTGCGTTATTGGCCGTGGTGATCGCCCGGGTGCTCGGGTCCCACGGCACCGTGCTGGTCGGGCCTCTGCCGTTGTCGGTCACATAGGAGTCTTTTTGGCAATCGAGAGGAATACCGGGGGAGGTGCATTTGACCAGCTGACGGTTGTAGTTGTTGGTCGCGATGTCGGTCGGGATGAAGCTGCTGACCGGAGGCAGCGTCACATTGCCCTCGGTGACCGAGTAGCCGCTGCACTGCGTGCCGTTCTCATCGAAGGTCGCCCCTTTGCCGACGCCGTGGCGGGCGTTGCCGCAGACGTTGCCGTTGTTCTGGACGTAGATGTTGCCGTTGGTCCCGACCCCAACCCGGGCGTCGGCGTTCTCGTCGATGACGACGTCGTCCACGCCGATCAGCCCTTCCTCACCGAAAATTCTGCCGACCGTCGCGGTTCTGAACGAGAGCGCGATCCTGCGGCCGACCGCGCCGGCGGTGCCGGTGGAGACAACAGTGAGAGTGCCGGCGGCGACGATGGGGCTTACCCGGTAGGAGTAGGTCGCGTCGCCGACTGTGCCGGCGATCGCGGGGCACCAACCGTCGCCGGCGGCGCCTGTGACGACCAGCGTGCTGCCGCTGACGCCAAGGCATGGGGCCGCGGTGGTGAGGGCGCTCGCGTAGCGATTGAGCCGCAGCAGCGCGACGCTCGCGCCGGCGTCGGCGGCCGCTATCGCGCTCTTGGAATCGTGATCGCGAGCCGTGCCGCGCTGAGTGTCCACCGAGGAGACGACGGCGACGCTCGCCATG
>DATMBX010000006.1:0-13796 GCA_035558955.1 Solirubrobacterales bacterium | reverse complement strand
TTGAAAGCTCGAGCCGCGTTTCTGTGATGAGCGTCTCCTCGGTCGAGAGCGGCAATGACGACATCTGTGTCGAGCACGCAGGCAGCGCTCAAGCGCGCTCCTCGGAGCGCAGGCGGTCGAGGTAGCCAGGCTCGTACAGCCCGTCGAAGACCCCGAGCGCCCGGTCGAGATTTGGCTCCGCCCGATGGACGACGATCCGGTCCGGTCCTTCGGGCTCGATCGTCACCTCGTCGCCGGGTTTCAGCCCGGCGATCCTGAGGCTCTCGACCGGCAGGGTCACCTGATGCTTCGTGGAGATCCGCGGCATGCCTTTACTTTAGCGTAAAGGTCAAAGGGGGGATGCTACGCGGCTTCGGCCTCCGCGGGCTTGTTGAGGCGGACGTGCCAGTGGACGATCGCGGTGGCGACGCGGGCGCCGTCGCCGTCGGCCAGCTCTATCTCGCAGGGGAAGACGACCTTGCCGTCGGCGTCGAGGGTGGAGAGGGCTTCTTCCTTGGGGACGCCGAGGCGGGCGGTGGCGTCGATCGGGCCCTTGGCGATCTTCTCGTAGGAGATCTCGGCGCTGCGGGCGAGCGGCGTGACCTCGCCGAGACGTTCGGCGAAGGCGCCGACGAAGGCCGCGCCGGATGCCGTCTCGGCGACGGTGAAGAGGGCGCCGGCGTGCTGGGAGCCGACGTGGTTGGTCAGCTCGGGGCGCTCGGGCAGGCGGACCGTCGCCTCCCCCTCCCCCACGCTCATTATCTCCAGCCCCAGGTGCCCGGCGAATGGCACGGCCTGGGTCATACCCTGCGCGATCGCATCGAAGTCGGTCGTCATAGGCGGGAGCCTATCCCGCCGCCATGCTCCGCTGCGACTTATGCCTGACATACCGGCATAAGTCGCAGCGGAACGGGTGTTAGGGGACGCGGTGGACTTCGAACAGGTTGGTCCCCATCTCCTGGTTGGGGAGGCCGGCGACTATCGCGATCAGGTCGCCCGAAGCGGCGGCGCCGTGGCTCGCGGCGAGGGCGGCGCAGTCGTCGAGGAGGGCGCTGATCCCCGGCTTGTGCTCGCTGAGGACCGGGGTGACGCCGAAGAGGAGGTTGAGGCGGCGGGCCGTCTCCACGCGGGGGGAAACGGCGAGGACTGGGACGTTGGGGCGGTGGGCGGAGACGAGGCGGGCGGTGCGGCCACTGGTGGTGGGGACGACGAGGGCTTTGAGGCCGAGGCGGTAGACGGCGCCGACGGCGCTCTGGGCGACGGAGTCGGCGACGTCCTGGGTGGCCTGGTCGGTGCGGGTGAAGAGCCACTCGCCGTAGCGCAGGTCAGGCTCGGTGGCGCGGGCGATGCGATCCATGACGCGTACCGCCTCGACCGGGTGGGCGCCGATCGCCGTCTCCTCGGAGAGCATCACCGCGTCGCTGCCGTCATAGATCGCGTTGGCGACGTCGGTCACCTCCGCACGGGTGGGGCTTGGGGCGGCGACCATCGAGGCGAGCATCTCGGTCGCCGTGATCGACGGCTTCGACTGCCGCCCGGCGGCGCGGATGAGGCGCTTCTGGAGGACGGGGACCTCGGCCAGGGGAAGCTGCTCGCCGAGGTCGCCGCGGGCAACCATGATTCCGCTGTCGGCGGCGCGGAGGATCTCCTCGGCGGCCTCCGCCGCCTCCCGCTTCTCGATCTTGGCGATCAGGGGGATGTCGGCGCCGCGGGCGCGCAGGCGCTCGGCCGCGCGCTCGATGTCGGCGGCGGAGGAAACGAAGGAGATGGCGAGCAGGTCGACGCCGTGCTCGGCGCAGAAGTCGACTTGGTCGAGGTCGTCGGGCCCGTCGGTGTCGCCGAGGATCGCGACCTCGCGGCCGGCGGCGGCCGAGGCGGCGCGGATCGCCTCGATCGCGGCGGCGTGCCAGGCGCGGTCGGCGTGGGAGAAGTTGAGTCGGAGGACATCGGCGCCGGCCGCGATCAGCTCCTCGAGCACGGGGCGGTCGACGCTCGCCGGCCCGATTGTGGCGATGATCTTGGTTCGCCGTTCCTTCATGGCCACGACTCTATGCACCCCGCCCGGGCGATGGTGAAACGCAAACGACAGCTACCTCATGGCGTATGCGTTGCACCCCGGGCGGGGCGGGTTCCCGCATAATCCTTTACATGGATTCGTGTAATGGTGCGCCGGAGTCCCCGGCCGGGCCGATCTCGGCGGAGGAGGCGGCCGCGCTGCCGATCCCTCCCGCGATCCCGACGGCGCCGCTGCTGCAGATGCTGCGCTTCAACCAGCGCCAGATCGAGTTCGTCTTCCGCGCCCGGCGCGAGTTCGGCGAGGTCTTCCGGATGAGAACCCTGATGCCCGGCGGGCCGATCGTCACCAGCCATCCCGATCACGTGCGCTCCCTCTTCACCGCCAAGCCCGAGGAGGCGCCCTCGCTGACCGGCGAGTCGCCG
This sequence comes from Solirubrobacterales bacterium, assembly GCA_035558955.1. Taxonomy (GTDB): domain Bacteria; phylum Actinomycetota; class Thermoleophilia; order Solirubrobacterales; family 70-9; genus DASVDE01. The sequence continues at coordinate 11,378 of DATMBX010000006.1, read as the reverse complement.
CTGCGGCCGATCGTCGGGCCCAACTCAGTCCTCACCGCGGTCGGCCCCCGCCACATGCGCCAGCGCAGACTGCTGCTCCCCTCCTTCCACGGCGAGGCGATCGAGCGCTACACGCAGATGATCTCCGACGCCGCCGAGCGAGAGATCTCCCGCTGGCCGGTCGGCCGCTCTTTCGCGCTGGCGCCGCGGATGCAGGCGATCACCCTCGACGTGATCATGGCCGGGATCTTCGGCATCGAGGGACGGCCGGAGCGCGGCACGCCCGAGCACTGGCTGCGCTTCGCGACCAAGCGCCTCGTCGCCGCCTCGACCTGGCCGCTGGCGCAGGTCGGCGAGCTGATGAACATGACGCGCGAGGAGGCGGTGGGGCTGACCCGCGTCGGGCTGGAGCTGCTCGACCGGCCGACCTACGCGGTGATCGAGAGCCGGCGGCGGGCGGCCGACCTGGAGGAGCGGCGCGACATCCTCTCCCTGCTGCTGCAGGCGCGCACCGAGGAGGGCGAGGCGCTGAGCGACAAAGAGGTGCGCGACGAGTTGCTGGTCCTGGTGCTGGCCGGGCACGAGACGACGGCGAACTCGCTGGCCTGGACGTGGGAGCGGCTGGTGCGGGCGCCGGCGGCGCACGAGCGGCTGCGCGAGGCGGTGCGCGGGGGCGGGGACGCGGCCGAAACGGTCGAGGCGACGATCGTCGAGGGGATGCGCTCGCGGCCGGTTGTGCCGGTCATCGGGCGGCGCGCGATGGTCCCCTGGCGGTTGGGGGCCTACGCGGTCCGCGCCGACACGCCGATCCTGATGAGCATCCTGCTCCTGCACCACCGCGAGGACCTCTACCCGGAGCCGTTCGAGTTCCGACCGGAGCGCTGGCTCGGCCGCAGACCAGGCACCTACGAGTGGATCCCGTTCGGCGGCGGCATCCGCCGCTGCCTGGGCGCGGCGCTGGCGATGGCGGAGCAGCGGGTCGTGCTGGAAATGATGGCGCGGCGCCTGGACCTCGAGGCCGAGGACCCAGCCCCCGAGCACGCCCTGCACCGCAACGTGACGATGATCCCGGCGCGCGGGGCGGGGGTCATAGTGCGGTCGCGCCTCAGCTGACCCCCGGCGGTAGCGACGGTAAGGTTTTGACCCCCGGAGAGGTGGCCGAGTGGCTGAAGGCACTCGCCTGCTAAGCGAGTAGGGGGCGCAAGCTCTCTCGAGGGTTCGAATCCCTCCCTCTCCGCTCTCCGGATGACCCCCCGCGCGGGCGGTTAGGGTCGTACTCGTGCCGGAGCAGACCCACGCCCGCTACGAGGAGATCTTCGCCGAGGTCGAGGCGCCGTTCGCCTTCGTCGACCTCGACGCAATGTGGGCTAACGCGGCGGCGATGCTGGAACGGGCCGGCGGCAAGCCGGTGCGGGTCGCCTCCAAGTCGATCCGCTGCCGGGCGCTGCTGGCGGCGATCCTGGGACGGGACGAGCGCTTCCGAGGGCTGATGACCTTCACCCTTCCCGAGACGCTGTGGCTTGCGGAGCGGGGGTTCGAGGATCTGCTGCTCGCCTACCCGACCGCCGACACCGGGGCGCTGGGGGAGCTGGCGCTGCGCTCGGTCGCCAACCCGGAGGGGGCGCCAATCGTGATGGTCGACTGCGCCGAGCACCTCGACGCGATCGAGTCGGTACTGGGGGCGGGCGCGGCGCCGGTGCGGGTCTGCATCGACGTCGACGCCGGCTGGTGGGCGCTGGGTGGGCGGGTGAAGGTGGGGCCGAAGCGCTCCCCCGTGCACAGCGTCGAGGACGCGGTGGCGCTGGCGCGGGAGATCGAGAAGCGGCCGCAGATACAGCTCGTCGCGCTGATGGCCTACGAAGGGCAGATCGCCGGGGTCGGCGACCGGCCGCCGGGGCGGCGTCTGCGCGGGGCGGCGATCCGCTTCATGCAGCGGCGCTCGGCGGCGGAGCTGGCGGAGAGGCGGGCGGCGATCGCCGCCGCGGTGGGTGAGATCGCCGAGCTGGAGATCGTCAACGGGGGCGGGACGGGAAGCTTGGAGCTGACCGGCGCCGAGAAGGCGGTGACCGAGGTGACGGCGGGCTCGGGCTTCTACGCCCCCGCCCTCTTCGATCACTACAGCCGCTTCAGCCTGACCCCGGCGGCGGGGTTCGCGCTGCCAATCGTGCGCAAGCCGAACGCCGGTGTGGCCACGGCGCTGGGGGGCGGCTACCTCGCGTCGGGGGGCGATGACGCTTCCCGCCTGCCCGTCGCCTGGCTGCCCGAGGGCCTGCGGCTCGACCCGGAGGAGGGCGCCGGCGAGGTGCAGACCCCGCTGCTCGGCGCGGCGGCCCGGGAGCTCTCGGTAGGCGACCGCGTCTACATGCGCCACGCCAAGGCGGGCGAGCTGTGCGAGCGCTTCGACTCCCTGCACCTGGTCGAGAACGGCGAAATCGTCGAGGAGGTCCCTACATATAGGGGCGACGGCAAGTCCTTCCTCTGAGGTGCAACGCATACGACAGCTATTTCCTGTCGTATGCGTTACACCTTGGGAGGTCGGACGATTCCAACGGCTGGTGCAACGCAAACGACAGCGATCGCATGTCTTTTGCGTTGCACCTTGGTGGTTAGGGGCCGAGAACTCGCTCCGCGTATTCGTTGGTGAAGGTGCGCGTTGGGTCTAAGGCGTCGCGGGCGGCTTGGAAGTCCGCCCAGGCCGGGTAGCGGGGGGCGAGGGTCGCGGCCGTCTGGAAGTGGCGCTTGCCCCAGTGGGGGCGGGCGTCGTAGTCGTCCATGATCGACTCGACCGCCTCGAAGTAGGGGCGCCACTCCATCCCCTTGTACTGGTGAACCGCGATGTAGGCGGTGTCGCGCTCGTGGGAGGGACTGAGGTGGGCGTCGTCGGCGGCGGTCACTCGCATCTCGATCGGGAAGAAGACGGGGTAGCGGTTGGCGCGCACCCACTCGATCACCCGGCGGGCCGCCTCGGGGCCGTGCTCGCGCGGGACGCCGTACTCCATCTCGGTGAAGCGGACGCGGCGGTCGCTGGCGAAGATGCGGTCGCTGCGGTCGGTGGCTTTGCTGCCGGAGGCGAGGGCGGCGGCGAGGCGCGACAGCGCCGGGATCGCGCCGGGGAGCGCTCGGCCGGTCGCCGAGAGGGCGCCCAGGGCCCAGTTCTCCAGCACGGTGTCGTTGAGCCAAGCGGCGGTGCGTCCACGTGGACGCGGCGGCTCCTGGACGCGGTTGCGCTCCAGCACCAGGGCGCTGTCCGCGTAGGGAAAGGTGAATAGCTCGAAATGCTCGTGGGCGGCGGCGCGCTCCTCGAAGGTGTCGAGCACTTCCCCACGCGGGTGGCGGCTGTCGACCCGGTGCAGGGTGAAGGCGGGCACACAGCGCAGGGTCACGGCGGAGATCGCTCCGAGAGCGCCGACGCCGACCCGGGCGGCGCGCAGGAGGTCGGGGTCCCCGGCGGCGGTCAGGTCGCGCACGCTGCCGTCGGCGAGGACCAACTCGATTCCCTCCACCTGGGCGGAGATGTTGCGCAACTCGGCGCCGGTGCCGTGGGTGCCGGTGGAGATCGCGCCGGCGATCGTCTGGCGGTCGATGTCGCCGAGGTTCTCCATCGCCAGGCCGAGCCGCGCCAGCTCCTCGTTGAGGTCGGCGAGCACCGTCCCTCCTCCCACCTTGACCAGGCCCGTGGCGGGGTCGGCGTCGATGACACCGCTGAGCGCCTCTGCGTGGATCATCGTCCCATCGGTCATCGGCGCCTCGGTGAAGGAGTGGCCCGAGCCGGCGACGCTGACCTTGCGCCCGGCCTCGGCGACGCGCACGATCGCGGCGGCCAGCTCGTCGCGGTCCCGGGGCCGCTCGACCTCTGCCGGGCGGCAGCTCTGGTCCCCAGCCCAGTTCGTCCACTCACCCATGGGCCGAAACCCTACGTCGGTGCAACGCATACGTCATCAGATAGCTGAAGTTTGCGTTTCACCGAGGCAGTGTTCCGGTAACGCATCCCCGGTGAAACGCATACGACATGAAATAGCTGGCGTATGCGTTTCACCGTGCTGTAGCCGGGGCGGTTGGCGCCAGAGCTCGGCGGGCGTAGGCGACGGTTGCCAGGAGTAGGGCGGCTATCGCGAAGCTGGGGGCCGCATTGCCCGCGGCGCTCGCGGCGCCGCCCCCGGCGAGGCCGCCGAGGACCTGGCCCGAGGCCCAGGCCATGTTGGAGAGGCCGGCGGCGAAGCCCTGGTGCAGGCCGGTCGACTCGGCTGCCTCGGAAAGCATCGTCAAGGCCGGGGCGAAGCAGATTCCCGCCCCCAGGGAGCTGGCGATCAGCGCGGCGAGTACGAGGCCGAGGGTGGCGGCGACGGCGATCGCCGACATCGCGACGGCGCAGATGGCGAGGCCGACGGTGAACGGGGTGCGGCGGCCGACGCGGTCGGAGTAGCGGCCGGCGAGCGGGGCCAGGGTCGCCTCCAGCGCGGCGCCGGCGATGAAGCCGCCGGCGATCAGCGCGTGGCCGCCGCCCAGCTCGTCGATGCGCAGCGGCACCAGCACCTCGACCGCGCCGAACATCGTCGAGGGAACGGCGACGAAGGCGAAGGCGGTGAGGACGGGGCGGCTGACCATGGTCGCGGCGACCTCATGCAGGCCCTGCTTTTCCGGGGCGCGGGCGTCGGGCGTGCCGGCGGCGAGGAGGGCGAGCGCGATCGCGATTCCCATCACCGCGCCGAAGACGAGCTCGGTGCCGACTTCGGCCGCGATCGCCCCGAGGACGGGACCGAGCAGGGCGCCAGCGACCGCCGTCCCCAGCGCCGTGCCGATCACCGAGCCGCGGCGCTCGTCGGGCGAGGCGACGATCAGCCAGGTGAGGGCGCCGGACCAGATCAACGCCCCGGCGACGCCCTGGACGAAGCGCGTCCCGTTGAGCAGAGCGGCGCTCCCGGCGAAGCCGAAGACGACGCTGGCGACGCCGAGCAGCAGCAGCCCGCCGATCACCGTGCGACGCGGGCCGACCCGGGCGGCGAGCAGCCCGGCCGGCAGCGAGGCGAGCAGCGTCCCGGCCGCGTAGGCGGCGGAGAGGACGCCGGCCTCGGCCTTGCTGAGGCCGAACTCGGAGACGTAGTCGGGAAGCAGCGGGGCGATCGCCGCGTAGAAGGCGACGTCGAAGAAGACCATCGCCGAGGCGAGCACGAGCAGCCGTCGCATCGCCCCATCCAAGCACGCTCCGCTGTGCCTTATGTGTCCTATGCAGACATAAGGCACAGCGGAGCGGGTGGGGCTAGCATCGGCTGGCGCCCTCGCGCACCCGGAGGGGTGGCAGAGCGGTTGAATGCGCCGGTCTTGAAAACCGGTAGGCGTCTTCGGCGCCTCGTGGGTTCGAATCCCACCCCCTCCGCTGTGTGATGTGTCGCGACATCGGAGACAGATGTGTCGCGACATCTGAGACACCACCCCTCCGCTCTCGCCTACCGATGTGAGAGGCTGGCGGCGTGGATTTTCTCACCATCCTGCCGCTGGCGTTTGTGATGGTCGCCGGTCCGCAGATCATCAGCTCCTTCTTCTTCGCGACGAGCGAGGACTGGAAGCGAGAGTCGGCGTCCTACGTGTTTGGCGCCGCCCTCTCGATCACCGCCGTGGTGACGGTCGCCTACCTGCTGGCAGGCGGAGTCGAGAACGGCGATGAGGACTCGGGCCTGAACGCCGTCGACTGGGCCATTCTGGCGCTGCTGGCCTTCGCGATGGTGAACACCTTCCGCAAGCGGAACGTGAGCGAACCGCCCAAATGGATGGGCAAGTTGCAGGAGGCAAGCCCGAAAATGGCCTTCGTCCTCGGCTTCCTGCTGCTGGGCTTCTTCCCCAGCGACATCGTCACCTCGTTCACCGTCGGTGGCCACATAGGGAACCGCGGCGACGCCTGGTGGGAGGTCTTGCCTTTCGTCGGCCTCACCCTGCTGCTGCTCGCCTCGCCCGCGCTGGCCGTGGCGCTGCTCGGCAGACGGGCTCAAACGCTGCTGCCGAAGATCCGCGACTGGATGAACACGAACTCCTGGATCGTCAGCGAGTTCGTGATCGTCTTCTTCATCGTCATCATCCTCAGCGGGTAGCCGAGGGCGTCGACGGTGAGAACCGGCGGTTAGTCGGAGAGCTCGACGCGCTCGATTACCTGCGGCTCGAGCGGTCTGTCGGCGGCGTCGGTCTCGGTCGACTCGATCGCGTCGACCACCTCCATGCCCTCGACGACGCGGCCGAAGACGGTGTGCTTGCCGTCCAGCCACGGCGCCGCCTCGGTGGTGACGACGAAGAATTGGGAGCCGTTGGTGTTGGGGCCCGCGTTGGCCATCGCCAGCGCTCCGCGCTCGACCTTGTGATCGTTGAACTCGTCCTCGAAGGTGTAGCCGGGGCCACCGCGGCCGGTGCCCTCCGGGCAGCCGCCCTGGATCATGAAGTCGACGATGACGCGGTGGAAGACGAGCCCGTCGTAGAAGCCGTCGTCGGCGAGTCTGCGGAAGTTCTCGACCGTCTTGGGCGCGTCATCGTCATGGAACTCGACGACGATCGGCCCGGCGCTGGTGTGAAGGGTCGCCTGCGACATCGGCCGCAAACCCTACCGACCGCAGCTTCCGCTGCGACTTATCCCGGTACGTCAGAGATAAGTCGCAGCGGAGCGGGTGAGTCGAGCAGCGAGAGGGTCAGCCGGTTACGCGGACCGTGACCGGGCGGGAGGCGCCCGGGGCGTAGGGCCAGCGCTCCTCGGGGAGGGCTATGGCGCGGAGGCGGATCTTCGCCGTGCCCACCACGTAGCGGAACCGGTAGCGGGCGCGGAAGCGACCGCTGTGGTCGGTGCGGGTGACGAGGACCGGGCGCCAGCGGCCGGTCTCGGCCTCCAGGTACTGGACCGCGACCAGCTTGCCGCGGCGGGGGATCGGGGCGCCGGCGGCGCGGACGCGGCCGCGCAGGCGCAGGGCCTGGCCGGTGCGCAGGGCGCCGGGAGCGCCGCTGAGAGTGACGCCGCCGCGCACCCGCAGCGTCATCGACGGGCGACTCGCCGGCTCGTGCCTCCCGTCGCCGCCGTAGTTGACGGTGATGCGGCGCGAGGGCCCGGCACCGAGGTCGAGGCTGAAACCTCCCCGCTTGCCCGTGCGGACGGTCGCCACCCGGGTCTTGGCGAGGGCGCCGCGGGAAGGGCGGGCGACGACGCGCAACTCGCGGCCGGCGAGGCCCGCGCCGCCGGCGTCGAGGAGCCGGCCGCTGAGGACGGCGGAGACCCCGAAGGGAACCGTCAGGTCGGCGCCGGCCCGGCGCCCCCGCCGCAGGCTGGCGAAGATGCGGGTCTTGACCCTGCCGGCCCGACCCGACCCGGGGCCGGCGCCCTCTCTGGAGGACGGCAGCTTGCGCAGCACCATCTCGGTGCCGTCGGCGCGGCGGTTGGAGGAGGCGGCGTTGCCGGCCGTGTCGAGCGCGTCGGCGCGGAAGAGGTAGATGCCGGGACCGAGGCTCTCCGGCAAATGAGCGACCAAACGTCCTTCGTCGGCTCTCTCACCGGGCTGGAATCTGGTCGGCAGGTCAATCCACTGGTCGCTCTCCAGCCGCCGGTAATGGACCTCGCCGCCCGCGGGGTGGGAATGTGCGTCGGTGACACTGGCGCTGACCGTCGCCGGCAACTCCTGGCCGGACTCGGGCGCGCCGTCGGCGACGAAAGCGACTCCCGGCGGGACGTTGTCGAAGCGCAATGGCACGTCGACCGCCGTCGCCGGCGCGTCGTTGCCCGCCTCGTCGCGCAGCCAGACGCGGAAGCTGTAGAGGCCGGGGCCGGAGACCGCGCGGTCGGCGAGGGCCGCGATGCCGCGGCCGCCCGCCCACTTGACTCCGGTGTCCGAGCCGGCCGGGCCGGTGATCTGCCAGAAGGCGCCGCCGATCGGGCTCGCCGGCCCCTGGTCTGGGTTCTCCCAGGAGAAGTCGAAGTCGTTGACGCCGCGCCACTCCTCGCCGCCGGCAAGAGTGAGTCTGCGCGGGTGGGCCGGCGGGTTGTTGTCGACGTGGAAAGTGCGGTTGGGCGTGCAGCCGACGTTGCCGGCGAAGTCGGTGACGCAGTGGCCGATGGTGTGCGGCCCGTCGCTGAAGCTCGTGGTGGCGATCGACGCCCCGCCCGACACGCCGAGCTGACAGGGGCGCATCTGCGTCGCCCGCCACTCGCCGCCGATGAAGGACTTCGCGCACGGGTACTCGGTGAGGTTGACGCGGCCGCCGTCGACGAAGGTCTCGCCGAAGCGGATGCCGCCGCCCGTGTCCCCGCCCCAGAAGCCGACGCCCTGGGCGCCGCGCCGCCAACCGCCGGCGAGGACGTCGCCGCCGATGCCCGGACCGGGCCCGAGGTCGTCCTGAATGGTGATGGTGAGCGCGCGCACCCCAGACCAGGACTGCGGGCTGAGACTGCACCATTTGCTCTCCGCCTTGGCGCAGAGCAGGCGGTCCTCAAAGGCGGGCTGGGCGGGGTTGAAGCCGGCGACGAAGGGGCGGGCGGCGGTGTCGGTCGCGCCGGCGGCGGCGAAGACGTTGAAGCCGCCGCTCCAGGTGCCGACGCCGAGGCGGTGCTCCATGCCGTCGTGCAGCGCGTGCCACCAGGTGCCGCTGACCTGGGAGATGCCGGTTCCCGCCGGCGCCTCCCAGCGCCAGCGGGCGAAGCGGGTACCGGAGACGGTGCCCTGCCCCTCGCGAACGAAGCTCTTCAGGTGAACGCCGTCGAATGGGTCCTGGCCGGCGGGCGGCACGCACCAGGCGTCGGGGCGGAACTTGACGCCGCCGGTCGTGTCGGCCCAGTTGGCGTCGGCGCCGACGTACCAGCCACACTGGGCGACCTGGTACTTCCCCGCCTTCGCCTCCCCCGCGACCAGCAGCAACAGCGCCACCGCCAGCCCAAATCCCATCGCCACGATCCGGCCGAAGCCGCGCGTGCCCGTCATGTGCCCTCCTTCGGTTGCGTGCATGGAGGGGCCAAGGGGTCGGGCGCGACGTTCTCTCCCCCCTTCCCCGATCGGTCCACCAGCTTCCGCTGCGACTTATCCCTGGCATACCGGGGTAAGTCGCAGCGGAGCGGGAGGGGTGGGTTTGCGAGAATGGCCGGGATGTCTCTTCCGAGCCAAGATCAGGTGACCGAAGCGCTGCGGCCCGTGATCGACCCCGAGCTGCGACGCTCGATCGTTGAGCTGGGGATGGTGCGCTCGATCGAGGTCCATGACGACGGCCGGGTCGACGTCATCGTCTCCCTGACCACGGCCGGCTGCCCGATCCGCTCGCACTTCGAGCAGGCGGTCGCCAAACAGGTCTCCGAGCTGGACGGAGTGACCGCGGTCGGCGTCGCCTTCGACGTGCTGAGCGACGAGGAGAAGGGCGCGCTGCAAAGATCGCTGGGCCGGGGAAAGCTGCCCGAGGGCGCGCTGGCCCAGGTGAAAAACGTGATCTGCGTCGCCTCAGGCAAGGGCGGCGTCGGCAAGTCGACGATGACCGCCAACCTGGCGGCGGCGCTGACCGCCGACGGGCACCCCGCCGGCGCGCTGGACTGCGACGTCTACGGCTACTCGATCCCGCGCATGCTCGGGGTGAACAGAAAACCCGACGTCAACGGCGAGCGCAAGATCCTGCCGCTGGAGAGCGCCGGCGGCGTCAAGGTGATGTCGATCGGCTTCTTCGTCGAGGAGAACGCGGCGGTCGTCTGGCGCGGGCCGATGCTGCACAAGGCGATCCAGCAGTTCCTCGAGGACGTCGCCTGGGGAGAGCTGGAGTATCTGCTGCTGGACCTGCCGCCGGGGACGGGCGACGTCTCGATGACGCTGGCGCAGCTGCTGCCGCAGGCGAAGTTCGTGATCGTCACGACGCCGCAGCCGGCGGCCCAGTCGGTCGCGCGGCGCGGCGCCGAGATGGCATCGAAATTCGACCTGGAGATGCTGGGGGTGATCGAGAACATGTCCGGCTTCACCACGCCGGACGGCGAGCGCTTCACGATCTTCGGCGAGGGCGGCGGCCAGCTGCTGGCCGACGAGCTGGACGTGCCGCTGCTGGGCAAGGTGCCGCTCTCCGAGCCCCTCCGCGAACACGCCGACGCCGGCACCCCGCTGGCAACGGAAGAGCCCGACTCACCCGCCTCCCAGGCAATCCGCCACGCCGCCCGAGGCATAGTCGCCGCAACCCCGCAGGAGCTACCCGTCCTTCAGGCCACCCCCGCCAGCGCCGAGCCGGCACCGGTGAGTGGCACCCCTCTTCCCGTCATTCAATAGCGCGGCCTAAGCGCACGGCCCGCAGCGGACGTGCCCGGCGAGGCGTGGCTGGCCAAGCTGGACGCCGCACGCCGACGCCTGATAGCAGAGCTATTCAGAAGGAGGTGGGTGGTGGCCCAGCGCCGGCCAGACGCGTCACGACAGGTGCGGCCGCAAGGGGCGGGTGCTTAGGCCGCGCTCTTCTTGTAGTACTCGGCGTTGATCTCGGCGTATTTCGCCCACTCGGCCGGGAGCTGGTCCTCGGCGAAGCAGGCGTCCACCGGGCAGGCCTCGACGCAGGCGTCGCAGTCGATGCACTCGTCCGGATCGATGTAGAGCATCTCTACCGAGTCGTAATCGGGCTCGTCCGGGGTCGGGTGGATGCAATCGACCGGGCATACCTCGACACACGAGTTGTCCTTGGTGCCGATGCACGGTTCCGCGATGACGTAGGTCATTCGACGCTTTCTCCTGAAGTTCGGTTTCCGGGTGCCCGCCGGGGACCCCGGCCAAGCGCGAGCGCACATTTTAGGGATGAGGGGCGCCGGAGGGCGGCGCGGGCGCCCCCTTTAGGGTTTGGGTGTGGGAGACGCAACCTCAAGCGGAGCGCGGCGATGCTGCTGCTGACGGGAGCGACCGGGAGCATCGGCTCGCGGCTGTTGCCGCTGTTGCTCGAGCAGGGCGAGGACGTGCGCTGCCTGGTGCGGGAGCCGCGGCGGCTGGGCGAGCGGCGCGTCGACGTGCAGATCGCGCTGGGCGACCTGGGCGAGATGTCCGACCCCTACCTGGTGCGCCAGGCGCTGCGCGGGGTCGACACCGTGGTCCACCTGGCGGCGACGATCCGCGACCAGCCGCCGAAGCGGATCGAGGAGCTGAACGGGCTGGCGACGGTGCGCCTGCTGCGGGCGGCCGAGCGCAGCGGCGTGCGGCGCTTCGTCTTCTTCAGCGCGCTGAACGCCTCGGCGGCGCAGCGCACGCGCTTCTTCCGGGCGAAGTGGCTGGCGGAGCGGGCGGTGAACTCCTCGCCGCTGCAGACGACCGTCTTCGCCCCCTCGGTCGTCTACGACCACAGCGACCCCTGGATCACGCTGCTGCGCCGCTTCTCCTTCCTACCGGTGATGCCGGTATCCGGGAAGGGGCGGGCGCGGTTCCAGCCGATCTGGGCCGACG
>DATMBX010000005.1:0-6204 GCA_035558955.1 Solirubrobacterales bacterium | reverse complement strand
CGGCCACCCAGCCGGACCGGCTGTCCGGCCCGCACGACTTCCACCGGCCCGAGCACCCGGAACTCGCTGGCCGTGCCGGTCGAAGACGCCACGCTGCCCATCCTCGGCCGCAGGCGGCATGCGCGCAATACGAAGGAGTCTGCGACCCTGGTGCGGTCTACCTCCGCCCCCGGAGAAGCGAGAAGGCCCCGCAACCCCGGGGCCCTCTTCGCCCTAGCCTTTGGGCGGACTCGAGCCCTCGACCGCTACGCCTCGACGGTCTCTCCTCCGAGGGCCGCCTCGATCGCGGCGACGTCGATCTTCTTCATGGGCATCATCGCCTCGAAGGCGCGTTTGGCCGCTGCGTTGTCAGGGCTGGTGGTGGCGTCGAGCAGGACGCGTGGCGTGATCTGCCACGAGAAGCCCCATCGATCCTTGCACCAGCCGCAGGCGCTCTCCTCGCCGCCGTTGTCGACGATCGCGTTCCAGTAACGGTCGGTCTCGGCCTGGTCCTCGGTCACCACCATGAAGCTGACCGCTTCGTTCGGCGTGAAGTTCGGGCCGCCGTTGAGGCCGACGAACTTCTGGCCGAGCACGCTGAACTCGACGGTCAACTCGTCGCCTTCCTCACCGCCGGGGAAGTCCGACGGCGCCTTGTGCGTGGCGCCGACGTCACTGTCGGGGAAGACGGAGGCGTAGAACTCCGCCGCCTTGCGGGCTTCGCCGTGGTCGAACCACAGGCAGGTGATCATCGTGCCGTCAGCCATTCGTCCTCTCCTTGTTCGGTACTGATGGTGATGTGATTGCCGTCCGGCGACGGTTTCATGCGCCGTCGTTCGTAGGACTCGACCATAGGGCGGAAGTCATCGGTCGATCCCGCGACGGCGCGGACTCGACGAAGGTGGCAGCCCCCTCCACGAGGCGAGCTGATCGCTGTCCTCGTGTCGGGCGGCCGGCGGTGGGGCTCAGTGCTGGAGGCCGTCCCAGGACCAGCGGGGGATGCTCAGCCCATGCGGTACGTCCTCGGCGGAGCGGTGGTAGGCGGACATGGTCGTGGTGGTCGCCCAGGCGAAGTAGTCGTGCAGCACTTGCCGCAGTCGCTCGTCCTCGAGTCCCACGTCCACCAGAGCGCGGTCGAAGCAGACGATCGCGCGCCGATCCATCTCCTCGTGCGGACCGTTGCCGCTGTGGAGGCGCACGACGGCCGTCTCGTCGCCGTAGCGCTCGGAGTAGATAGGCGGCCCGCCGAGCGCCTCGGCCCAGTACGCGGCCAGCCGCTCGCTGTGCTGGGGGTGGAAGCCGTGGCTGAAGGCGTGGCTCACCACCTCGTCGGCCATCACCCGGGCGTGCCACGCCTCGGCCAGGCGAACGAGGCCTTCATCGCCGCCGGCGGCCTCGTAGACGCTTTGCATGGCGGGAATCATTACCCGGGCGAAGGGCGAGCGCGGCGGGTTGGCGCTCCCCGCGGTCGCTGGAAGTGCCCCGCGGTGGCTCGGGAGCGTCGACGAGCAGCTTCCGAGGTGAGAGTAGAAAGAGGAAGGTGGACGGCGGGGTTCTCCGATGCGCTCGCGGCGCTTCAGGGGAAAGGTGAAGGCGGCTCTCCATGTGAGCGGTGGTTGGCGTTCCCTCAGGGCGCGCCCGATCGCGGCTCGCAGCAAGGACGGTGAGAGAGACGGCTGCGCAGAAGACCGGACAGCGCTCGGAAACGACGCCGGCACGCCAGCTGACGGCGGTGCTCTTCGTCGACATCGTCGAGGCGACGCCGCTCGCGCTCTCACTCGGCGATCGGGCGTGGGCAGAGCTACTGGAGCACTGATCGACGCATCCGCTCGCTGAAGGGCTTGCCCGGGACGCTGCGCGTCTTCGCGGTCGGCACGAAGCAGCCTGCCGCGGTCCTCGGCCCTCGGCCCTCGGCCAAGCCACGCCTGACGCGCCCTCCTGGGCGCCGTCGACCACACGCTTGACAAATCGACATCTATCGATATATTTATGGACGTCGATGCATGAGGTGCGTGGATGACGCTGCTGCAAGAGGTCTCGCCGGGAGGGTGCTCCTGATGGCTGTGCTCGAGACACCGGTCGCCTGCTGCGCCCCGCTCGGTGCCCCCGCCCTCGACGAAGAGGAAGCGCTGGCGACGGCGGAGCTGTTCAAGGCGCTCGGCGATCCGGCGCGGGTGCGGATCGTCAACCTGCTCGCCACGAGGCAGGAGCCGGTCTGTGCCTGCGAGATGTACGAGCCGCTCGGCTTGTCGCAGCCGACCGTCTCGCACCATCTGAAGAAGCTGACCGACGCGGGCCTGCTGGCCCGAGAGCAGCGCGGCAAGTGGGCGTATTTCTCGCTGAGGCGCGACGCGGTCGAGAAGCTCGCCGCGGTCGCCGACCTGAAAGGAGTGTGCTGCTGATGACGACCACGGCTGATGAGCTGCGCGAGGAGGTGCGCCGCCGCTACGCCGAGTCGGCCCGTGCGGTGACCGAGAGCTCGAACGGCTGCGGTTGCGGCTCGGGCGTGTGTTGCGCGGACGAGCAGGCCGCGGCGGAGACGACGTTCGGCGAGCTGCTCTACGACCCAGAACAGCGCGGCGAGCTCCCCGACGCGGCGGTGCTCGCCTCGCTCGGCTGCGGCAACCCGACCGCGGTCGCCGAGCTGCACGAGGGCGAGACAGTGCTCGACCTCGGCTCGGGCGGCGGCATCGACGTGATCCTCTCGGCCAAGCGGGTCGGGCCCGCCGGAACGACCTACGGGCTCGACATGACCGACGAGATGCTCGCGCTCGCCCGCCAGAACGCCGCCGAGGCGGGCGTGACGAACGTGCACTTCCTCAAGGGCGTGATCGAGCAGATCCCACTGCCGGCCGACTCGGTCGACGTCGTCATCTCGAACTGCGTGATCAACCTCTCGGTCGACAAGCCCGCGGTGCTGACCGAGATCGCCCGCGTGCTCAAGCCGGGCGGCCGCGTCGGGGTCTCCGACATCGTCGCGCAGGACCACCTCACCGCGAAGCAGCGCGGCGAGCGTGGCTCCTACGTCGGCTGCATCGCCGGCGCGCTCTCGCGGAGCGAGTACGTCGCCGGGCTCGAGGCGGCCGGGTTCGAGGACGTGAGCGTCGAGTTCACGCACGAGGTGGCAGACGGCATGCACGGCGCGATCGTCAAGGCCGTGAAGACGCGCGAGCCCGAGGCGAAAGGGCTGGCGGTAATCCAGCCGGCGGCGAGGGCCGGCTGCTGCTGATGCCGGTGGTCGCGGCGTGACCGTGCGGGAGCAGCGCGGCCGCTTCGCCTCCGACTCGGTGGAACCGGGCGCGCTCGAAGACCATCTCCGGCCGGTGGTGGCGGCGTGAACGTCCTCTTCGTCTGCGTCCAGAACGCCGGCCGCTCCCAGATCGCACGCGCCCTCTTCGACCTCGCCGCAATCGGCGCGCACGTCTCTCGCTCCGCGGGGTCGAACCCCGCGGAGCGCGTGCACCCGGAGGTCGTCGACGTGATGCGCGAGCTCGGCGTCGACGTCTCCGACCGCGTTCCGCGCAAGCTCGACCGCGCCGACGCCGAGTGGGCGGACGTGGTGGTGACGATGGGCTGCGGCGATGCCTGCCCCTTCGTCCCCGGGAAGTGCTACGTCGACTGGCAGCTCGACGACCCGCACGGCCAGCCGCTCGAGCGCGTCCGCGAGATCCGCGACGAGATCGATCATCGCGTCGGGTTGCTGGTCGCCGAGCTCGACGCCGCCGGCGACCGGAGCGTCGCCTGATGGCCGTCGCCGAGGATCGCCGCCCAATCGCGGTCACACACTCGACCGATGACGCCGCCGTCCTGAAGAGGCTCTCGACCCTCGACCGCTTCCTCCCACTCTGGATCGGGCTCGCGATGGCAGCCGGGCTCGGCCTCGGCCGCCTGATCCCCTCCCTCAACGACGGCCTCGACCGGCTTCAGGTCGGAACGGTGTCGCTGCCGATCGCGCTCGGGCTGCTCCTGATGATGTACCCGGTGCTGGCGAAGGTGCGCTACGAGGAGCTCGGCCACCGCCGCCACGACGGCGTCTCCAACCGGCTCTTCTTCGGCTGGTCGCTCTTTCTCTCCTGGGTGGTCGGGCCGGCGCTGATGTTCGCGCTCGCCTGGCTCTTTCTCGCCGACCAGCCCGCCTACCGCACCGGCGTGATCATCGTCGGCCTCGCCCGCTGCATCGCGATGGTGCTGATCTGGAACGACCTCGCCCACGGCGACCGCGACCGCACCGCGCTGCTCGTCGTCTTCAACGCCCTCTTCCAGGTCGCCGCCTACTCGCTCCTCGGCTACTTCTACCTGACCGTCCTCCCGGGCTGGCTCGGCCTCGACACGCAGGGCTTCGAGGTCGGTGTCTGGGAGGTGGCGAAGACGGTGCTGATCTTCCTCGGCATCCCGCTCGCCGCCGGCTTCCTCACTCGCCGCGTCGCCCTCGATCGCAAGGGCCGCGAGTGGTACGAGACCCGCTTCCTGCCGCGGATCGGACCGATCACGCTCTACGGGCTGCTGTTCACGATCGTTGTCCTGTTCGCAATCCAGGGCGAGAAGATCACGGCCGAGCCCGCCGACGTCGCCCGGATCGCACTGCCGCTCCTCCTCTACTTCGCGATCATGTGGATCGCCGGCTTCACGATCGGCAAGCTCAGCGGCCTCCCGTACGCGCAGACCGCGAGCATGGGCTTCACCGTCGCCAGCAACGACTTCGAGCTCGCGATCGCCGTCGCTGTCGGCGTCTTCGGCGCCACGTCCGGGCAAGCGCTCGCCGGCGTCGTCGGGCCGCTGATCGAGGTGCCGGTCCTCGTGGCGCTCGTCTACGTCGCCCTCTGGGCGCGCCGGTTCTGGTCGAGCGGCAACAATCGAGCATGGCCGACGAGCTCAGCGGAGGCGTGATCCCGCTCACTCCGCTCGCCTCTCGCGGCGAGCGACACCCGAGCCTAGGGCTCGTCGATCCCGCCGAGCGGGCGGCACTCGAGCGGCGGGCCCGGTTACTCGCCTGGGGTGGCAACGCCTGGCACGTCGTGGAATTCGCGATCGCGGTCGGCGCCGGCGTCGCCGCCGGCTCGGTCGCGCTGATCGGCTTCGGGATCGACAGCGTGATCGAAGTGCTCGCCGGCGGTGTGATCGTCTGGCTCTTCACCGGTGGCCGCGGCGCCTCGCCCACCGCCGAGCGGCACGCGCAGCAGCTGATCGCAGCCAGCTACGCGCTGCTCGTCGCCTACATTGGCGTCGAAGCGACACGCGACCTGCTCGGGTCGCATCACCCGGAGGTGAGTTGGGTCGGGGTCGGTCTGGCGGCGTTCACGGCGCCGACGATGCCGCTGCTTGCGCGCGCGAAGCGCAAGGTCGGTCGTAAGTTGAATTCGTCCGCGACCGTCTCCGAGGCGAGCCAGAACATGGTCTGCGCCTACCTCTCGGTAGCCCTGCTGGTCGGCCTGCTCGCGAACGCGCTCCTCGGCTGGTGGTGGGCTGACCCCGTTGCCGCGCTCGTGATCGGCGCCGTCGCCGCCAAGGAGGGTGTCGACGCCTGGCGCGGCGATAGCTGCGATTGCTGCTAGCGCTCGCTCATTCTGAACGTGAACCGTGTCGGCCCGAGGGTCCAGTCGGTGAACCGACCGAGGGGCGTGCTGCTGCAAACGTCGACGGAACGACTTCTCGCAGCTGACCGCCGCGCGACGCTTTCTACGCGGAGAGGGTCACCGCACCTTTTGGGCTGGCCAGGCTCCGAGAGGGGCGCCTTAACACATCGTCTTCGTGGGAGCGACTACTGTGCCGAACGGGGCTCGTTCCTTGACCATCCGCACGGGGGCCGCGCTGTGAGAAGCGGGCCTTCGTGGGGAGCGGGTGGCACATCGAGGGGAAGGAGCCCATAGTGACGCCCCAAGGTACGGCGGACGAACGGCGATGTCGTTACGCGGGCTGTACCACGGTGGTACGCAGACGGCGTTTCTGCGACCAGCACGAGGCGCTGCTGAAGGCACAGTCTGCAGCGGTGGCGCGGAGCAAGGAAGAGCGTCGCATCGGGGTGACGCCGGAAGACGGGAGTCGGGCGGTTGGCGCGCTTTCGCGGGGGGAAGGAGCTCCCGTACGTCCCTCAGTGTTGCGCGATGAACTGCTGCACGATGCGATACGGCCTCATGGACCGATGCTTTCCGCCTGCCTGATCCCTGGGTGCAGCACGCTCACCATGGGGGGGACGTGCGTCGAGCACGACCCACCGGCGTCCGTCAC
>DATMBX010000004.1:0-18445 GCA_035558955.1 Solirubrobacterales bacterium | reverse complement strand
CCCGCGCTCCAGCAGCGAGACCTCGGTCCGGTGCAGATCGCAGCGGAAGCCCAGCTCCTCCTGGGAGATCCCCTTCCTCAGCCGGGCCTGGCGCAGGTTGACGGCGAATCGATCGCGCGGTTCCAAGCCGTCAATCTTCTGTCTATGAAGACAGAAGCACTACAGACAAAACATTTCGTTTGCTCTATATTCGCTGCCTGCTGTGACCGCCCGCAACGGCTCCGCCGCCACCGATGACCTCCTGACCGCGCTCGGTCACCCGCTGCGACGGCAAATCCTGCGAGAGATGGCGCAAGCGGAAAAAGTCAGCCCCAGGGAGCTGGCCGAAGCCCTCGCCGAACCGCTCAGCAACGTCAGCTACCACGTGCGTGTGCTGGCCGACTGCGACGCGCTGAAGCTGGTCGGGACGCGACCCGTTCGCGGCTCCACCCAGCACTTCTACCGGGCGACCGTGGAGCCGGAGTGGGCACGCACGGCTCTCGGCCTGGACGTCACAGAAGCGTCAAATGGCGCGAGGAAGGGGGAGGAGACGGGCTAGCCCGTCGCTTGAGGCCGGACAGTGGCGCGACCCGCGGATGACATGGACGACACCCGAACCTCCTCCGGAGAGGACGCCGCCACCGAATCGGCCGTCCTCCAGCATGTGCTCGCCCTCCACCCCGCCCAGGTCACCGTCGCCGAGCTGACGCGCGAGGTCAGCGAGGCGCCGGAGGAGTTCGCCGGGCGCGACGCGATCGAGCGGGCCGTGCGCGACCTCACCGGCGCCGGCCTCCTCCATAGCCACGACTCCTTCGTCCTCCCCACCCGCGCGGCGCTGCGCTTCGACGAGCTGTTGAACCGCTAGGCGCTCCCGCTCTCGATCTAGCCGCGGCGCGGCGCATCCGCGTCTTCCCGCAGCGCCCGACTCAGCGTCTCGTCGAACGAGAGCGGGGAGATGCCGAAGGGCTCAGCGCCGGAAGTATCGGTGACGACGGTGGCCGTACGCAACCCTTCGACCAGCGGCCTCGCGACGTTGGTGTCGACCGGCGTGACCAGCCCAAGCCAGAGAGCCGAGAGCCACGGCGTGATCAAGGGGACGGGGATCGTCCGTCGCGGGCGCTTGCCCATCGCGATCGCCATCCGATCGAGCATTTCGCCATACGAGAGAACGTCGGGACCGCCGATCTGCACCTCTCGACCCTTCGACTCGGGGACCTCGGGGGCCCGCCGCAGGTACTCGACCGCGTCGTCGATCCCGATCGGCTGCGTGTCGGTCTTCAGCCACGCGGGAGCGATCATCACCGGCAGCCGCCGCACCAGATAGCTCAAAGTCCGGTAGGACTCGCTTCCCGCTCCGACCACCATCGCCGCCCTGAAGTAAGTCAGGGGCGGGCCCTCGGCCTCGAGGATGCGGGCGGTCTCGTGGCGGCTGCTCAGGTGCTTGGAAACGCCTTCGTCGCCGAGCCCGCCGAGGTAGATCAACCGCTCGACTCCCTCCCGCTTCGCCATCCGGGCGAAGTTGCGGGCGCCTTGGCGCTCGCGCTCCTCGAAGCCGCTGCCGCCGGCCATCGAATGAACGAGGAAGTAGGCGACGTCGACGCCTGCTCCCACTCCTTCGAGAGTCCGCGCCTCGGTCACGTCTCCCTCGCGCAGCTCAAACCCCCGCTCGGCGAGGCCCCGCGCCCGCGTCGCGTCGCGGACGAGACAGCGGACATCGACATCCGAATCGCCAAGCGCCGAGGCCAGCCTGGAGCCGACGAACCCGGTTGCCCCGGCGATCAGGACGCGCGGCGCGACTCAGCCCACCTCGGGCACAGCTTCTCGAGCCTCCACCGGCAACTCGGACCAGGGAGCGACGCGAGTGGCGGACAGGGCGTAGACGACCTCGGTGCCGGCCATCCAGTCGTCCAAGCCGCGGCGGCGCTTGGTGAAGAGGATCGGCAGGAAGCCGATGCCCAAAGTCAGGAGGCAGAGCCCCACCCCGAACAGGCGACGCAGCGCCCGGCCGCCGCTTATCTGCGGCGAGCCGCGGGCGAGCAGGCGGATTCCCATCAGCCGCTCTCCCGGAGTTTGGCCGCCCCCCGCCCAGAAGACGAGCAGGTACAGCGCCGCGGCGCCTACCCATAAGCCGGCGCCGACCACGATTCCGATCGAATCGTCGGGAGCGATCAGGGAGGCGACGAAGGCGACCAGCGCGGAGGCGATCAGGAAGAAGGCGTTGAGGATCCCGGCGTCCGCGATCAGCGCCATCAGCCGCGTTACGAACCCGGCCTGAGCGGGTGACTCGTCGCGGCGGCCGCGCCGCGCCAGGAAGCGCGCCGGGCGCTCGACCGCGCTGTCGAGGCGTCGCGCCACGCCGCGCGCCTGCTGGGCCAAGTCTTCGAAGACGCCGACGCTCTGCGCGGCGATCGCCGCCCGCAACTCCGGAGCCTCGGCGATCCGCTCGACAAGTTTCTGCGTCTCGTCGCTGGCCAGCAGCCGGGCCCAGACCCGATCGACCATCTCGCTGTCGAGCGCCTCCATCACCGAGCGCTCCACCGCCGGGCTGTTGATCGCGGCGCCGACGGCCTCTTCGACGATCGGGCCCTGCATCACGCGCTCCAGCGCCCGCTCCACGGCCGGGCTCTCGATCGCCCGTACGATCGCCTCCTCGGCGACCGATTCGACAGCTCTATCCAAGCCGGTGACTCCCGCGACCCGCCGCGCTCCCCGAGCGCCGGTGTCGATCAACCTCCCGGGCAGCGTGGCCGGCCGGCCGTTTCGCCGTGCGGCGTCGGCAAGCGACTCAGGCGAAGTGGGCTCGTCCGCCATCCATGTCGAGTCTAGCTCCGTTTGACTGGATCGCACCCGGGTATGCAAACCACCCAAGGAGAGAGCCGAGCGGCGATACGGTCGGCGGTGAGAAAGTGACTGGACCGCAAGAGCAGCTGGCAAGCGAGGCTCAACTCTGGGCTCGGTTCGTCGAACATCGCGATCCCGACACCCGGGAGGAGTTGGTTCGCCGCTACCTGCCCTTCGCGAAGAGCCTGACCCAGCGATACCGCGGTGCCAGCGAGTCCTTCGACGACCTGCTCCAAGTCGCCAGCCTTGGCCTGGTCAACGCAATCGATCGCTTCGATCCCGACCGCGGCGTCCCGTTCACCGCCTTCGCCTCTCCCACGATCCTCGGCGAGTTGAAGCGCCACTTCCGCGACCGCGTCTGGTCGGTGCGCGTGCCGCGCGGCCTGCACGACCGGATGGCCAACGTGGAGAAGACGATCGAGGCCTTGACCAAGGAGCTCCAGCGCTCGCCGTCCGTCGGCGAAATCGCCGAGAGCCTCGACATGAACGAAAGCGACGTGCTGGAAGTGCTCGAGGCGAACCACAACCGCCGCCCCCTCTCCCTCGACCGGCCGCTCGGGGCCGAGGACAACGATGAGGCCCCGGGCGCCGAATGGCTCGGCGACGAAGATCAGGGCTTCGAACTGGTCGAGGGAAAGTTCGCGGTCGACTCCGCCCTGCCGAGCCTCGACGAGCGCGAGCGCCTGGTGCTGCGGCTGCGCTTCGTCGAGGACATGACCCAGTCGCAGATCGCCGAGCGAATCGGGCACTCGCAGATGCACGTATCGAGGATCCTGCGCGGGGCGCTGCAGAGAATCCGCGATCGGATCGACGACGACTAGCGGGCTGGGCGAGTCACGCGGCAAGCGCGGCGAAGCGGACGATCAGGAACTCGCCTCCCCCGTCTACTTCGACCCGCATCTCGTCGGCCAGGGACTCCAGAGTGCCCCCGACTTCGGGGATCGCAAGCCCGTTGACGAGCTTCTTGGCCGCGTTCTCCGGCAGGGGGCCGATCCGCAAATCGATTCCACCGTCTCCATCGGAAACGCTGAGCGACACGTCGCTGTCGCCGAAGGCGAGCGGAGCGTGCTCGGCGATCGCGTCGGTGAGGAGCATCGCGTCGCTGATCCGATCGACGGTGACCCGATGCCTGGCGGCCATGGCCCCGATCACACGGCTCAATACCGGGGCGACCATCTCCGGCGCGCCGATCGTCAGCTTGGCCCCTTCCACCGCGGCGACCTCCGGCCCCGTTCCCTCCGTCAGATCGCCTCCAGCGCCGGACCCGCGCGACAGGCGCATTGTGATCTCCGTCCCCTTGCCCAGCCCGCCGGAAATCTCGAAGCTGCTGGAGAGGGCGGCGATCAGCGTCAGGCCGATCCGCAGGCTCGACCTCTCGACCTCCGGGCGCGGCCGAATGCCGCCGCCGAAGTCGCGCACCACAACCGTCAGGTCGTCGTCCTCCTCGAACGCCTCAACTTGCAGGGGCCCGGGCTCCTCGTCGTAAGCGTGGATGACGACGTTCATGCAGGCCTCTGTGACGACCGTCTTCAGGTCGCCGATGGCGGGTTCCCGCATTCCCATCCGCTCGGCCAGGCCGGCGACCGCGTGGCGCACGACGGCGACGTTCTCCGGTCTCGCGGGGAGCGTGATCAGAAGCCCAGTATGCGCGTTCATGCCTGTGCCTTCAGTCGGGTCGCCCTGCGTTGCCGGCCCTGCACAGGGCGGAGAGTACCTCGCCGGTGATGGCCCGCTACCCGCGCGAAAAGACGGGCAAACTTTTCTCAGCGGCGACCCAACGGCTCCTCAGCGAAACGACGAGTGGCCTCGACGGGATCGACGAAGACCTCGCCGCGGATGAAAAGTCCGTCGCGCAGCTCCCAGATCCAGGCGGCGGGCATGTCCCGGATGCCCGATTCGCGACTACGCAGGTAAACGCGCCCCTGGACCAGCAGCCGGTCTCCGCGGACCGACACATCCTGGAGGGTGATCAGCAGCTCCTCCCAGACTCTGGAGACGTCGTCGAGGTAGTCGTGCAGGCCCGCGGGCCCCGTGTAGGGGGCCGGCCGCCCGACTTCCTCGGCGGTCACCGGGAAGAACTCCATCTCCTCGTCGCAGACCGCGGCGATCCCGACGGCGTCGCGACGGTTGAAGGCGTCGAATAGGCACTCGACGAGCGCCCGGCGATCACCCATCGCCGAGCCTGGAACCTGAGCCGACGGCCGGCTGCGCAGCTCCCAAATCGGGGCTCGCCGGCGAGGCGGCCTCTGTCGAGTTCGGCGCGACGGCCAGGATTGCCGCGTCGTCGCTCATGTCGTCGGTGAAGCGGCGCAACGCCTCCTCGAGCCGCTGGACCACCGATGTCGGGCTCGAAGCTCCCGACAGCACGGCGCGAAGGCGCTCCTCACCGAAGCGCCCTTCGGACCCGTTGGCCTCGGTGATGCCATCGGTGATGACGACGAGTTGGTGGCCGGGATCCATCTCCAAGCGCCCAAGCTCCCAAGCAGCGTCCGCGACGGCGCCGAGGACCGGGCCGGCTTCCGCCACCTCCTCCACCGCCTCGCCGTCTACGAGCAACGGCGAGGGGTGACCGGCAACCGCGATCCGCACCGGCTGCAGCGGATCGTCGCTGAGGGTGACGGCGGCGACGCTGCAAAGCGCCGAATCCCGGCGGGCGAGCAGGGCGCGGTTGAGAGTCGCCAGCGCCACCAGTGGATCTCCGGTGAGCAGGGCGGCGGTGCGCAGGGTGTAGCGCGCCTGCGCCGCGATCGATGCCGCCCAAGCGCCGCGGCCGGTGACGTCGCCCATCGCCAGCATCCAGCCGCCGGGGACGCGGAACGCGTCATAGAAGTCGCCCCCGACCTCGTTCTCGGCGCCGGCCGGCCGGTACATCGCGGCGGCCGACCAGCCGGCGATGTGCGGCAGCGGCGGGGGCAGGAGCCCGCGCTGCAAGGTCTCGGCGATCTCGGCGCGCTCTCGCTCGGCGCGCTGCAGGTCTGAGAACAGGCCCGCGTTGTCGAGCGTAAGTGCCACCCGGCCGGCGAGAACCTCCGCGAAGCGGCAGTCCTCCGCGCGATAGCGCCGCCCGGACCAGGCGGTGCCGACGGTCAGCGCACCCGTCAGCCGCCCGCGCGTCTTCAGCCCCAGGGTGATCGCCGAGCGGACCCCGAGGCTGCGCAGGAAATCGAGGTCTTCCGGGTCGTGGGAGATCGAGGCGAGGTCGTCATCGGACATGCGCTGGAAGAATCGCGGCGCGAGGGGCATGTCGTGCCCATTTGCCATTCCCTCGGGCACCGAGGGCTTACGCTCCGCCAGGCCCCGTTCGACTTCGGGACCCCGCGCGTCGACTCGGGCGGCGGCCCTTCTCACGTCGCCGTCGGCGATCACGTCGATCATGCAGAAGTCGGCGAAGGAGGGGACGACGATGTCGCAGACCGCATCCAGCGTTTCCTCGACCGACTTGCTGCCGTCCGAAACTTCGGCGATGTCGTAGAGGATCTCGAAGCGGCGCATCGCTCGCCGCGTGCGAGCCACCCAAATCGCCAGTAAGCAGGCAAGGACAATGGCGGTGGCCGTGAGGACATCTATCGCGATCCAATCCATCAGCCTCCCCCTCGTCCAACCAAATACTGAAAAGACAGTACCGCACCCTGCGATAGCATCGATTCGCTTTTTGAAACGGTCCAGCAGCCCAATTGTCAGCGCCAGATAAAAAGGACACGACCGTAATTCCAGCTCCGTTCGAAGCGCGTGGTGAGGACCGGGGCGGTGTGTTCCTGGTCGCGGTTCGCGGCGAGTTGGACCTGGGCACCGCACCGCAATTGGAGGAGTTGCTGGAGCCGGCACTCGCCTCGGGCGACTCTCCGGTGGCGATCGACCTCGCCGGCTGCGAGTTCATCGACTCGACCGGCATTGCCCTGATCGTCAGGGCCTGGCAGACGCTCGACACCGACGGCGGCCCAGGCTTCGCCCTCTGCGGCCTCGACGACCAGGTGCGCAGGCTGCTGCGGATCACCGGCCTGGAATCGTCGATCCCGATCCACCCGAGCGCCGACGAAGCCCTCGCCAAACTGCGCGGCTGATCCAACGCACAGCGCGGCGTCTAGGCTGCCGTCACTGTGATCGACGAGCTGCTCGCCAACAACCGGGCTTTCGCGGACTCCCTTCCCGCGAAGCATCTCGACGTCCACCCCAGTCGCCAACTGGCGATCGTCACCTGCATGGACTCGCGCCTGGACGTCTTCGCCGCGCTGGGCCTGAACGACGGCGAGGCCCACGTCCTGCGCAACGCCGGCGGGGTGATCACCGACGACGTGATCCGCTCCCTCGCCGTCTCCCAGCGCCGCCTCGGCACCCGCGAGGTGATGCTGATCCACCACACCGACTGCGGCATGCAGAAGATCACCGACGACGGCTTCCGAGCCGAGCTGCAGGAGGAGACCGGCGTTTCCCCCGCCTTCGCGATCGAGTCCTTCGCCGACGTCGAAGCCGACGTCCGCCAGTCGATCCTCCGAGTCCGCCGCTCCCCCTTCCTCCCCCACCGCGACCAGATCCGCGGCTTCGTCTACGACGTGGACACACATCAACTGCGCGAGGTCCACGCCGAGGAGCATTGACGCGCCGAGCCAGACGAATTGCTTGGCGAGCGCGGCAGCGGGGTAAGTGAAGGGCATGGTCGAGCGTGGGCTTCGCTCCAAGGGCGCCGGCGGCGGTTCCGGCATCGTCGCCACGCTGAGGCGCACGGCGACGGAGTTCATGGAGGACAACCTCACCGACTGGGCCGCCGCCCTCACCTACTACGGCCTGCTCGCCCTATTCCCCGCTTTGATCGCGATGGTCTCGCTGATCGGACTGGTCGGCGACCCTGAAAGCACGACCTCGACCTTGACCGAAATCATCACCTCGATCGGCCCGCAATCGGCGGCGCAGACCTTCTCGGGCCCGATCGAATCGATCGCTTCCAACCAGAGCGCGGCGGGCTTTGCCTTCGTGGCGGGGCTGGCCCTGGCGCTGTGGTCGGCCTCGGGCTACGTCGGCGCCTTCATGCGCGCCTCAAACGTCATCTACGAGACGCCGGAGGGACGGCCGTTTTGGAAGCTGCGCCCGCTCCAGCTCGCGGTGACGCTGGCGATGATCCTCCTGATGGCGATCCTGGCGCTGGCGCTGGTCCTGACCGGGCCGGTAGTCGAGGCGGTGGCGGACCCGATAGGGCTCAGCGGCACCGCGATCGACATTTGGAACATCGCCAAGTGGCCGGTGATGGTCGCGATCTTCCTTCTCATGGTCGCGGTCCTCTACTACGCCTCGCCGAACGTGAAGCTGCGCGGCTTCAAATGGGTGACGCCCGGGAGCCTGGTGGCGATCGTCGTCTGGGCGATCGCCTCGGCGGCCTTCGCCTTCTATGTCGCCAACTTCGGCTCCTATGACAAGACCTATGGAACCCTTGGCGGTCTCATCGCCCTGTTGGTCTGGTTTTGGATCAGCAACCTGGCGATCCTCTTCGGCCACCAGCTGAACGCCGAGCGCGAGCGGAGCATCGAGATCGACGAGGGCCGGCCGGGAGCAGAGCGTGAGATCCAGCTCGAGCCGCGCAGCGAGCCCAAGGAACGGGGCCACTGAGGAAGCGTGCCCAGCCCGAGTAACGTCGTGATCTCACATGAGAGTGGAGCAAAGCGATGCCGAGGGAGTCGAGGTTGGGACGCGGGTCTATGGGTATCTCCCGCCCTCCTCGCATCTGCTGGTGACGCCGGCGAGCGTCAACGAGAAGGGGTTTGTCGACGGGTCGCCGAACCGGGCGCCGCTGCCTTCGGCCTATCACCGCTACCCGGCAACCGGGCTCGACCCCTTCTACAGAGGAGACACCGAGGACATCCAGATGCTGCTGCGGCCGCTCTTCTTCACCTCGTTCCTGATCGACGACCAGCTCGCCGACGAGGGACTCACCGAACGGGGCCCGATCGCCATCTCCAGCGCGTCGAGCAAGACGGCGATCGCTGGGTTGCATTGAGCGCCAGGCGGGTATTCACACAGTAAGTCGCACCGGAAGAACAAAGGAGGTCGCGGAGATGAACAAGCCGATAACTCCCGCAAGTCTCTACGCCGGGTTGGTCGGGGCCGTGCTGGTAATCGCCGGCATCGTGGGCTTCTTCTACAGCTCCTCGTTTGGAAGCCCGGGCTCGGTCGACGACGTCATCGGCGTGCTCGACGTCAACGCCTGGCACAACATCGTCCACCTGCTCACCGGCGGGCTTGGCCTTCTCGCCTTCGCCGCGGGAGCCCGCGCGTCACGCACCTACGCGCTCGCGTTCGGCGCCGTCTACATCGTCGTCGCGATATGGGGCTTCATCATCGGCAGCGGCGAGTCGATCCTCGGCTTCATTCCGATCAACACCGAGGACAACGTCCTCCACATCGTCCTCGGGGTGCTCGGCATTGGTGCCGGTCTCGCCAGCCCCGAAAGGGAAGTGGAGCCGGCGGCGCGCACCGCCACCCCATGACCACAAAGGCGGATTTCACAGAGCAGGAGCCAGAGACCAAGCTCGACGGGCGCCGGATGGCCCATGTCACTCGGCTGAATTCGTCTTCGGCTAGGTGATCAGCGCAACGGGCACCAATAGTCCGGCGGAGCGGCGAAGGGTGGCAATCCGGCGGCCGGGTTGAACAGCCGCGCGAACCTCGCTGACGCGATCCCCGAGCCCGGCAACGGTCGCGTCCAGATTGGGAGCGACTAAGGCGAGGCCCCAAAAGAAAGCGGGACGATCGGTCCCCCCACCGCGCTCGATCGCCTCAGGAGGCTCCTGAACGACCTCGAGGATGGTCGCGCCAAGACGAAAAAACGCCTGCCGCGGCGCGCCGGCGGGTGTTGGCTCCTCCCGGATCCGGCGCAGATCGAGTCCGGCGTCTTGCAGCACCGCAATCGTCCGATCGAGCGCGGGCGTGATTGCGACAACGTGGTCGAGCGCAGCGATGCCGTTCGGATGAACGGACGGCTCACCCGGCAGCGGCCGATCCGACCGCGCAGTCGCAAGCCCATCCAACTCGACCCCCTTGCCGCCGCGCAACGACCACCCGGTCAACCCCTTGCCCGCATCCGAGCCCGCCAACCGAATCCGTACATCCCCGAGGACGCAGGTATCGCCATCGACTGCGAACCCAAGCGCCACCCAAGCCTCCGGCGCATCCGCAACGGTCAACTCATCGATCGAAGTCACAGGCGCCGTGAATCTACTCGATATGATGTTTTCATATGAGCCGCCTCCTCTCTGTATCCCTGCCCGACGACCTCGCTGAAGAGACCGACGCCCTCGCCCAGAGTCTGGGCAAGACAAAGAGCGAAGTCGTCCGCGACGCCCTGCGCCGTCAAGTCCAGATAGAGCGCTTCGCTGCGCTGCAGCGCTACGGCCGCGACCGCGCCGAGACCCTTGGGGTCGGGCCCGAGGACAGCGAGGCCCTGGTCGACGAGGCGCGCTCCCAGCACAACTGACCTGCGCGTCCTCCCCGACACCAACGTCCTGGTCTCCGCCTTCATCGCGGCCGGCCCACCAAGCCGGATCATCGAAGAGGCAATCGACGGCCGCCTAGAACTCGTCCTAGCCCAACCGGTGATGGACGAGCTGAAGCGAGTCCTCACCGGCAAGCTGAGATTCGACCCGGAGCACTGGCGTCAAGTCGAAGAGCTGTTGACCGACATCGCCACCGCGACAACTCCCCCGCCCAAGGCTGCGCCCGAAGCCATCACCGGCGATCCCGACGACGACCTGATCCTCGCCTGCGCAATCGAAGCGAGAGTGGACGTCCTCGTCTCAGGCGACCGGCAACATCTGCTCCCAGTCGGCACCCACCAAGGAATCCGAATCATCACCCCCCAAGCCCTGCTCGCAGAGCTTCGTAGCACTTAATGGACGCCACTGCCCTGCCGCTAGCATCGGGATCCCAAAACCGCTCAGAATTCGCTGTGGTTCGAATATATCGATAGAGGTATAACTCCAGCCCCATGATCGATGTAATGGCCACTCTCCGCAATGCTAGGAGCGACACCCGGCTCTCGCAAGCTGAACTCGCTGGACTGGCTGGAACTACAGCGTGACCCATCTACGCGTCTTCGGGTCTCTTGCCCGAGGCAGCATTAGAGTCAAGAGCAACATCGGCTTTCTCGTCAACCTTAAAGCCGGAAGGACACCCATCGACCTCACCGGCTCCCAACGCGAAGCTGCAGCAGTTCTCAGCCCCCCTCGCAATGTCGCGACCGTCGACGTATTCAGGGGATCCATTCGCGAAAAAGGCTGATTGAAGGCACCCGCTCTGATGTCGAGACATATAACGCAGCGTCGGAGGCAAGACAATGGCTAACCAAACCCTCGAACGGCGCCCCCTTCCAGCTGAGCCGCTTCCACCGACGCCACTCCGGTACATGGGAACTAAGCGCTCGCTAGGACCCGTCGTACGAGGGGAGCTTTTAGCCCTGACACGCGGTCAGGTAGCGGATCTCTTCTGTGGCATGGGGAGCGTCGCGGCAAGTCTTGCAAGCAGACGACCCATTTTGGCTAATGATGCGGCACCTTTCACCTGCTGCTTTGCCCGAGCTCGCTTCCTTGACTACGAGCGCCCCTCCGCCAATGCGGCAATCAGAGATCTTCTGACTCCATATACAGAAGCTCGCGCACAATTACGCCAGCGGTTTGGGCGTCGCCTTTCGGCTGAGCGAAGAGCCATGACTAAATCGGCCGACGATTTGCGTCAATTCATGGAGTTGGCGCCTCATGTCGGGAATTCCCCAAATGTTCAGCGCTCTGCCGCGCAAGCTTCAGCTCTTGAGCATCCCGACGATCGACGACTGGCAACGCTCTATTTTTCAGCGGCTTATTTCAGCACTCCACAGTCCATAGAAATCGACGCGTTGCGATATGCGATCGACATAGTCGCACCGAGAGGTCCAACTCGAGACTGGCTCCTGAGTGCATGGCTCTCTGCCGCTGGCGCTCTGATTAATGCTCCGGGGCATACTGCGCAATTCCTGAAGCCCACTACGGAAGCTGTAGCTTCGCGAATCCGACGGCAGTGGATGCGGTCGATGTGGAGTCTATTTACGGAGCAGCTCGACAATATTGTTCAACTCGGAGAACGAAGCTGGCGCCTTGAAAATGTCGTTACCAGCAAGGACGCCCTAGATCTCGTGACTGATGATGCCCTCGAAGAAGTCGGAGCAGTTTATGCAGATCCACCGTACACGGTTGATCACTACTCACGCTTCTATCATGTATATGAAACATTGTATCGCTATGACTTTCCCAAGTCGGTGGGCAGTGGTCGCTATCGTGACGATCGCTTCTTTACTCCGTTCTCTCACGTTCGAGGGGTCGAGGAGGCATTTCGCAAGCTCACAAGTACTCTCGCCGATCGAGAAAAGCCGCTCGTCTTATCTTATCCCGCAAAAGGGGTTCTCTTTCAAGCTGGCCTAGACTTGCGTTCGCTCCTCTCTGCAAGCTACAGACACGTACGAGTGATCGAGATCCAAACTAAGCACTCGACCCTCGGTGGGTCGTCAGGCGCTAACTCCAAGAAGGCGGTTGAGAACGTCTATGTCTGTAAATCCTGACCCACAAACAGGAAATCACCTTAAGGACCTCAAAGAGATTCCTGTCGCAAGAATCCGAAAGAACGATGCGAATCCCAGGATTCACTTCACGCCAGAGGAGATGGAGCGCCTCACTGAATCTATTGATCGTAAGGGTGTCCTCGTTCCGATTGTTGTCTACGATGATGCGGATGGCGATGGGTACGTACTTACTGATGGGGAGCGTCGCTGGCGCTGTGCATCAGAACTCGGACACGAGAGCATCCCCGCCATCATCACCGACGCACCAAGCCCAGAGGAGAATTTGGTGCAGATGTTCAACATCCATATGGTTCGTGAGGCCTGGAAAGACATGCCCACTGCCAGGGCGCTTGGTCGCGTCATCGAGGAGTTAGGCATCCAGGACAACCGAGAACTCGCAGACGCTACTGGCCTTTCACTGGAGCGAATCAAGCGGCTGAGGCATGCACTCACGTTGCCGCCTGAGTATCAGGAATACATCGATACCGGGAATATTCCGTTGAATTTCTTCTGGGAACTTAAACGTAATGTAATCGATCCACTGGCCTCGAAGCGACCGGGTCTCACCGCCGAGTTCGGTGACAGCGAGGTCCTAGATTCATTTGTCAACAAGCGAATTAACGGGGTGATTACGGATGTTGTCTCACTGCGCATGGTGACCCCAATCATCAACTTTGCCGCGCGTGAGGTTGAGGATCCGATGGAGACCTCGCCTTTGGACGAGACGATCCGAAGTCTTGTCAAAGATCCCGAAAAGAGCGTTACCGAAGCATACGAGGACACTGTCCAAGTTGTGTTTGAGACGGAGAAGCTTGAACGGCGCGCTGACAATGTCGTCAAAAGCTTCGAACGCTTACTAGGAAAGGCAAGGACTGACGACGAGAAGGGCTTTATCCAGCGGGTGGGCTTAAGCCTTGCGAATCGCATCACTCGGCTAGTCAGCTAGCACGAATGCCATGGACCAAGAGTGGGAACTCGGATTCGACGAACAGGGCCTTGGCATCCTCGCCCGGGAACCAGAGGAGCTTGCCGAGGAACTCTGCGATGCAGATCCCAAGTGGACTTCTGGAACCCCCATCGAACTTGGGGGTGGAGTCACGTGGAAACCAGACCTTGTTCGAGAGGACGGTTCAGCACTTCTCCACATTCATGTGGCCGAGCGATTGCGCGGCTATGCAACTCGTCGTTTCGCTCAGGCCGTCGATGCTGGAATCGAAGTTTTCGTTGCCACCTATCTTGGCCGACTCTACGACGCCGAACTGCTTGAACAGCTAACCCAGGTTGATGCCCATGTGCTTTTGCTAGATGAGCACATTGAACAGAAGCCAGAACGGGTTCTAGCCGTACTCGCAGATCAAGGCATCCATGTACCACCAGAACTACGTACGAAACTAGGCCGCCACGGCTTTGATTTGTCCTCACGAGATGGAACTGCTTGGCAGAAAGGAAAGCGCTTCGAAGCGTTGGTTGCCTTTTTGTTGAGTCAAGTCGATGGATTTTTTGTCTTTGCCCGCAACTATAGAACTACCACCGAAGAGATTGACGTCGTAATTCAACAGCGTTCACTCGACGGCCGCGTATGGTCAGTGACTAATGCCCCTTTTCTTCTCATCGAAGCGAAGAACCATGCTGTAGGCATCTCACAAGAGATGTTCTCTGCATTCCGTCTCAAAATGATGACTAAGCGAGAATCGGTACATATTGGATTGATGATATCCCGAACCACAATAAGCGCCGACGCGGTGCAGCAAGAAGCCAAGTTCGCAAGTCAAGAGCTGACTATCGCATTTCTCAATGGCGATGTCCTCACCGAATGGATAAACGCCCCGGACGGC
Organism: Solirubrobacterales bacterium; assembly: GCA_035558955.1. Lineage (GTDB taxonomy): Bacteria > Actinomycetota > Thermoleophilia > Solirubrobacterales > 70-9 > DASVDE01. Next base: position 4,216 of record DATMBX010000004.1, on the reverse strand, counting down.
ACTGCATATCTTGAACGACTCATTAGTCAAGCCATGCTCGGCTGAATCTAAGCTGACCGATCGCAGTGGCTTCTATGAGGGTGGACGACGGGACTCGAACCCGCAACATCCGGCACCACAAGCCGGGGCTCTACCGATTGAGCTACGTCCACCGCGTGGCTTCAATCTAGCGATAGCGTTGCGGGGGATGTCTGGGCGTCGGTCTTCTGGTCCTCTTCGGTCGCGGATCGCGCTTGCCGCCGCGGTTCTGGCGGTGGCGGTAGTCGCCGGCGTTGGCTCAGCCGGGGCGCTTGGGCCTTATCCCGATCTTGGTGGCTGTCCGGTCTTTCCCGATCCGCCGGCTTCGCTCTCCCCGCGGGCGGCTTCGCTTCCAAATCAGGCCGCCTGGAACCAGGACATCTCCAAGGCGCCTGTCGCTCGCAACTCCGCCGCGGTCGTCTCATACATCAATACCCAGGGCGGGGACCTACTCCATCCCGACTTCGGCTCGCCGCGCGCTTATGGCTTCCCCTATGCCGTGGTCGGCGCCAGACAGCGCAAGCTGCCGATCCGCTACACCGCCTACGGCAGCGAGAGCGACCGTGGACCGTTTCCGATTCCCAAGGGCGCGCCGGTCGAGGGCGGCCAGGGCAGCGACGGCGATCGTCATGTCCTCGTCGTCGACCGCTCCAGTTGCACGCTGTACGAGCTGTACCGGGCCTTCTTCAAGGGCGACGGGGGCGCTCACTGGAACGCCGACTCGGGGGTCAGTTGGAACCTCCGCTCGACCGCGCTGCGGCCCGACTCGTGGACTTCGGCCGACGCCGCCGGGCTGCCGATCTTCCCCGGACTGCTGCGCTATGACGAGGTCGCTGCCGGGCACGTCGACCACGCGATCCGCGTCACTTTCGAGAGCACGCGCGACGCTTGGGTCCACCCCGCTTCTCATTGCGCCGGCGACACCTCCAATCCCAATGCGCCACCGATGGGAATGCGGCTGCGGCTGAAGGCCGGTTACGGACTTGGGCGTTTCAGCGGCGCCGCGAAGACGATCGCCGTCGCCCTCAAGCGCTACGGGATAATCGTCGCCGACAACGGCTCCAACTGGTTCTTCGGCGGCACCAGCGACCGGCGCTGGGACGACGAGAACCTCAACCAGCTGAAGCGGATCCCCGGCAGCGCCTTCCAGATCGTGAAGAGCGCCGCCCGCGTCCACGCCTGCTGAGCGCCCCACCTCCCAACCTCAGTCTCCGCCAAGAACCAGGTGCCGAAACTCTGCCCGCAGGCGCGCTTTCAACTCCGCCGCGGCAGACGCAGAGCGCTCGGCGTCCTCGGCTCCGGAGCTGACCAGCAACACCTCGTCGGCCGGATAGGCCTGTAGCTGGTCCTCGACCGCCTGCAAGACGTCCTCGTCCCCCACCCTTGCCTCCGCCGCGATTCCCGCCTTCGCCAGCGCCGCCACCGTCACGACCAGAGTCTCCTGCGCCCGTCGCCGGGAGCCCTCGACGTCAGAGGCCCAGCGATCGAGGAAGCCGATGCTCGCCGGCGCCAAAACGAGGACGTCGGCCTCCCCGTCCGCCCCATCGATCCCCGCCTCGCGGGCGATCGCGGCCACCGCTGCGGGCTTTTCGACCGGACAAGTGACGACGATCAGGACGTAGCGCCGCGCATCGCCGGCGTGCGGAGCGCCGATCGGGCCTCGTGGACGCTGTCGCGCGGCGACGACCAGGAGCGTGACCACGGCCAGCGCCCCCAGCGCGACCCCGATTGCGGGGCCTCCGACCAGGAAGCCGGCCACGAGGGGCACCGCGAGCGCGGCGACCACCAGTGGCAGCTTCCAGGGGGCCATCCCCAGAAGTCTGGTCGATGGCGCCTAAACGCGGGTCGTACTTCGACCGCCCAGGCGCGGCAACAGCAGCATCGCCAGCCCAATCAGGATCACGATGATCCCGAGGATGTAGTTGACGAGGATCGCCAAGACGATCCCGATGACAATCAGCAATATCGATAGTTCCATGCGACGGACTTACCCGCCGACCCGGCCGCGCAAACGCTCGAACGCGGCCGCTCAGCCCCGCGTGCCGCCGCCGCTGCCGTCCGGCGACCAGCCTGGGCCGCGGAACAGGTAGCCGAGCTTGTGGCGCCAGCTCGTCGCCCCGCGCACATCGCGGGCGATCGCGGAGAACTCGTGGAAGGCGACGCGGGTCGGCTTGAAGGTGCGGATGTTCTGGGTCAGGCCGTAGCGCGGCCGCTCGCCCTCTCCCTGGAAGCTGCCGAAGATCCTGTCCCAGACGATCAAGATGCCGGCGTAGTTGCGATCCAGGTAGACGTCGTTGGAGCCGTGATGGACGCGGTGGTGGGAGGGCGTGTTGAAGAAGAACTCGATCGGCGCCGGCAGCTTCCCGATCCGCTCGGTGTGGATCCAGAACTGGTAGATCAGGCTGATTGCCTGCTGGGTGAGGATCATCCAGGGCGGGAAGCCGAGCAGCGCCAGCGGAGCCCAGAAGGGCAGCGCCGTCATCGGCGTCCAGGTCTGGCGCAGCGCCGTGGAGAGGTTGTAGTGCTCGGAGGAGTGGTGGACGACATGGCTTGCCCAGAAGAGCCGCACCTCGTGGTGGACTCGGTGGAACCAGTAATAGGCGAGGTCCTCGGCGAAGAAGATCAGGACGTAGGTCCACCACAGGTCCGGCGGCATGCGCAGCGGCGTCAGCTCGTAGAGCCCGGCGTAGACGACGACCACAACCGCCTTCCAAAGGGCGCTGATCGCGACGTTGCCGCCGCCCATCGTCAGGCTCGTGCGGGTGTCCTTCGACTCATAGCCGACCAGGTCGCGATCGTGATCGTCAGCGAACCGGAAGGCGAGCAACTCGACGACGAGCAGCAGGACGAAGGCCGGAATCGCGTAGAGGATTAGCTCAGCCACGCCGGGGCAATTTAGCGACACGCAGCCGGTCGAGCCGATTTACGTAGGATCGTCGGCGATGCCGAGCGTCGATGTGGGAGGAACCGAGCTGCACTACGCGCGCGCGGGCGCCGGGGAGCCGATGCTGCTGATCCAGGGCATGAGCGCGACCCACCTCACCTGGGGGCGCCCCTTTCTCGGCTCTCTCGAAGAGAGCTTCGACTGCATCGTCTTCGACAACCGTGGGATGGGCCGCTCAGGCAAGGCCGAGATGCCGTTCACGACCGCCGACCTGGCCGCGGACGCGCTCGGGGTTCTCGACGCGCTTGAGATCGAGCGCGCCCACGTGGTCGGCATCTCGATGGGCGGGATGATCGCCCAAGAGCTGGCCCTCGCCCACCCCGGCCGGATCCGCACGCTCACCCTCGGCGCCACCTACTGCGGTGGCCCGGAGGGCAAGCTGATGGACCCTGAGGACCTCCAACGCCTCGGCGCGACATTCGCCGCTAGAGATCCCGAGCGGGTGCGGCGGATGATGTGGGAGATCAACCTCTCCCCCGGCTTCCGCGAGGACGACTCCCGCTTCGCCGCGTTCGAGGAGATGGCGACGGCGCTGCCGGCGCCGGCGGCCGTGATCGTCCAGCAGATGCGCGCCTGTGGGGCGCACGACACGAGCGACCGCCTCGGGCAGATCTCAAACCCGACATTGGTCATCCATGGCACCGAGGACCGCCTGCTCCCCGCGGTCAACGGTCACGAGATCGCCTCCCTGCTGCCGGCCCGGCTGGAGTTGCTCGAGGACACGGGCCACATGTTCTGGTGGGAACAGCCGGAGCGCTCTGCCTCGCTGATCCGCGATCACGCCCTGGCGCCGGTCTGACCGCCGCCCACCCGCTCAGCTACTTGGACAGGCGGCCGGGTCGAGCTTGCCGTCGACCCTGAAGACGTAGTCCGGTTGGGGGGTGATGTCGGGCTCGGCGAGGATCTCTCTCACCGAAGGGTCGGTATTCAGCCAGTGGTAGACCCGGTACCAGTAGGGGGAATCGAATGAGTCGGCGGTGAAGCGGCTGGTAACGAGGTAGTCGTAGTCGCCGGCGTTGACCCGCTCGCGGAAGGTGGCGCAGTCGGTCGCCAGCCGGTAGGTGCCGTTCGGCCCGGGCACGCCGATGTACTGGACGTAGTTGTCCAGGTTCGCGCCGTAGAAGCCGTACTGGCCGAAGAAGATCTCCCCCGAGCCGGCGATGCCGATCCGCTTGTCGTGCTGGTTGTGGGCGAACTCGTAGGCCTCCCGAGGGCCGCCATCCTGCAGGAAGAGGGTCGTTCTCGTGTAGTGGT
>DATMBX010000003.1:0-17359 GCA_035558955.1 Solirubrobacterales bacterium | reverse complement strand
CGACGAACGGGTGACACGTCATGAGCCGCCGTGGGCACACGCTCGGCACGACGCAGTCGGACGACGTTTCGGGCGAGTCTTTCGCTTTCGGCCACGCTTGGTATTTATCCATTCTAGAGAAGGTTGAGAAAAACGAGCATTTTTTCTCAAGTTTCTATGCCTGAGTAGGTTGAATTGAAAATTTTCAATGAATGCGTTAGGTTGAGCGCGTGGCCGAGCTTCCCGTGATCGAGTGCTGCACGCCGCTTGCCGGATCGTCGCTGGACGACGAGCGGGCTGCGGAGATGGAGACGGTGATGAAGGCGCTGGCCGACCGGCACCGGCTGCGGATCGTCAACCTGCTGCTGCGGGCCGGTGGCGAGCCGGTCTGCGTCTGCGAGGTGCAGCCGATGCTTGGGCTCTCGCAGGGCACGGTCAGCTACCACCTCAAGCAGCTGGTCGAGGCGGGTTTGATCGAGCGGGAGAGCCGCGGGACCTACGGCTACTTCAGCCTCGTCCCCGGCGCGCTGGACGCGGTGCGCGACGTCTTCTCCACCCCCGCCAGGGTGCCCCTCTCCTCCGAGTCGGGCGAGACGGCCAAGGCCTGCTGTTGAGGATCGCTTGGACGAGCGCCCCAACCTGACGCGTCGCGCCGCCGCCGAGGGGATCGGCGCCTTCGCGCTCGTCTTCGCCGGCTGCGGGGCGATCGTCGCCAACGCGGAGTACGGCGGCGATCTGGGGGCGGTGGGCGTTTCCCTCGTCTTCGGGCTTGTGATCATGGCGATGGTCTACGCGACCGGCCATCTCTCCGGCGCGCACCTGAACCCGGCGGTGACACTGGCCTTCGCGCTGACGCGGCATTTCCCGACGCGGGAGGCGACCGCGTACATCGCCGCCCAGATACTCGGGGCGATAGCCGCCGCCGGCCTGCTGCTGGCGGTCTGGCCGAGCGAACCGGCGGCACTGGGGACGACGCTGCCGACGGTGGGCGCCGGCAGCGCGATCGCTTACGAGGTGGTGCTGACCGCCTTCCTGATGTTCGTGATCATGGCCGTGGCAACCGACACCCGTGCGGTCGGCGCCGCCGCGGCGATCGCGATCGGCGGCACGGTAGGCCTCGACGCTCTCTTCGGCGGCCCGGTCACCGGCGCCTCGATGAACCCGGCCCGCTCGATCGGGCCGGCATTCGTCTCCGGCACCACTCAGGACCTCTGGATCTACATAGCCGCCCCAGTTGTCGGCGCCGCGGTCGGCGCCCTCGCCTACCAGCTCGTCCGCGGCGAGCACCCGGCCGCATGAGACCCGCCATCCCACTCCGCTGCGACTTATCCCGGGATGCCAGGAATAAGTCGCAGCGGAACGGAGAGGTTTTGCTGTGAGTCGCGTCCTCTTCGTCTGCCTCCACAACGCCGGGCGCTCGCAGATGAGCGAGGCGCTGTTCACGCGTGCCGCCAGCGGACGTCACGAGAGCCGCTCGGCAGGAACCACCCCCGGCGACCGCGTCCATCCCGAGGTCGTCGAGGCGATGGACGAGCTGGGGATCGACCTCGCCCCCCGCCTGCCTCGCAAGCTGGCCCAGGAGGACGCTGAGTGGGCCGACATAGTGGTGACGATGGGCTGCGGCGACGAGTGCCCCTACATCCCCGGCAAGCGCTACCTCGACTGGGACCTCCCCGATCCCAAGGGCCGCCCCCTCGACGAGGTCCGCCGCACCCGCGACGAGATAGAGCGCCGGGTCAGGGAGCTGATGGACGAGCTGGACGACTAGCCTTCGCGCCGTGAAGGCCATGCGCATCATCGCCCTGACGGAGGCGACCAGCTTCATCGCCCTACTGATCGCGACTTACGTCAAACGGATGGGCAGCGGCGAGGAGATCGGGGTGCAGATCCTCGGGCCGATCCACGGGCTGCTCTTCCTCGCCTATATCGCGATCGCCTTCCGGATGCGCGAGGAGGCGGGCTGGAGCGGGCAGACGACCTTCTGGGTCATGGTCGGAGCGGTCGTGCCGTTCGGCGGCTACATCGTCGACTGGTGGCTGGTCCGCGAGGCGCGGCAAACCACAGCCTGACCCGAAATGGCGAGGGTGGGAATCGAACCCACGACACCACGATTTTCAGTCGTGTGCTCTACCAACTGAGCTACCTCGCCTGGGACCGTGTGCCACGGTGGCACACGGAGGGGAAGGCTAGCGGGGAGTCTCTAGGTTGGGGGCGTGGCCTGGCTGCGTGCAGCGATTGGAGTCGTCGTCGCTTTGGCGGTCGGCGCCGTGCTGGTCTCCGGGGGGTCGGGAACGGAACCTCCGGAAGCGCAGATCCTCGAGATCCCTGGGATCGGGGCCGGAGGGACGGCGGTCGTCGTCGACTCCTTCGGCAAGGTAATCGGGGGGGTCGAGGCGAGATCCGCCGCGATGGCGGCCCGTCGCTGGCTGCGCCGGGCGCGGCCGTTGAACGGGGCCCCGCGCTGGGCGCGGCTAATGTACTCGCGGTCGCTGCTGGTGCTGCGGGCGCTGACCGACCGGCGCGGCGCGGCCGTCGCCGGCGCGCGGGAGGGGTGGGCGTACGTGTGGCCGCGAGACGCGGGGGCCGTGGCGCTGGCATACGCCGCCGCCGGGTATCGAATCGAAGCGCGGCGGGTGGCGCGCTTCCTGTTCGGGCTGGATCTGGACGCAGCGGCGAGGTTCTACCCAGACGGGACGCCGGTCGAGGGCCGCGAGGCGCAGGGGGATACTCAAGGCTGGGTAGGGGTGGCTGCTCGGGCGGCGGGACTACGTCGACCGGCTCGATCGGATCTTGACTGGCGAGACCACGCCGACTACCAGGAGAAAGACGGCGGCGACTACCTTGGAAACGCGATCGCGTCGGATGCCGCAAGAATCGACGGGGGGTTTGCGACGCGGGATGGAGTGCTGGTACGCCGAGCTGAAGATCCCGAGTCGGGGGTGGACTCAGCAGCCGCTTGGGTGGTGCGGCCGTTTCCTCGGCCTGCTCTATTCCCTGCCGCACGCCGCTCCCTGCGCCAGCTGGTGGATGAACGCGGGGGACAGTTCGGGGTCGTCCCGTCCGAAGATTGGCCCGAAGACGATCCATGGACCGCGCCAACGGCCTGGACCGCATGGGCGTTCGTCGCACTTGGGGATCGGCCTACCGCCCTGGAGCTGATGGGGGACCTGCGACGCGCGGCCACGCCACTCGGGTTGCTGCCGGAGCGAGTCGACGCGGAGACGGGCGAGCCGCGCTCCACCACCCCGCTCGCTTGGTCGCACGCCTTCGCGATCCTTGCCCTGCGAGAGCTTTGGCCTGAAGCCGATTGACAGATGGACTTCAGAGTTGGGTGGCGATCACGCCGATCAGGGCGGCGAAACCGGCGGTCATTGCCGCGCTCATACCGATGACTCCGTGGACCATCGTTCGTTGCATCGCGTCGAACCGTGCATCGACGCGGGCAAAACCAGCGTCCATGCGGCGGCTGAGATCGTCAACCCGTTGGTTGAGACCATCAACCCGCTGATTGAGGTCGTCTAAGCGGCCGTCAGTCCAACTCTGTCGCATCGACTCCATGCTCGCAGACTAAGCGGCTATGTGTGCCATGTGGGTAACGAATGCAAGAAGTCAGTGGCAATTTTGCGACCGCGACGTTAGGACGCCTGCATCGTTCGCATCAGTTCCAGGGCACCGGCCTTGTGCAGGGGCTCGTTGAGGTTGCCGCACTTCGGGCTCTGCACGCAGGAGGGACAACCCGACTCGCAGGGGCACTCGGCGATCAGCCGCTCGGCGTCGCCGAGCAGGCGCTCGAACTGCTCGTAGCCGCGCAGGGTGATGCCGACCCCGCCGGGGTGGCCGTCGTAGATGAAGATCGTCGAGCGGCCGGTCTGGAAGTGGACGTTGGTGGAGAGACCGCCGATGTCCCAGCGGTCGCACATCGCGATCAGCGGCAGGACGGCGATCTGGCCATGCTCGGTCGCGTGCAGGGCGCCGAGCAGGACGTCGGGCGGCAGCGCACCGCTGAGATCCTGCGGCAGCACGTACCAGAGAGCCTGGGTGACGAAGCTCTGCTCGGGCAGTTCCAGGGCGACGATGTCGATCGCCTCCTGCTCGGCGATCGAGACGCGCTGGAAGGCGATCACCTGCTCGGTGACGGAGACCTCGCCAAAGTGCAGTTCCACCCCCGCCGTCGTCCGCTGCTCGCGGATTCTCTCGATGTAGATCTCAGTCTCCTTTTTCGGCCGCGTGTACCAGTCGCCGTCGAAGTTGGAGACGATCGCTCGGCGCGCATCGGTGTCGAGCGACTCGACTTCGTAGGAGCGGCCGAGGTGCATGTAGATCGCGCCCGGGTGGACAACGCTGAAGGCGCGCTCGATCTCGACCAGGCCAAGCATCTCCCCCGACTCGCGCTCGATCACCGCGACCGAGTCGGCCGAGGCCGAACGCAGCGGGATCTTGCCGGCGACGAACTCGCTGCGGCGCGGCAGCAACCGCCCGCCGGCGCGGCGGAGCTCCCCCGCTCCAGCCAGCCGCTCCGCCCGCTCTCGCCAGTCGGGACCGAAGATCTCCTCGTCCTCCTCGCCGAGCGGCAACTCGTAGGCCGCCGCGATGAGGTGCCGGGAAGCGATCTGCTCGCTGGCGTGGTCGAGGATCGCCGCCTCCACCGGCCGCTCGAGGAACTCGTCCGGGTGGCGGCAGAAGAACTGGTCGAGCGCGTCCTGTCCGGCGACGTAGACGGCCAGCCCGCGCCGCCGGCGTCCCGCCCTCCCCCACATCTGCCGCAGGCTGGCGACGGTGCCGGGGAAGGTGACGCAGATCGCGGCATCCAGCTCGCCGACGTCGATCCCCAACTCCAGCGCGTCGGTCGCGACCACCGCCAGCAGATCGCCCGACGACAGCCGCTCTTCGATCTCCCTCCGCTGCTGCGGGGTGTAGCCGCCCCTGTAGGGGGCGATCCGCGCCGCCAGCTCCGGCTTGCCGCGCGCCTCCAGGTTGTCACGGGCAAAGCGCTGGATCAGCTCGATCCCCTTGCGGCTCTTGAGGAAGCAGATCGTCCGCACATCGGCGGCGACGAGGTCGGCGAGCAACTCCGCCGCCTCGGAGAGGGCCGAGCGGCGCGTCCCGCTCGCCTTGTCGATCAGCGGTGGGTTCCACATCGCTATCTCCCGCCCCGCGCGCGGCGCGCCGTCGTCGTCGATCAGCTCGAACGGCGTCCCGACCAACCCCTCCGCCAGCTCGACTGGGTTGGCGATCGTCGCCGAGGCGAGCAGGAAGCGGGGATCCGACCCATAGGCGCGCGCCACCCGCCGCAGCCGCCGCAGCACGTTTGCCACGTGGGAGCCGAAGACGCCGCGGTAGGTGTGGGCCTCGTCGACGACGACCCAGCCGAGGTTGGCGAGGAAATCGCCCCAGCGCTTGTGGTGGGGCAGGACGCCGACGTGGAGCATGTCGGGGTTGGTGAGGACGAGGTTGTTGCGGGTGCGGATCGCGGGGCGCTCCTCGCGCGGGGTGTCGCCGTCGTAGATCGCCTCGCGCAGGCCCGGCGGGCGCAACCGGCCGAGGCTGCGCGCCTGGTCCTGGGCGAGCGCCTTGGTCGGGTAGAGGTAGAGCGCCCGGCGCTTGGAGTCGCGGGCGATGCCGTCGAGGACGGGGAGGTTGAAAGCGAGCGACTTGCCCGATGCGGTGCCGCTGGTGATGACGAGGTTGGAATGGGCCGCCGTCTGCAGGGCGGCCCGCTGGTGGGAGTAGAGGCGGTCGATCCCGGCCGCGCGCAGCGCCTCGGCGAAGCCGGGGTCCAGAGATCTGGGCAGCGCGACCCGTCTCGCTCTGCGCTCCTCCTCCTTGCCCTCGGCGACGACGCGCCCGTCGCGGCGCGCCGGATCTATGGCAATTGCCCAGTCGGAAGCGAGCAGGCTCTTCGCCACTAGGCGGCGCTCCGAGTGGGACGGACGATCTCCCCCGCCACCCGCATCGCCTGCAGGGAGCTGCGGTCGTGGATGCGGAGGACGTCGGCCCCCTCGCGGACCGCCAGGGCGACCGCCGCGACCGTTCCCCACTCGCGCTCGCCTGCCGGCAGCCGCCCCTCCCACGACCCAGCCAGCACCGCGCCGAGAAAGTCCTTGCGAGAGAGGGACACATACAAGGGGAGGCCGAGGGACTTGAGTTCGCCCAGCCGCCGCAGGATCTCCAGGTTCTGGTCGGTGGTGAGGTCGAAGTCGAGCCCGGGGTCGATGGCGATCTGCTCCTCGCTCACCCCAAGCCCCCGTGCCGCCTCGACTCTCCCCTCGAACCAGGACTTCAGGCGATCGACCACGTCGTCGTAATCGCGCGGCGGGCGGTCGACCCGCGGCGGCCCCTCGATGTGCATCAGCACGTACCCGCACCCCGTTTCGGCCGCCAGCCCGAACATCTCCTCCGATCCACCGGCGATGTCGTTGACGACCACCGCGCCCGCGGCCAGCGCGCGCCGTGCGACCTCCGGCGAGAAGGTGTCAGCGGACACCGGCACGCCCGACCCGGCAAGCCCCTCGATCGTGGGAACCAGCGCGGCGGCCTCGTCCTCCGGCTCGACAGGCGGCCCGCTGCGCGCCGCGACCGCCCCCACGTCCAGCATGTCGAATCCGGCCTCGACCAGCTCCAGCCCGTCGGCGATCGCCTGCTCCGGCGTCCCGCTCCGCGCCCCCTCGAACATCGAGTCGACGGTGACGTTGACGATCCCGGCAGCGATCGGCTGCGCCAAATCCAGCGTCCTGTCGGTCAACCGCCAAGCCACGCGGCTACGGTAGCGACCACGCGATGGCACTGAAGTGCGTCTACACCGACCTCGACGGAACCCTGCTCGGCAAGGGAAGCTCGCTGTTCCGCGACGCCGGCGGCGGCTTTTCGCTGGCTCAGTCCCGCGGCCTCGAGGCCTGCCACCGGGCCGGAGTCGAGGTGGTGATCATGTCCGGACGGCGCGAGCCGCAGGTCCACGAGGCCGCCCGGCTGATGGGACAGACCTCCTACATCTATGAGGCCGGTTGCGCCTTTGCGATCGACGGCGAGACGACGCTGATGACCGGCGACCTCGTCCCTACCGAGGAGGGCACCGTTTACGAGCAGATCGAGGCGCGCGGCATTCCGAAAGCGCTGTTCGAGCGCTTCGAGGGGCGTCTGGAGTACCACGCCCCCTGGCATCACGGCCGCGTCCTCTCCCACCTCTTCCGCGGCAAGATCGACGTCGAGGAGGCCAACGCGCTGCTGGCCGAGCGCGGCGACGACGACCTGCGCCTGCTCGACAACGGCGCGATCGGGCGGGAGATGCCGGCGGTCGACGGACCCACCCACGCTTACCACCTCGTCCCCAAGCTGGTCAGCAAGGCGGGGGCCGTCTCCGCCCACGCCCGCGCCCGCGGCTACGACCCGGGCGACTGCATCGGCGTCGGCGACTCGGTCGAAGACCTCGAGGTCGCCGCCGCGGTGGGCCGCTTCTTCGTCGTCGCCAACGGGCCCGAGCGCGACCCCGGCCTGCGCGCCGCCCTCCCCGCCTGGGACAACGTGACGGTCACCGACGGGCGCATGGGCGACGGCTTCTACGAGGCTGTCGTCTCCTCTCTGGTCGAGCGACGCTGAGCAGTCACTAGTATCGGTCGCGGCCGCCACTCGACCCCCGGAAGGAGCCCTCGTGTCGCAGGAATCCGCGACCGTCGCCGAGCAGGAATACCTGGAGATCATGTTCTGGCTGGAGGAGGCCGGGTTGCCGATGACCGGCGCCAACATCGCCCGCGCGATGCAGCTCTCCCCGCCGACGGTGCACGAGATGGTCGGCCGCCTGATCGAAGACGGCTACGTCGAGCGCAACCCCGACAAGTCGCTCGCCTTCACCGAGTCGGGACGGGAGCACGCCAGCCACATCGTCCGCCGCCACCGGATGATCGAGCGCTTCCTCACCGACGTGCTGGGCATCCCCTGGGACGAGGTGCACGAGGAGGCGGAGCGGATCGAGCACGCGATGTCCCCAGTGCTGGAGGAGCGCATGCGAGCGGCGATCGGCGACGCGACCACCTGCCCGCACGGGCACCCGATCGTCGAGGGCGCGCGCGAGCAGGGCTCGCTGCTGGCCGACGTAGCCACCGGCGCCACGGTCACCGTCCTGCGCTTCGAGAACGAGGCCGAGGAGCTCCTGCACTACCTGAAGGACGCCGGCCTGGCGCCGGGATTGGAGGGAACGCTGGAGAGCAGCGACGAGGACGGGGTCACGATCGCCTCGCCGGACGGCCCGCACCACGTAAGCCGCAGCGTCGCCGAGACCGTCTCGGTGCGCGCCGACCCGGCGCCCCCGCCCCGCGCGGCGATCCCGGAACAACTCGTCCTCTCCTCGGACCGCTACGGCCGCTAGGCTGAGCCGAGGTGAAACGTTTTATCCCCCAATAGGGGGGATAAAACGTTTCACCTCGCCGGGCGCTAGGCGGTTACGCCGGCGCGGACGCGGTCCAGGGCGCGGGCGATGCGGAAGACGCCTTCGGGGATGCGCTCCGGGGGGACGCTGGCGAAGGAGAGGCGGAGGCTGTTCACTCCGCCTTCGATCATGAAGTCGGTGCCGGCGACGAAGGCGACGCCCTCGCCCTTCGCCTCGGCCAGCAGCTCGCGCGTGTCGGTTCCCTCGGCGAGATCGAGCCAGAGGAAGTAGCCGCCGCCGGGGACGACGAACTCCGCTTCGGGGACCTGCTCGCGCAGGGCGCCGACGAGGGCGTCGCGGCGGTCGCGCAACGCGCCTTTGACGAACTCGATGTTGCGATCGAGCCCGCCGGAGCGGCACAGCTCCAGCACCACGGCCTCGGCCAGCATGTTCGGCGAGATGTATGTCTCGTTGGCGCGCTTCGCCAGCTTCGCGATCTCCGCGCCCGGCCCGGCCAGGTAGCCGACCCGCACGCCGGGGCTGACCGTCTTCGAGAAGGAGGAGGCGTGGATAACGCGCTCCGCGCGGTCCATCGAAAGCATCGTCGCCAGCGCGTCGCCTTCGAAGGGCAGCTCCCTGTAGGGGTCGTCCTCGAAGATCCAGAAGCCGTGCTCGGCGGCCAGCTCGACGATCCGCACCCGCTTCTCGGCGGATAGCGTGCAGCCGGCCGGGTTGTGGAAGTTGGGGATGACGTGGGCGAGCTTGACCGGCCCATCGGCGAGCGCCGCCTCCAGCGCGCCGACGTCGAGGCCGTCGGCCTCCAGGGGCACCGGCACCAGCTCGACCCCGGCACGCTGCAGCAACAGCAGCGTGCGGTCGTAGGTCGGCTGCTCGACGACGACGCGGTCGCCGGGCTCGAGCAGATGCGCGAAGAGCATCGCCGCCGCCTCCATCGACCCGTTGGCGACCATCACCTGCCCGGCGTCGAGCCCACCGTGGCGCTCGGCGATCCACTCGCAAAGTCCGGGATGGCCGATCCCCGTCCCATAGGAGAGCGCCCGCTCCCAGTCCTCGGCGAGCGCGATCGCGGCCGCGTCCCGTACCGCCTCGCGGGGCAGGATGTCGGCGCTGGGCGCGCCGCGAGCGAAGGAAATCGCGTCTGCGGCCATCGGCCCCGACACTAGCAACGGCCCAAAGGCGACGAAGCGCGGGAGCGCCTACCCGCCTCTCTGCTTCTGCTGCTTCTTTCTCTGCGCCCGAATCCGCTGCTGCTCCTTGCGCGTCAGCGGGATCTTCGGCGTGGCCTCCCGGCACCCGCGGCCGACGCAGTCCTCCAGCAGCCGCAGCTGGTTGTGAAGGAAGTTTCGGATCGGGAAGTAGTTGTGGTCCTTGACGATGTTGTTCAACTCGTCGGGGTCGACGTTGATGTTGTAGAGCTCCTTCTCCCCACTGGGCCAGGCGATGTACTTGTAGGGGCCGAGGCGAATGCCCTCGTAGTCCTTGGGCGGGGCGAGGATCGAGGCGCTCGCGGTATTGCCCCGCGGGCGCGCCTGCACGGCGTTCGCCTCCACGTCGGAGGTCTCGACGAAGGACTCGAAGAGGATCGGGCGCCGCGTGCGTAGGGACGGGTCGCGCAGGAAGGGAACCAGCGAGCGTCCGTCGATGCTCTTGGTCGCGCTCGCCCCGGCCAGCTCCAGGATCGTCGGCGCGATGTCCAGGTTCGACGCCAGCTCGCCGGTGGACGCCCCCGGTTTGATCCCGGGCCCGCGCATCAGGAACGGCATGTGCGTGGCGGGCTCATAGGCGAGGAACTTGCCCCCGAGCAGACGATGCTCGCCGAAGAAGAAGCCGTTGTCCGAGGTGAAGAGGATGTAGGTGTTGCGCAGGCGACCCATGCCGCCGAGGGTGTCGATCACCTGTTTGACGCCCTCGTCGAGCGAGCGCAGCGAGTCCAGCGCCTTCTGGTAGTAGACGCGGTAGGTGTGCTGCTCGGTCCCGGTGAGGTGAGGCGCGGCGCGGATGAAGCGCGGCTTGTCCCGCACGTTGCCTTCGTCGAACCCCTGCGAACGGCCATGCGGCAGCGGCGCGCCGAGAAACGAGTCGTAGTGGCGCGGCGCCGGCTCGGGCCCGGCCGGGCGGCGGAAGTCCCCATGCGGAGCGTTGTAGTCGAGCTGCAGGTAGAAGGGGCGGTCCGCGGGTGTGCCCAGCAGCTCATTGGTGGCAATGCTGGTGAGGTAGTCGGTGAGGTAGAAGCAGGGCAGCCCGTTCGTGGGCGCGAAGGGGCAGCCGAAGTCGTCGCGCACCCCGTATTCGCGCGTCTCCCAGCTGCCGAAGTCGCCGTAGGGGCCGTCGAGCGAGCCGTTGTTGTTCAGCGTGTAGCCATAGAAGTAGTGGTTGCTGTCCGACTTGACGATCGAGTGCCAGGCGTCCCAGCCGGGCGGCACGGTTCTCCCGTCGTCGTAGGGCTCATCGCCATAGCCGTTGAGGAACTTGCCGACGTGGATCGTGCGGTAGCCGGCCTGCTGCAGCCAGACGGGAAGGTTGTGGATCATCGCGCCGCGGAAGGAGAAGCCGGTGTAGCCGGCGTTGGGCGGAACGTTGCCGCGCACGTTGTGGTTGTGCGCGTAGCGACCGGTCATCAGGCTGACCCTGGACGGGCAGCAAAGAGGGTAGGAGACGTAGTAGCGGTTGAGCGTGATGCCGCGCTTGGCGATCAGGTTGAGCGTGTTCGGCATCGCGTAGATCGGGGCGCCGCCGAAGGGGGTGAAGGAGGCGTAGAGCTGGTCCAGGGTCTGATCGTCGGTCTGGATGACGACGAAGCTGGGGGGCGGTCTGGTCGCGGCGGAAGCCTGCTCCCGTCCCCCGGCCAAGGGCAGGGTGAGCATGGCGAACAACGCCAGCGCCAATACAACGTGCTGTGGTCGAGTCCTCATCTTCGATCGAAACCCGCGGCCTCTCGCCGGAGTTGCGCCAGGAAGCTAAAAGATGCTCAGGACGCGCCGAGCTTTTTCGCGGCGTCGCGAAAGTTTCTGACCGTGGCGCTCGGCGCTCTTCGGCCGTCGAGTCTCTCGCCGTGGCGGTTGACCCAGATCACCGGCACGTTCATTCTCAGCAGCGGGGCGACGTCATTGGTGTAGTCGCTACCGATGTGCAGCCAGCCTCTCTTCCCGCCCATGCGCCGCGCCGCCTCTTTGAAGTGAGTGGGGTCGGGCTTGTAGCTGCGCACCTGCTGGGCGGTGACGACCAGGTCCAGCTCGGTGCGAAGGTGGCGGCGGGAGATGCCGAGCAGTTTGTCGTCGATGTTGGAGACGATGCCGATCTCATAGCGTCTCGCGATCCGGTCCATCGCCGCGTTGGCCTCGCGGAAGGGAAGCCAGTAGGCAACGCTGTTGGGCAGGAACTGGGCGCGCGAGGGCTCGATCTCCCAGCCCAGCTCGCCGGCGACCTTGACGATCGCTCGGCGCAGCACCTCGGCGTAGAGCTCGTAGGAGCCGGCCATGATCTCCGCTTGGACCTCCATGAAGCGGGCCAGGAACGGCGCCTCCTCGAAGCTGAAGCCGTCCTTGTCGGCCTCTCTCTTGACCGCGTCGATGATTCCCTTCTCCCAATCGATCAGGGTGCCGTAACAGTCAGCGGTCACCCAGGTGATCGTTCTGAGGCTCGGAAGGGGCATGGCGGCGGCGCATTATGCCAAGCACCCTGGCTGGGGGCGGCGCCCCTGCGATCTCGGGTAGGCTGCCGCGCGCTTCATGGACCTCCTCGAGTACCAGGGCAAGCAACTCTTTGCCAAACACGGCGTCGCCGTGCCCAGCGGCGAGGTCGCGACGACCGTCGAGGAGGCGGTCGCCGCGGCGGAGCGGATCGGCTATCCCTGCGCGGTCAAGGCGCAGGTGCTGATCGGCGGGCGCGGCAAGGCCGGGGGAATCAAGATCGCCGCCGACGCCGAGGAGGCGCGCGCCCACGCGGGCGCGATCCTCGGCATGGACATCCGCGGGCCGCGCGGCGAGGGGCCGTTCCGCGTCGATCAGGTCTGGATCGAGGGGGGGTCGGACATCGCCGCCGAGTACTACGCGTCGGTGATCCTCGACCGCGGCGAGAAGAAGCTTTTGGCGATGGTTTCCAGCCAGGGAGGGATGGACATCGAGGCGGTCGCGGAGGAGAGCCCCGAGGCGCTGGTGAAGCGCCACATCGACCCGACGCGGCCGTTCGGGGCGGCCGAGGCGCGGCCGATCGTCGACGCGGCAGGGCTCGACGAGGACGTGCGCGAGGGGGCGGCGGAGGTGCTGGCGAAGCTGGCCGAGGTCGCCGCCGAAGAGGACGCGACGCTGATCGAGGTCAACCCGCTGATCGTCACTGCCGAGCGCGAGGTCGTCGCCCTCGACGCCAAGGTGACGATCGACAACAACTCCCTCTACCGCCACGAGGACATGGCGGAGATCGCCGAGTCCTCCGACGAGGACCCGCAGGAGGCGATGGCGCGGGAGAAGGGCCTCACCTACGTCAAGCTCGACGGCAACGTCGGCATCCTCGCCAACGGCGCCGGCCTCTGCATGTCGACGCTGGATGTGGTCGCGCAGGCGGGCGGCGCCCCTGCCAACTTCCTCGACGCGGGCGGTGGCTCAAAAGCGGAGGCGATCGTCGACGCGCTGACCGTGATCACCTCCGACGAGAAGGTCACCGCGATCCTCTTCAACATCTTCGGCGGGATCACCCGCTGCGACGAGATCGCCAAGGGCATCGTCGAAGCGTCCAAGCAAATCGAGATCGGCGTGCCGCTGGTCGTGCGCCTGGACGGGACCAACTCCGAGGAAGGGCTGAAGATCCTCGCCGAGGCGGATCTCCCCAACCTGCACCAGGAGAAGACGATGCTGGACGCGGCGCGCCGTGTGGTCGAGCTGGCGGGTGGCGCGTGAGCATCGTCGTCGGCGAAGAGACGAAGCTCGTCGTCTCCGGCCTGACCGGTCGCGAGGGGTCCTTCCACGGGCTGCGCAATCGCGCCTACGGGACTGACCTCGTCGCCGGAGTCACCCCCGGCAAGGGCGGGCAGGACGTCGAGGGCGTGCCGGTCTTCGACTCGATCTCCGAGGCGGTCGAGGAGGCCGGCGCCAACACCTCGATGATCTTCGTCCCGGC
Source organism: Solirubrobacterales bacterium (assembly GCA_035558955.1). Lineage (GTDB taxonomy): Bacteria > Actinomycetota > Thermoleophilia > Solirubrobacterales > 70-9 > DASVDE01. The sequence goes on along the minus strand of DATMBX010000003.1, from coordinate 3,888 downwards.
CCGCTTCGCCGCGCCGGCGATCGACGAGGCGATCGAGTCCGGCGTGCACACGGTGATCGCGATCACCGAAGGGATCCCGGTGCTCGACATGCTGAAGACCTACTGGAAGGCGAAGGAGGCGGGGGTGCGGCTGATCGGGCCGAACTGCCCCGGCGTGCTCTCCCCCGGAAAGGCGAACGTCGGCATCATCCCGGCGCAGTTCTTCGACCCGGGTGCGATCGGCGTCGTCTCCAAGTCCGGCACGCTGACCTACCAGATCGGCAACGAGCTGAAGCAGGCCGGCGAGGGCAACTCCTCGATCGTCGGCATCGGCGGCGACCCGATCGTCGGCTCCGACTTCATCGACATCCTCACCCTCTTCGAGGCCGACCCGGAAACCGAGCTGATCGTGATGGTCGGCGAGATCGGCGGCGACGCCGAGGAGCGGGCGGCCGAGTTCATCGCCGCCGAGATCTCCAAGCCGGTCGTGGCCTACATCGCCGGGTTTACCGCGCCCCCGGGCAAGCAGATGGGGCATGCCGGGGCGATCATTTCCGGGTCGTCGGGAACGGCGCAAGCCAAGAAGGAGGCGCTCGAGGCGAAGGGCGTCCGGGTCGGCGAGAGTCCCACTGAGACAGCTGCTATCGCCGTCGAAGTGCTGCGTGGGTGATTGGGCGGGAATCCGGTAGGGGTTCCGCCTCTCGATACGCAACTCTGGTTCAGGTGATGTGTCTGCGGGTAGACGCCGCTAACAAGCGAGGGAAGGGGCGCACGAGATGTTTTCCGGTCGGTTCCGAGGTGCGGTCGCCGTACTTGCTGCTGTTGTTGGAGCTTGTGGGGTCTTTGCCGCGCCGGCGGGGGCTCGGGATGCTTATGTGGCCAACAATGGGGATGGGTCTGTTTCTGTGCTGAATTTGAGCACTGGGGCGCCTGTGGGGACGATTCCCGTTGGGGCTGGGCCGGTCGATGTGGCGATTACGCCCGATGGGGCCTTTGCTTATGTGACCAACGAGACCGATGGGACCGTCTCCGTCATCGCCACTGCCGGCAACGCCGTAGTTGCGACTGTCCCCGTCGGTTCGAGACCGCGGGGGATCGCCATTGCTCCCGATGGGCAGACGGCTTGGGTGGCAAACAGCGGCGATGGAACCGTTTCGGTGATCTTCACGGACACGAACACTTTGTCCGGAGGGCCGATTCCCCTGCCGGACGGCGCCGCGTCCAGACCCGACGGGATCGCGGTCTCCCCCGACGGGGGGTCCGTCTTCGTCGCCCAGAACGCCAACAACGTGGCGATCCTCAGCGCCGTCACCCGCCTCCCGATCGGCACGGTGGTCGACGCCTCCGCGCCATCCAGAATCGCGATCGGGCCGCGTGGGGGGCGGGGCTTCGTCACAGACAGCGGCGCGACCACGGTCACCGCCTTCAATCCCGCCAACGGCAACGTGATCCCCCCAACGCCCACAGTCGGGGCGACGCCATCGGGGATCGCTGTCGCACCCAGCGGCACGTTCGCCTATGCGGCGGCATTGGGGGCCAACAGCGTCACGCCCATCGCGACCTCGACCAACGCGACGTCGCCCGCCATCGGCGGCTTCAATGCTCCTGCCGGGATCGCGATCGCGCCGGATGGCGCGCAGGGCTACGTCACCAACTCCGGGGGCGGCAACGTCTCGTCGTTCAGCACCGCCACCAATGCCGTCACCGGCACGATCGCAACCGGGGCCGGGCCGACCGGCCTCGCGATCGTCCCCAACCAAGGACCGACCGCATCGTTCCTGGTCACCCCGCAACGGCGACTGGCCAGACGCAGACTCACCTTCCAGGCGGGCGCATCCAGCGATCCTGACGGGACGGTCGCCAACTACGCCTGGGACTGGGGCGACGGAAAACGCGCCCAGGGCCCGCAGACTCGGCGAACTCACACTTACCGCAGACCCGGCACCTACACGGTGACGCTGACGGTGACCGACAACGAGGGCTGCTCGAACGAGCTGGTCTTCACCGGCCAGACCGCGTCCTGCAACGGCACGGCGGCGGCAGTCGCCTCGACGACCATCACCGTCATCGACTCAAACGGCCCAGCGCTCCGCCTCGCCGGAGCCAGACGCCAGCGGCTCAGAGGACGCGTCAATGTCTTCGCCATTTGCCCGCGGGAGCCATGCGCGGTACGAGCGAACGGATCGATCTCGATGACAACGGAAAGGCGGGGGCGCACCGTCCGCAGCAAGCGCCGCCTCCGCCCATCGCGGGTCTCGCTCGCAGCCGGCCAATGGAGCAGGCTCAGCCTGCGCGTACCTCCCGGAGTTCGTCGGGCAGCCGCTCGGGCACTCCGCAGCGGAGGCAAAGCAACAGCCAACCTCACGGTCATCGCGCAGGACGCCACCGGTCAGCGCACGACCCGCCGACGCGCGGTGACGCTGTTCGTGCCGCGAAGGCCTATTCGATAACGGCGAGGACGTCGCCGCTGGAAACGGCGGCGCCCTCGGCAACGTTCAGAGCGGTGACTCTCCCCGAGCGATGGGCGACTATCTCGTTCTCCATCTTCATCGCCTCGATCACGCAGATCAGGTCTCCCTCGGAGACCTCGGCGCCTCTCTCCACCGCGACTCTGAAGACAGTGCCCTGGAGTGGGCTCGGGAGGGCTTCGCTGGACGCCCCTTCACCCCCGCCTGATTTGCGCTCCCGTTTCGGCGGTTTCTTGCCGCCCGCGGCGAGCGCCGAGCCGGCGGCGAGCGCCTCGCCGATCACCTTAACGTCGAAGAGCTTGCCCGAGACCTCGACCTTGTAGTCGCGCTCGACGACCTCAACGCCCTCCGGGGCCTCGGCGGGGCCGGCGACCTCCGGGGCGGTTGACTTCAGCCAGTCGCGGTCCTCCATCAGGTCGCGGCAGGTCTCCCCCTTCGCCCACTGCTCGGTCGCGAGGAGCGCTTTGTGGAAGGGAATCAGGGTGGTGAGACCGCCGATCTCGTACTCGTCCAGCGCCCGCCGCATCCGCCGCGTCGCCAGCTCGCGATCGGCGTCCCAAACGATCAGCTTGGCGACCATCGGGTCGTACATCGGCGTCACCTCGGAGCCCGCCTCGACGCCCGAGTCCACCCGCACGCCGGGCCCGGCCGGCTCGCGGTATGAGGTGATCGCGCCGGGCGCCGGCGCGAATCTCTTGTGCGCCGCCTCGGCGTTGATCCGGCACTCGATCGCGTGGCCGCGCAGCTCGACGTCCTCCTGGGCGATCGAGAGCTCCTCGCCGGCGGCGACCAGCACCTGCTCGCGGACGATGTCTACGCCGGTGACCATCTCGGTCACGCAGTGCTCGACCTGAACCCGTGTGTTCATCTCGAGGAAGAAGTACTCCCCGTCCACCTGCAGCCCCTCGACCGTGCCGGCCGAGCGGTAGCCGACGGCGGCGGCGGCATCGGTGGCGATCTTGCCGATCCGCTCGCGCATCTCGGCGTCGACGCGCGGGCCGGGCGCCTCCTCGATCACCTTCTGGTGGCGGCGCTGGACCGAGCAGTCGCGCTCGCCGAGGTGGATCACGTTGCCGTGGGAATCGGCGAGGACCTGTACCTCGACGTGGCGCGGATCCTCCAGGTAGCGCTCCACATATACGCGAGCGTCGGAGAAGAACTTCTCGCCCTCGCGCGCGGCGCCGTCGAAGGCCTCTTCGAGGTCGTCGGGGGTCATCGCCACGCGGAAGCCCTTGCCGCCGCCGCCGCCGGCCGCCTTGCAGGCGACGGGATAGCCCGCGTCCTCGGCCTGCTTGCGCGCCTCGTCGACATCCTTCGCGGGCGCCGTCGCGCCGGGGACGATCGGCACTCCGGCCTCGGCCATGATCTCCCGCGCCCGCGTCTTCGACCCCATCGCCTCGATCGCCGCGGCGGGCGGGCCGATGAAGACGATCCCCGCCTC
>DATMBX010000002.1:0-9872 GCA_035558955.1 Solirubrobacterales bacterium | reverse complement strand
CGGTCAGCGCCGAGAGCACCAGCGAGAGGCCGATCCCGACCAGGATCTGTGGCGGCACGGTGAGCGCGATCGTCGCCTTGGGCAGCAGAGCCAGGCCGCCGAGCCCGCCGGCGACGAGGATCGCGCCGGCCGCGGCGCGCGTGCGGGTGCTGGGCACGGAGGAGCCGAGGCGCCTGCCGAAGAACGCAAAGATCGGCATCACGGAGACGACGAGCGCCGCCGCGATCGGCGACATCCGCCAGCCTTCGATCAGGAGCAGGACGAGCAGGAAGAGGGCGGCGGCGATCGCCGCCGAGACCATCGCCAGGGCCAGGTTGGCCATCATGTGCGGGCGGCCGGTCCGGCGCAGCTCGGTCGCGACGATCCCCGTCGCCGCCTCGTGTTTGGCGACCGCGAGGATCGGCGCCGCGGCGGCGATGGCGACCGGCACCTGCAGGAGAAAGATCGATTGCCACGACACCAGCTCGGTGAGCAAACCGCCGACGGCCGGGCCCAGCGCCGCGCCCGTGGCCCCCGCGCTCGCCCACACCGCGGTCGCACGGCGCTCGGATCCCACCGTCGCGGGCAGCAGCTCCAGCACGGCGGTGACCGCCACGGCCCCTCCCACCGCTTGCACGCAGCGGGCGGCGAGCAGCGTCGAGAGGTGCGCGGAGAGCCCACAGGCGAGGCTGGCGCCGGCGAAGACCGCCAGCCCGACGGCGGCGGCGCGCCCCGGCCCCGCGCGACGCGCCAGATGCGCCGCCGGCACCGCGGCGAGGGCCATCACCAGGTTGAAGGAGACCAGCACCCAGGTCACTCCGGCGACGCTGGTGTCCAGCTCGCGGTAGATCTGCGGCAGCGCCAGGACGACGATCGAGGAGTCGGCCAGGACGAGCCCGACCGCAAGCGCGAGCGCGGCTACGCGCGGCCGGGGGGCCTCGGCGGTCAGTAGCCCAGCTCCCGGCCGTACTCGTTGCGGTATTCGCTCCGCTTGTCGAGCACCTCGACCACATAGCCCCGCGTCTCGTCCAGCCGGATGTCGTCCACGGTCAGATCCGCCCCTCCCCACTCCTCGGCATTTGTCGGCCCGGCGTTGTAGGCCGCAAGCGCCGCCACCTCGTTCCCGTCGTAGCGGTCGAGCAGCTCACGCAGGTAGAAGGTCCCGTAGCGGATGTTGAGGTCAGGGTCGGAGAGGTCGTCGATCTCGAAGGTGGAGCCGCCGCTCAGCTTCTCTATCTCGCGTGCGGTCGGGGGTGTTATCTGCATTAAGCCCCGGGCGCCGGCGTGAGACGTCTGGTCGCTGAAGCGGGATTCGGCGTAGATCACGGCCGCGATCAGCGAGGCGTCCACGTTCTTCTCACCGGCCTGCTGCCGAATGATGTCCTCGTGGCGCAGCGGCAGCGTCAGTTCCTGGATCACGTCGTCGAACTTGCCGAACAGGCCCACCGCCACCCCGACGGCGACCCCGGCCGCGACGACCGAGGCGCCGATCGCAAACCGTCGTCGCCGTCGCCTGCGCTTCATCCCCGCAGGGTCTCGATCAGCGCGGACAGCGCCCGCTCGAGATCCTCGATCGTGCCGTCGTTCTCGACCACATGCTCGGCGCGGGTCGCCTTCTCCTCCTGGGCGAGCTGGCGCGCCTCACGCTCGCCGACCAGCGCGTGCCCGCGCGCTTCGGCACGGGCGCGGCGCACCTCGTCGGCGGTAACGACGGCGACCGTGGTGTCGAAGACCTTCTCCATCTCCGTCTCGAACAGCAGCGGCACCTCGACGACGGCGATGTCCGCCTCGGAGGCAAGGGAGGCCAGCCAGGCCCCGATTCGCTCCCCCACGAGGGGATGGATCTGGGCCTCCAGCCATCTCAACTCCCCGGGGTCGGCGAAGACGACCTCGCCGACCTTGGCGCGGTCCACCCTCCCCTCGGGCGCCACTTCGGATCCCCAGCGCTCGACCAACCGCCCAAGCAGCGGCTCGGAATCGAGCAACTCATGAACCACCGCGTCGCTGGAGATGGTCGCCGCGCCCAGACGCTCGAAGGCGGCGAGGGCCTCGGACTTCCCCGCCGCGATGCCGCCGGTGAGGCCGATCGTCAGCGGCATTGGACTCTCTAAGAGTCGGCTTCTTCGTCCTGCTCGGCGGGTTCTTCCGCCGGGGCGTCTTCGGAGGCCTCTTCGCCGGCGGCCTCGTCGATGTCGTCTGGGGAATCCGGACGATCGATCACCGATTCGCCTTCTTGGGCCTCCTCCGGCGATTCCGCCTCATCGGAGTCAGGTTCATCCGTCTCGGTCTCGGCGACAGGCTCTTCAGCCGGCGCTTCGTCGGCGGCAGATTCTTCAGCCGGAGATTCCTCGGCGACAGGCTCTTCCTCAGCCTCGGTCTCGCCGTTGGCGGCCGCGAGCTGGGCGCCGAGATCGCTCATCGGCATGTTCTGGTCCTCGACCTGCTTGATGCTGAGCGAGAGGCGGCGGCGCTCCTCGTCGATCTCGAGGATCTTCACGTTCAGCTTCGCCCCCGGCTCGACCACCTCGCTCGGGTTCTCGACGTGGCGGTCGGCAAGCTCGGATATATGGACCAGGCCCTCGACGCCGGGCAGGATCTCGACGAAGGCGCCGAAGGCGACGACCTTGGTCACCGACCCCTCGAGCACGTTGCCGGGCCGGTGGGTGCTGATCACGCGCTGCCACGGATCCTCCTGCGTCTGCTTGAGGCCAAGGGAGATGCGCTGGCGGTCGCGGTCGATGTCCAGCACTTTGATCCGCACGGTGTCGCCGATCGCGACCACCTCGGAGGGGTGGTTGACGTGGCTCCAGGAAAGCTCTGAGATGTGGATCAGGCCGTCGATCCCGTCGAGGTCGACGAAGGCGCCGAAGTCGACGATGTTGGAGATCTTGCCCTCGACGACCTGGCCGGGCGCGAGGTTGCCGAGGATCTGCTCGCGAACCTCTTTGCGCTCCTCCTCCAGCACGGCGCGCCGCGACAGCACCACGTTGTTGCGGCTGCGGTTCAGCTCGATCACTTTGCACTCGAGCGTCTGGCCGGTGAACTCCTCGAGGTTGTGGACGCGGCGGATGTCGACCAGCGAGGCGGGCAGGAAGCCGCGGACGCCGAGGTCGAGGATGAGGCCGCCCTTGACCACCTCGATCACTGACCCCTCGACCGGCTCGCCGGACTCGGCGGCGGCCTCGATGCGGCGCCACGCCTTCTCGAAGCGGGCCCGCTTCTTGGAGAGGATCAGCCGACCTTCCTGGTCCTCTCTGGTGAGGACGAGGGCGTCGATCTCCTCGCCGATCTCGACTTCCTCGGCCGGGTCGACCGACTTGCGAATCGAAAGCTCGTTGGAGGGGATTACCCCTTCCGACTTGTAGCCGATGTCGACCAGAACCTCGTCCTTGTCGATGCGGACGACCTTGCCATTGACCACGTCCCCCTCTTCGAAGGAGACCATCGTCGCCGCGTAATTGGGCACGACATGGCCGTTGACCTGCAGCAGCAGGCCGCCGGAGCCCTCGACGGGAGTGCCCTCGGAGGCCGGGGTCGCAGGGGCGGTCAATGTGTCGGCGGCGGACACGGCGGCGAATAATGGCAGAATCGTGCGCAATGCCGGTCCGGGCCACGAAACGCGGCGACGAGCGGACTCCGCTCGACGGAACGCACGACGTTCTGATCTGCGGAGCCAGCTTCGCCGGGCTGGCCGTGGCTCGCGAGCTGGCAGGCTCGGGGGCAGACGTTCTGGTCGTCGATCGCTATGAGATCGGCGAGCGGCAGACGTCCGCCTGTGGCATCCCGACCGAGTGGATGCGGCAACTGGGCCTGATGGACGCCGAGCGGCAGCGCTTCGACACGCTGGTCATCAACACCCCCCACGGCACCACCCGCTTTCGCCTGCCCTGGACGTTCTCCACCTTCGACTACAGGCAGATGTGCGAGCTGCTTTGGCGCGACTGCGACGCGACCTTCGAAACCGCCAAGGTCAACGGCCGCGCGCCGGCCGCCAACGGCGACGGAATGCTCCGGATCGAGACCGACCGAGGCGTCCTCTCCTCGCGGCTGGTCGTCGACGCGCTCGGCTGGCGCCGCGTGCTCGCCGCCGGCGACGGCTACCAACCACCGGACGCGCCGCTCTCCCGCGGCCTCGAGGTTCACCCGAGCGGCGCGAGCGAGGACCTGGAGATCTGGATCGACCGCCGCTACGTGCCCGCCGGCTACGGCTGGTCCTTCCCCGCCCGCGACGAGCTGCGCATCGGCGTCGGCTCCTTCGATCCTCGCTTCCACGTCAAGGACACGACGGTCCTGCTCACCGAAGACTTGGGGAAGGAGCCGAACGCCTACCAGGGCAACTGGATCCCCCACAAGCTGCGCCGCGCCACCGAGGGAGGCGTCTTCTTCGCCGGCGACTCCGCCGGGCACTGCCTGCCGCTCAGCGCCGAGGGGATCCGCACGGCCCTCTACTTCGGGATCGCGCTGGGACGGGAGCTGCGCGAGGTCGTCGAGGGTCGGCAGAGCCGCGAGGAGGCAGCCGCCCGCTACGCGGAGTTCAACGACTCGCACGAGTGGAAGTTCCGCTGGATGCTGCGCGTGCAGAGACTCGTGCCGCGCGTTCCCCCGCGCCTGCTGGCGGGGCTGATCCGCCTGCTCGGCGCTAAGCGCTTCGTCGACTGGTCCTTCGGGCACTACCTGGAGATCGCCCCGCCGCGCTTCGCCGCCGGCTCAGCGAACGACGAGGACCGTCCCGGCCAGCAGCAACGCAACGCCGAGGATCCGCTCGGGGGTGAGCGGGACCTCGTCCAGGCCGAACAGGCCTAGCCGGTCGATCGCCACCGAGAAAACAAGCTGGCCGGTGATCGTCGCCGCCGCGACCCCGCCCGCCCCGATCGCGCTGACCGCGATCAACGCGTTGGCGACGTAGATAGCGCCCAGCAGCCCCCCGAGCAGGTAGTACCAGCTGACGTCGAAGGTGGAGGAGAGGCCGCCCGCCCTGCCGCTGAGCACGACGATCGCCGCCAGCGCGACCGTCCCCACCAGGAAGGAGACCAGCGCGGCGGGCAGGCTCCCGGTCGCCTTGCCCAGGCCGGCGTTGATCGGAGCCTGCAAGGCAATCAGCCCTCCCGCGATCGCCGTGAGCAGGACAGCCAGGCCGCGGTCCATCAGGCCCTCACTTTGCGTCGAGCCAGTCCTGGCCGACGCCAACGTCGACCTCAAGCGGCGGGTCGAGCGGGTATGCGGCGCACATCTCACGGCGCACCAGCTCGACCGCGTCGTCCATCTCCCCCGCCGGGCCTTCGAACAGCAGCTCGTCGTGGATCTGCAGGACGAGGCGGGTCTTCGTCCCGGCCCCTTCCAGAGCGCGGTGGCAGCGGACCATCGCCACCTTGATGATGTCGGCGGCGGTGCCCTGAATCACGGTATTGACGGCGAGGCGCTCGCCGAGCCGGCGGGTATTGGGGTTGCCGGAACGCAGCTCCGGAATCGCGCGGCGGCGACCCATAAGCGTCGTCACATAGCCCTCCTCCTGGGCCCGCTCGACGACCTGCTCGCGGAAGGCGCGCACCGCCGGAAAGCGCTCCAGGTAGCGGGCGACGAACTCCTCCCCCTCCTTGCGCGGAATGTTGAGCCGGTCGGCGAGCCCGAACCCGGTCAATCCGTAGACGATGCCGAAGTTGACCATCTTCGCCTTCGAGCGCTGGCCGATGTCGACCTCGTCGCGGGAGATGTTGAAGACCTCCGCCGCGGTCGCCGCGTGGACGTCGTCGCCGGCGCGGAAGATCTCTTTCAGCACCTCCTCGTCGGCGACGTGGGCCAACACGCGCAACTCCACCTGGCTGTAGTCGGCGGACAGCAGGCGTGCGCCTCGGTCGGCGACGAAGCAGGCGCGGACGGGGCGCCCCAGCTCGGTCCGGATCGGGATGTTCTGCAGGTTGGGGTTGGTGCTGGAGAGGCGCCCGGTTGCCGCGGTCGTCTGATTGAACGTGGTGTGGACGCGACCGGTCTGCGGGTCGATCAGCTCGGGAAGCGAGTCGAGGTAGGTGTTCTTCAGCTTGGTCAGCTCACGCCAGCTCTCGATCTTCTCGACGATCGGGTGCTCGTCGCGGATCTGCGCGAGGACGCGGGCATCGGTCGAGAAGCCGGTTTTGCCGCGCCGCTTGCGGGTTAGGCCGAGCTCTTCGAAGAGGACCTGCCCGACCTGTTGCGGGGAGCCGATCGTGAACTCGTGCCCGGCCAGCTCGTAGATCTCCTTCTCCAGGGTGTCGATCCGCTCGCCAAAGCCGGCGCCGACCTCGGCGAGGCGCTCCGCGTCGAGCTTCAGTCCCTCGCGCTCCATCGCGGCGAGGACATGGACGAGCGGCAGCTCGACATCGCGCAGCAACGGCTCGAGCTCAAGATCTCTCAGGCGTGGCCGTTGCTTATCCGCCAGGGCGGCGACCAGTTGCGCCTCTTCGGCGGGATCGAGACCCGCCTCTCCGCCCCCCTCGTCCAGGGAGAGCTGGCCGTCATCGTCGCCATCCCCCTTGGATACCTCCTCGGCCAGTCCGATCCCGGCATCGGCGGCCAGCTCGGTCAGGTCGTAGGTTCGGCGCTGGGGCTCCAGCAGGTAGGCGGCTACAAGCGTGTCGTGATCGAGCGCCAGCTCGACTCCCTCGCGGGCCGCGGCGGCCAGCAAGCCGTGGCGACCGCCGCCGAGCGACTTGGCGTCGTGGGCGACGAGCGGCCGGCCGGCGAGGGCGACGGCCAGCTCGTCCAGGATCGAGACTCCGGTGATGACGCGCCCGCCGTCGGCGCCGGCCCAGCGATCGCCGGCAATCGCCAGCGCGGCGGGGCCTTCGCCGAGATCCGCCGGAGCCCCCTCCACCGCTTCCACCTCCAACTCGGTCTCGACCCGGCGACCCGGCAGTGCGCTTTCATCCCCAAGCGCCTCCTCGAGCCGCTCGAGCACGGCCCGTAGCTCGAACTCCCGCATGAAATCGCGCAGCACGCTGCGATCGGGCTCCGCTCCCATCACCTCGCCCAAGTCGACTCCGGTATCGATGTCGTACTGGAGGGTCGCCAGCTGCTTGGAGACGCGAGCGTCGTCGGCGTGCTCGACCAGGTTCTGCTTGCGTTTGGCGCCGGAGATCTCGTCGACGCTCGCCAGCACCGTTTCCAGCGAGCCGAATCTCTGCAGGAGCTGCGTCGCCGTCTTCTCGCCGATCCCGGGAACGCCGGGGATGTTGTCGGAGGTGTCGCCTCGCAGGCCCATCAGGTCGGTGATCAGTTCCGGCGGCACGCCGTAGCGCTCGATCACCGCCTCGCGGTCATAGACCTTGGTCTCGGTGATGCCCCGCGAGGTGCTCATCACACGAATCCCGTCGCCGACCATCTGGTAGACGTCACGGTCGCCGGAGACGACCATCACCGGGATCCCCTGCTCCTGCGCCCGCCGCGCCAGCGAGGCGATCACGTCGTCGGCCTCATAGCCCTCGACCTTGACGTTGGTGTAGCCGAAGGCCTCGACCAGCGGCATCAGGTTGGGCCACTGCTCCCGCAGCAGATCCGGCCGCGGAGGCCGCTGGGCCTTGTAGAGGTCGTAGGTGACCTCCCGTCCGGACATTCCCGCGTCCCAAGCCACGACCACCCCAGCCGGCCGATGCTCGTCGATGATCTTGACCAGCATCGAAGCCAGTCCATAGATCGCGTTCGTAGGCCGCCCGTCGGAGGTCCCAATCGACTCCGGCAGGGCAAAATACGCCCGGTAGGCGAGCGAGTTCCCGTCGAGCAGGAACAGCTCGTGCGCATCATCGGCCACGCAGTAACCCCACTCCCGGTACGAAGCGGCCGACGTGCGCCGCGTAGCTTGCGTACTCCTCGCCGTGGGTCCGCAGCAGATGCGGCTCCTCGACCAGCCTGACCTGCAATTCCAGAGCGGTCACGAGGGTCGCGAGCACGGCGATCGCGAGAACGTTGGGGACCATCAGGACGAGACCGAGGACGGTTGGGATCATCGCGCTGTAGATCGGGTTGCGAACCAGCTTGAACGGACCGCCGGTGACGAGCTGGGTGCGTTCCTCCGGGTCGACCCCGATTCGCCATGCGTCCCCCATCGCGAGCTGGGCTCCGAAGGTGAGGACGACCCCGCCTGCGGCGATGACAAAGCCGATCCCGTTGCCGGTGGCGCTGTCGAGCGCCGGGATCGGCTCAAGAATGCCGAGCAGCGCCAGCATCGGCGCCAGCGCGCCGCCCGCCAGTGAGGTGACGAAGAGGACGCCGGCGAACCGTTCGAGCGGGCCGGCATCGGCGGCAAAGCCGTGGACTCCCGTCGAGCCGGTGCGGCGAACCTGCACGGCGATCCGCACACCGAAGGTGAGCGTCAGGGAAACGCCATAGAGAACGAGCGCGGCCGCCGCCATCGACGGCGATCATAGGCGCGAGCGAGCAAGGAGGGCGAATCTGATTCGATAGCTGGCCTATGGCCGTCAGCGCCCAATACAGCGTCACCATCCGCGTCGAGCTCGATGCCCGGCAGGAGCCCCTGGGGAAGCTGACCGCCGCGATCGCCGAAGCCGGGGGGCAGCTGCAAGGCGTGGATCTGGTTCCCGGAGCCGGGGGTGAAGGGAAGCGGGTTCGCGAATTCACGATCGACGCCCAGGACCGGGAGCACTGGGAGCAAATCCTGCGGGGGATCGGCTCGACCCGCGGAGCGAAGGTCCTCGACTACGTCGATCGCACGATGCAGATGCATCGGGGCGGCAAGATCGAGGTGCACAACAAGTATCCGCTGAAGACCCGCGACGACCTCTCGATGGCCTACACGCCGGGTGTCGCCCGCGTCTGCCAGGACATCCATGCCGATCGCAGCCGCGCCTTCGAGTACACGATCAAGAAGAACATGGTCGCCGTCGTTTCCGACGGCAGCGCCGTGTTGGGCCTGGGGAACATCGGGCCGGAGGCGGCGATGCCGGTGATGGAGGGCAAGGCGATGCTGTTCAAGGAGTTCGCCGACGTCGACGCCTTCCCGATCTGCCTCGACACACAAGACCCCGACGAGATCGTCAAGGCGGTGGAATTGATCGCCCCCACCTTCGGCGGCATCAACCTCGAGGACATCTCCGCGCCGCGCTGCTTCGAGATCGAGGACCGGCTGAAGGAATCGATCGACATCCCCGTCTTCCACGACGACCAGCACGGCACCGCGGTCGTGACCATGGCGGCGCTGTTCAACGCGCTGAAGATCACCGGCAAGCCGATCGAGGACCTGCGGGTCCTGGTGGTTGGGCTCGGCGCCGCCGGGGTAGCGGTGACCAAGATGATGCTCGCTTCGGGAGTCACTCACATCGTCGGCTGCGACCGGCGCGGCGCCCTCTCCACCACCCGCGAGGACTACGAGTCCGGCGAGATGACGGGAATCAAGCGTTGGTACTCGGAGAACTCGAACCCGGACAAGGTCACCGGCCAACCCGCCGACGCGATTGAAGGAATGGACCTCTTCATCGGCCTCTCCGGCCCCGGCATCATCCCGCCGGAGGCGCTGGGAAAGATGAACGACGACGCGATCGTCTTCGCGATGGCCAATCCCAACCCCGAGGTGATGCCGGAGGACGCCGCCCCGCACGTGCGGATCATGGCCACCGGACGCTCCGACTACCCGAACCAGATCAACAACGTGCTCTGCTTCCCCGGGATCTTCCGTGGCGCGTTGGACGCCGGCGCCCCGCGCATCACCGAGGAGATGAAGCTAGCGGCCGCCCACGGGATCGCTGAAACGGTCACCGAAGACGACCTTTCCGAGGACTACATCATCCCCAGCGTCTTCAACCGCGACGTCGCCCCGGCCGTCGCTCGGGCTGTCGTCGAGGAGGCGCGCCGCGCCGGCATCGCCCGCTTCAACCCGGAAACGGGAACCTTCTCCACCGTGGAGGGCG
>DATMBX010000001.1:0-3040 GCA_035558955.1 Solirubrobacterales bacterium | reverse complement strand
CGAGGCTGGGTGGCCTTCACGGCGCCATGTATCTCTTGCAGGCTGCGCACCTCCGCCTCCCGCTCCTTCTGCGCCGCGATCGCTCGGACCGCCGCCGAGGCGCCGGTCATCGTCGTCACGCACGGGATCCCCTTGCGCACTGCGGCGGTGCGGATCTCATAGCCGTCGGCGCGGGCGCCCGAGCCGGTCGGGGTGTTGATCACCAGCGCGCAGCGGCGCTCTTTGATCAGGTCGACGACGTGCGGCGAGCCTTCGGCGATCTTGTTGATCGGCGTCACCGGCACGCCCATTCCCGAGATCGCCTGCGCGGTGCCTCCGGTCGCAATCACCTCGAAACCGAGGTCGTGGAAGCGCGCGGCGATCTGGGTCGCGGCCGGCTTGTCGGTATCGGTGACGGTGATGAAGACCGAGCCTTCGGTCGGCAGCGTCACCCCCGCCGCGGCCTGGGCCTTGCCGAAGGCTGTCGGGAAGTCGGCGGCGATCCCCATCACCTCTCCGGTGCTCTTCATCTCCGGGCCCAGGACCGAGTCGGCGCCGGCGAAGCGGGCGAAGGGCAGCACCGCCTCCTTCACGCTTACGTGGCCGGGCTGCGCTTCCGGCAGGTCTTGCTCGGCCAGTCTCTCCCCCAGCATCAACCGCGCGGCGATCTTGGCCAGGGGCGTGCCGATCGCCTTGGAGACGAAAGGCACGGTGCGCGAGGCGCGCGGGTTGGCCTCGATCACGTGCAGCTTGGAGCCGGCGAGCGCGTACTGGATGTTGATCAGGCCGACGACACCCAACTCGAGGGCGATCCGCTTGGTCGTCGCGCGAATCTCCTCCAGCATCTCCTCGCCGAGGCTCATCGGCGGTATTACGCAGGCGGAGTCGCCGGAATGCACGCCCGCCTCCTCGACGTGTTGCATGATCCCGGCGACCCAGACGTCCTCGCTGTCGGCGAGAGCGTCGACGTCGACCTCGATCGCGTTCTCGAGGAAGCGGTCGAGGAGCAGCGGGTGCTCCTGGTCGGCTTTGACGTGGGCGTCCAGGTAGGCGGAGAGGTCGTCGGTCGAATAGCAGATCTCCATCGCCCTGCCGCCGAGAACGTAGGAGGGCCGAACCAACAGCGGGAATCCGACCTCTTCGGCGATCACCGTCGCCTCGTCGGCGGAGAGCGCGGTGCCGTAGGGCGGATGGGCAATGTCGAGACGGCGCAGCAGGGCGCCGAAGCGACCGCGGTCCTCGGCCAGGTCGATCGCATCGACCGGGGTGCCGAGCAGCGGCACGCCCGCTTCCTCCAGGTCGCGCGCCAGCTTCAGCGGCGTCTGGCCGCCGAACTGGACGATCACCCCCTCGGGGCGCTCCTGCTCACAGACGGCGAGCACGTCTTCCGCAGTGAGCGGCTCGAAGTAGAGGCGGTCGGAGGTGTCGTAGTCGGTCGAGACCGTCTCCGGGTTGCAGTTGACCATCACCGCGTCGCGGCCCAGCTCGCGCGCGGTCATCGCGGCATGCACGCAGCAGTAGTCGAACTCGATCCCCTGGCCGATCCGGTTGGGGCCGGCGCCGAGGATGACGACGGAGTCGCGATCTCCGCGGCGCACCTCTGAGGCGGGGGCGCCGCCGGCCCCCGGGCGCTCGTGCGTGGAATAGTAATAGGGCGTCGCCGCTTCGAACTCGGCGGCGCAGGTATCGACGGCCTTGTAGGCGCGCGACAAGCCCTCAGTGCCGTCCCCCTCGGTGGCAAGCGACCGCAGCTCGCGCAGGAACCAGCGGTCGACCTGGCAGCGCTCATGCACCACCTCGATGTCGAGGCCGCGGCGGAAGGCCTCCAGGATCTGGTCGAAGCGCTCCGCGCAGGGAACGGCGATGCGCTCCAAGAGCTCCTCGTCGGCGTCGGGGAATTCCGGCGCCGAGTCCAGCTCGCGCGAGCGCAGCGCCTTGGCGAACGACTCGCGGAAGGTGCGGCCGATCGACATCACCTCGCCGACGCTCTGCATATAGGTGGAGAGGCGGCCCTCGGCGCCGGGGAACTTCTCGAAGGCGAAGCGCGGGATCTTGGTGACGACGTAGTCGATCGTCGGCTCGAAGGCGGCAGGCGTGGCGCGGGTGATGTCGTTGGGGATCTCCTCCAGCGCGTAGCCGACCGCCAGCTTCGCCGCCATCTTCGCGATCGGGAAGCCGGTCGCCTTCGAGGCGAGGGCGGAGGAGCGCGAGACGCGCGGATTCATCTCGATCACGACGATCTCACCGGTCTCGGGGTTGACCGCGAACTGGACGTTGGAGCCGCCGGTCTCGACGCCGACCGCGCGGATCACCTTGATCGCCTGGTCGCGCAGCTCCTGATAGAGCGGGTCGGTCAGCGTCTGCGCCGGGGCAACCGTGACCGAGTCGCCGGTGTGAACGCCCATCGGGTCGACGTTCTCGATCGAGCAGACGATCACGACGTTGTCGTTGCGGTCGCGCATCACCTCCAGCTCGAACTCGCCCCAGCCGATCACCGACTCCTCGATCAAAACCTGGTTGATCGGGCTGGCGGCGAGGCCCTCGGAGACGACCTGGCGCAGCTCCGTCTCGGTCCCCCCCACGCCGCCGCCCTCGCCTCCCATGGTGAAGGCCGGGCGGACGATCGCGGGCAGCGCGATGCGACCGTCGGCGAGCGCCCCCTCGACCTCGCCGAGGCTCTCGACCGTCATCGACCACGGCACCCTCAGGCCGGCCGCGTCCATCGTGCGACGGAACTCTTCGCGGTCCTCGGCGCGGTGGATCGCCCCGTGGTCGGCGCCGATCAGCTCGACCCCGAAGCGCTCCAGCGTGCCGTCGTCGTGCAGCGCCATCGCGACGTTGAGGGCGGTCTGCCCGCCGAGCGTCGGCAGCAGCGCGTCGGGCCGCTCCTTTTCGATGATCTTCGCCACCGGGCCGGGCAGCAGCGGCTCGACGTAGGTGGCGGTGGCGAACTCGGGGTCGGTCATGATCGTCGCCGGGTTGGAGTTCACGAGCACGACCCGGTAGCCCTCGCCGCGCAGCGCCCGGCAGGCCTGCACGCCGGCATAGTCGAACTCGCAGC